>JBCBKE010000068.1:0-15958 GCA_038522375.1 Pseudomonadota bacterium
GCGGACCATTAAAGGTCAAGCGCGTCCACTGAGAGAACTTCGGTTTCGGCGTCAAGGCGTACGGCTGTGAGGCGACCAGTGTAATAGGCGCCGGTGTCAACGCAGATGCGGTGTCGGGTGACGACGGGGGACGGCGCGTCCCAATGGCCGTGGACGGCGCGTAGGCCCGGAGGTGGGCCGATGTCGAGAAAGCCCGAGCGGCCCCAGATCATCGCTTCGCTAGGCTGTCCAACGAGCGGCAGTGCCGGGTCGAGACCTGCATGGGACAGCACGACATGGCCCGAGACGAAGTGCGTTTCGGTCTTGCGCAGGAAGTCGGCGTGATGCTGCATGGCGCGGGCGAGTGCGGCGGCGGCGGCGTGCAACTCGTCCGCGCTTGGCATGTCTGACGGCACCGGGATGCCATAGCTGCCGAACGTCTGCCTTCCGCCATAGTTGAGCCAGGCTTCGCCTTGCTCCGGCGCGTCCAGGAAGGATAGCAGTGCGTCCTCATGGTTGCCACGCAGAACGATCGTGCGCGGCCAGGAGAGCCAGGCAGCGATCACTTGGTCGAGCACCTCGCGACTGTTGTCACCGCGATCCACCAGATCGCCGAGAAAGACCAGGATCGGCTGGCGCTCGTCGGCTTGGGCGCGGGCGTCCTGCTTGATCTTCCATAGCATTGCCTCAAGCAGGTCATGCCTGCCATGGACATCGCCCACCGCGTATATCCGGTGAGCGGGATCGGGCCCAGGGGGCGGCGGGGAATCCGGCGGTGGTCCGCGTTTGCGCCAGAGGCGGCGCAGAGAGGATAGCATCGTGCGGCGGTCCTTCATGCGCGGTCAGGTCGAATGGCAAAAGTGGTAGGGGGGCAAGGCAGGGGTGTCCACTCCGGGTCGAAGCGAGAATGGCAGAGCGGTAACGGGGACACGGTGCCCAATTCTGCGGCGCGGTTCTCTGTGGGCCGCGAGATGTGGCTGGGCGGGTTTAGGCCAGCAGCCCAGAAGCGTCGCTACTGTTGACGCCTCCAACCGGGTGAGCCGTGTCTTCCTAGACGCTGCCTGCGGCTAGTCGGCTCCCGCCTGCGGGGAGCGGGTGAAGGGCCGCTCGCGACGCAAGGCATAGACGGCGCCGCCGACCAGCCCTGTTGTCAGTACCAGCCCGAATTCGAGCCAAGCAAAGGCCAACGCATGGGATTTCTCGATGCCCCAGAGGCCTAAAAGCAGGATAAACACCGCCTCCCGCACACCGATCCCGTTGATCGAGATCGGTGCCATCATAGCAAAGATCGCCACAGGAACGATCGCGAAGAAGGCAGTGTAGGGTACGGTCAACCCGAGGCTCTGGGCGATGACCCAGTAGAAGGTCACGACATTGATCTGTAGAACAACCGAAAGGATGAAACATCTCAAGAGGACGAGCGGTGCTGTGCTGAAGACCTGCATCGCGGCGATCAGCTGTGTTAGCTTGGTCGGGGTCCAGCGCGGAGTCGGGATGCGCCGCGGAACCGCCACGATCGCCAGCAGGATCAGCAGCGCAGTCAGTGCCACCACGCTCCAGAGTTGCAGACCGGGCAGACTGACCGCGATCCGGTCGAGCGCGACCCCGGCCAGGAGCGCGAACAAGACCAGCGCCATAAGCCCAAAAAGCCGGTCCACCACCAGTGAGAAGACCGCGAAGCCAGGATCGGCTCCGGCGCGCCAGGCATCATAGCCCCGGATTGTATCGCCGCCCACCACCGTGGGTAGAAACTGGCGAAAGAAGAAGGAACTCACCGTCGACTGGAACAGATAGGCAAAGCCGGGAGCGACGTGCTTGACCGCCAGCAGTGCCCGCCAGCGCAAAGTAATCAGCGCGCCACCGACAATTTGCATTGCCAGCGCCAGCGCCAGCAATCGTGGGTCAGCGCCCCCCATAACCGCGAACACTGCGCCGAGATCGGCGCGCGACAGGATCCACGCCATGATGCCAAGGCAGATAACGATCTTGAACCCCAGCATGAGCCGTTTGGCGGGCGTGACCGGGGATTTGCGGGCCGCAATGCCGGGTGGGGCAGGGGGAGACGATGCTAGGGGAGATCGGTTCGACAAAGCGCTAACCTATGAGCCGCATCGGCGGGCTTCTGCCTGTATAACCTTCTATCCTTGGACGAAGGCCAAACAACACATATATTCGATTACGCGAATGTCGGCGTCGCAATACAACTCCAGGCCGAAGTTCGTCTCGCTGCGTGTTACAATGCACCAGAAAGGTGGTTTGGTCGATGTTCAGATCGCTTGCCCTTGGATACGGGTGTACCGCAGTCGTTGGTCTTCTCGGCCTCCTGGCACTCGGCGGCTCCCTGTGGCTCTGGCTTGCGTTCGTCTGGCTTGCGGGAGCTCCCATAACACTTGTGGTAGCCGGTATTCAGCAATCAGCGCCCACAGGCGTCGCCCGGTCATTTTCGTCGCAAGCTCTCAAGCAGCAGGACAAGATCACCGTCATGCGTTGATCAGCTCCGGAGTTGAGTATGGCGCGCGATGAGTTAGCCATACCTCAAACTACGATATGCAGCGTATTCGTCTGCGACGCTCTGCAATCCGTTAGTAGGCGCCCGGAGCCCGGCCGCTGAGGAAAATCCGCGCCGTGCGAAGGACAATCCGCAGGTCGAGGCTCATGCTACGGTTCACAACGTAGTCCACGTCCTGGCGGACTCGATTGTCATAGCTCTCGTCGGACCGATTGCCGACCTGCCATGGACCGGTGAGACCTGGACGGACCGACAGGTAGTAGCGCTCAAACGCACCGTACCGCTCAAGCTCTTCGGCGACGACCGGACGCGGCCCCACGATACTCATCTCGCCACGCAGTACATTCAGGGCTTGCGGCAACTCGTCGAGGCTGGACTTGCGAAGAAGTGACCCGATCACCGGTAGGATGCGTGGATCATCGCGCAACTTGCGACATGCCTTCCATTCACGGGCAGCTTCAGGCGACGCTACCAGCAGCTTTGTCAACTCCTTGTCGGCGTCCCGGACCATGGTGCGGAACTTCAGGCATCTGAACAGTTTGCCACCCCGGCCGACCCGTGTATGCGCAAAGAAGGGATTGCCGCCGTCAATCATCATAATCGCTGCGGAGATGATCAGAAAAATTGGTAGAAATGCGGCTAGCATCGCGCCTGCAAACACGATGTCAAAGAGACGCTTTGCAATCGAATCACGATGTATGCGCTCGCACACCACCGGGTAATCCTCGCCATTGGCGAGGAAATCCTGAGCAGAATCAACCATATACGTCCTAATCCCTACAACTCACGCTATGCCCTTAGACGGACAACCAAACTCACTGCTCCTACCCTCGCGGGACATTAACAAGAGTGGCATGTCTTGAACATAGTTTTGTCAGATTCTCGTGACGACGGACGCGTCCGATCCCTCGAAAACGGGTCTCCGCCGGATTCAGTGCAGTTTTTTTTAGCAAGGCTCCCAGATCTCGTTAAGACATTGTGCGCGGTCGGGACGCAATCTTGGGTCCGGGCAGGATTATCTCGAAACCGCGCCCGTCCGATTCTTCGCGGCCTCAAGCAACTGACGCAGAAGCCGTCCTGCTGCCCGGGGGCGGTGGGTCATCGTGGCAAGTGCGGTGGCCAGATGCCGGGCTTTGAGTGCGCGGAGCGCGGCTTCGGCCGCCGCGAGGTCGGACAGGCGAGCCGTGCGCTGGCGCATCAGGCGCTGCGCCTCCCGCGACAAAGTCGCCCGCATACGATCCAGATAGGCGGCATCGGCCTCCGCTAGGGCACGCGCATGATCTGGGTCGAGCCGGTTTGAGAGCGAACCGGTCCGTGTGGTGTAGAGATATCCAGCCTCAGGTATGAGCCAGAGCGCGGCACCGGCGGTCAGCGCGGCCAACACCAGATGAAAATCCTCGCCGTTGCGCAGCGTCTCGTCGTAGCGCAGGCGGTGCGTCTCGAGAAAGGCGCGCCGAAGAGCTGGTTTCAAGAACCCAAGGCTCGGACGGTCGGGGCGGGCCTGGTTGCCGGCCAGGTAATCCTCCAGCGACAGGCGCTGCGGCGCGATAGGTGCATGGGGGCCGAGGAAAACCCGCCCCGGCCGCGTGCCGCCGCCAACCAGTTCAAGATCGTCGCAGACGATGTCGGCCCAGTGCGCTTCGGCATAGGCGATCATCCGCGTCAGCCGGTTTGGGCGCATGGCGTCATCGGCGTCGAGCACCGCGATCCAATCACCCTGGGCGAGGTCCAGTGCGGCGTTGCGTGCCGCCGCCGGGCCGGCGTTTCGGGTCAGCCGGGTGAGCTTGACGCGGGCGTCCCGGGCAGCGAGGTCCTGTGCCAGCGCGCTGGTACCGTCGGGCGAGGCGTCGTCGGCGACGATCACCTCGCGCACGATATCTCCTTGGGCGAGCGCGCTTTCAACGCTGGTCGCTAGTGTCTTCTCCGCCTTCCAAGCGGCGATAATTACCGTTGCTTGCGTCATGGGTGCGACATAAACCTCGTAGAGGCGAGTGCGTCAAAGGTCTCAGTTGGTTTTGTGAGGGCATCGCGCGTGACATCTCGAACAACATCTGCGTTGACCGTTCTGATTGTGGGGATTGGCTTGATCGGCCCGGCCTCGGAGCAGGCCGCAGAAGGTTCCGAGAGTTCGGAGAATACTGCTTTCATTTGGCATGTGGGTATTGCCGAAGCGGCACGTGACGAAGCGGAGTGGTTCGTCGCGAATTTTGCAATCCGCAAGCCGAGCTTTCGGACCCGCTGGAGTCGCCGGGCCGTACACATCATTGACGATGCCCTCGTTTTGCCTTTGCGGCCCGCCCCCGAGGAGGACGCCAAGGATTTCATCGGCGGAGAGATCCAGCGCCGACAGCGCACCCATTACGGCCGCTACGAGGTGGTAATGACCGCCGCCCGGGGCGAGGGCGTGATCTCGTCCTTCTTCACCTATACCGGGCCATATTTCGGTGACCCGCACGATGAGATCGATTTCGAGTTCCTCGGCCGCGACACAACCAAGGTCTGGCTAAACCGTTTTGTGGACGGCGAGAGGCTTCCGGGCCAGTGGATCGATCTTGGCTTCGATGCAGCCGAAGTCCCACATCTATATGCCTTCGAATGGACGCCCGAAGGCATCGTCTGGTTCGCCGACGGGCGCGAGTTGTTGCGCATCAGCGCCGAAGAAACCGCGATCCCAAATACCCCCAGCAAGGTCTATATCAATATCTGGGCCGGCGGTGAGGGACAGCGGCAATGGTCGGGAACGGCCCCCGACAACCAGATGGCGCAGGCACGCTACTACTGTCTGTCGTTCCAGCCAATCGGGACGGAGACGGCGCAATGCTCCGAACGAGCGGCCCCATGACTGCGAGTCTAGGCGCGCAGCCAGCACCTCCGCCGCGCGCCACTGTGGTGATCGCGGCCTGGAACGCCGCGGCGACCATCGGGCGCGCAGTCGAAAGCGCGCTGGCGCAGACCCTGCCGGTGGAGGTCGTGGTTGTCGACGATGCCTCGACCGACGCGACGGCCGAGCTTGTGGCGGCCCGTGCCGCGGCGGCGCCCGCGCTGCGGCTGCTGCGCCAGGAGGTCAACGCCGGGCCGGCAGCGGCCCGCAACTGGGCGATCGCCGAAAGTGGTGCGCCCTGGATTGCGGTGCTCGATTCCGACGACAGGATGGCGCCCGGCCGGCTCGAGCGGTTGGTGGTCCGGGCCGAAGCGGCGGATCTCGACTTTCTGGCCGACGATATCGAGAAGGTCGCCGAGGACGATCCCGACGGCCCTCGCACCCGGCTCTGGTCTGACACGGAGATCGGCGAGATCGACCTCGACGCGGCCGCCTTCGTGCGGGGCAACCTGTCGACACGTCACGGCGGGCGGCGCGAGATGGGATTTCTCAAGCCGTTGATGCGGCGCAGCTTCCTGGAGCATCGCGGCCTCACCTATGCCGACATGCGCCTCGGCGAGGACTATGAGCTCTATGCGCGGGCGCTGATCCTTGGCGCCCGGTTCCGTCTGACCGATCCGCAAGGCTATCTCGCTACTGTGCGCCCGGGGTCGCTGTCGGGCAAGCACCCGACCGGGGCCCATGCTGCGCTGATGGCGGCCGATGAGCGGCTTCTGTCGCTGCCGCAGACCGACGCCCAGACCCGCGAGGCGCTCACGGCCCATCTCCTCGAAGAGCACAAGAAGTGGGCCTGGCGGCGCATGATCGATGCGGTGAAGGCGCGTGACCTAGCCGCGGCACTCGGTTGCTTCCGCGCGCCGCCGCCGGTGCGGGCGGATCTTTCCAGGCGGCTCGGCCTCGAACTCTGGCAGCGCACGGTCCGCCGCCGCCGGGCGGGCTGAGGCATGGCGGCGTTCGACCTTCTCGTGGTGAGCGATGCCCGCTTTCAAGGCGGCACGACGGCGGCCATGGTCTCAGACGTCCGGGCGTTTTCCGCGCTCGGTGCGCGGATCGGGCTCATGTTCGTTCGGTCTGCCTATCTCGATGACAGCCGCGATCCGGTAAATCCGGCGGCGTTGGCGTTGGCCGATCTCGACGGCGTGACGCTGCTCGCGCCTGACAGCAAGGCCAGGGCCGGAACGGCATTTCTGCACCATCCGTTGGTGTTCTTCCGTGGCATCGAGGAATGCGCGGAATTCAGCGCCGACCGCGCCGTGCTGGTCACCCATCATTCGCCGTTTCGGGCCGACGGCTCGCTCGAATTCGATCCAGTGGCGGTTTGCCGCCGGGCCCGGCGTGCGCTCGGGCTCGCGCCATGGTTCGCGCCGGTCTCGGGGATCATCCGTGCCCAACTGCAAAGCTTCGCGCCACTGATCCGCCTGACCAGCGAGGATTGGCCCAATACGTTCGACACCGATGCCTGGCGAAGGGGCCCGCCGATCCTGGAGGGCGGCCGGATCACCGTCGGGCGGCACGGGCGCGCAGACGCCCTGAAATGGCCTGCGACCGCGGCTGAGGTCTCAGCCTCCCTGCCCGCGGGCGCGGGGGTCCGGGTGCGCGTGCTCGGCTGTCCTGAGGCAGAGTTGACGGCACTCGGGGTCGATCTGAGCCGTTGGGAGGTGTTGGCCTTCGGCGCCGAAACGCCGCAGGACTTCCTGCACGCACTCGATGTCTTCGTTTATCATTATAGTCCAAATTGGGTTGAAGCCTTCGGCCGCACCGTGGCCGAAGCCGCGCTCTGCGGGCGGCTTTGCCTGCTCGATCCGCGGCTGGAGGCGACATTCGGGGAAATCGGCCTCTATTGCCGCCCCGGCGAAGTTGCGTCAGTGCTCGACCGGTTGCGCACCGATCCTTCGAAGGCGCGGGCTCGTGCCGCCAGGGGTGAAGAACTGGCGCGGACGCGCTACGGTCTGGCCAGCGTCGCGGCGCGTCTGAACAGGTTGCGCGCAGATCGCGGTGACACTGGCCGCACCCGCCCCGATACGCCCCCCTTGCAGACAGCACGCAAGCTGGTCGGGCTCTACCGCCGCCGCGCGCGGGGGGGCGCCGGATGAAGGCGCGCGGCCAGCCTAAGGCATCTCGTCGGCGCGACAAAGTGCTGACCGCTCTCGGTCGCGCCCGTGTCCGCCGCCACGGCGAAGCGCTGGCGCGCACCGGCTTGGCGCCGCTTTTCGTGATCGGGGCAGGGCGCTCGGGCAACACGCTGGTGCGCCGGGTGCTGATGGCTACAGGCGAGATCTACATTCCGCCCGAAACCTACGTGCTGGGCGACATTATCGAGGGCTGGCCGCGCGGAGCGCTGCTGACCTGGCAGGAGCGGGTCTGGTTGTTCTGTGCCTATTTCGAGAAACACCATTCATTCTCGACCTTCGGGTTCGACAATCTGGACGAATTCGCTCGCCTTACTTGCGCGCTGCCCCGTGCGGAGCGCTCCCTGCCGGCCCTGATTGATGCGTTCTACCGCCATCTTGCTGCGGCACACGGGTTGGAGGGTGTGCGCTGGGGCGACAAGACCCCATACAACACCTTCCACCTCGACGCGCTTGAGGCGGTCTTTCCCAGTGCCCGCTTTCTATGGCTGGTGCGCGACGGGCGCGATGTGGCGCTATCCTATGTCGAAGCAGGGTTGTTCGACACCCTCGGTGAGGCCGCTGGACGTTGGGTCGAAGCCAATGCGGCTTGTACCGCGCTGGCCCAACGTCACCCCCGCGTTCGACGGCAATCCTACGAGGCTCTGGTCTCCGCTCCTGAGGAAGTCTTCGCTGATCTCTGTGCTTGGGCCGAGTTGACCTTCGCGCCAGCCATGCTGACCGCGCCTATCGCGCCCCTCGGCGATGTCGAGACGCTCGACCACCACCGCAATATCACGCGGCCGATCTCCGCAGCCTCGGTTGGGCGCTGGCGCTCGACGGTCGATCCGGACGCGTTCGATGGGCTGCCAGCGGAGTTTTGGGCCATGATGGATGCAGTCGGCTACGAGCGCTCGGGGGGGGATGGGGAGTGAGTTGGTTCGGAATACACTGGGTGTGGTCGCAGCGAGAGGCACGCGCCCATCGGGACCGATCTCTTGGGCGATGCGCGCAGGCACGAAGCGAAGAGCAGACCTGCCGCTACTCAGACATCACACGGGAGGCGCAACGTTTATACTTAAGGGCGCTGGGGCGCCTGCGGGAGGCGGATGCGTTTTGCCTACCGGGTTTTTCAACACCGGTGGTATGAGGTGGCGATGAAGCGCGATCCCAAGCGGCTGGTTTCGGAGCGCTTCGACGTGATCGTTGTAGGCGCGGGGATCCACGGTGCCTGCGTGGCCCGCGACGTCGCCTTGCGCGGGCTGCGAGTGGCGGTGATCGAGCGTGGCGATTTGGGCGGAGAGACCAGCCACAACTCGCTCAAGACCATCCATGGTGGGATCCGCTACATCCAGCATCTGAACTTTACCCGAACCCGGGAATCGATCCGTGAGCAGACGATCTGGTTAAGGACTGCGCCGCACCTTGTGCGGCCCTTGCCGTTTCTGATGCCGACCTATGGCCACGGCCTGCGCGGGCCGGCGGCGATGTTTGCGGGCATCCAGATCTATCGCTCGCTGGGGCTGAGGCGGAATGCGGGCCTCGTCCCGCAGGCGCGGATCCGGCCGGGGCGGGTCATGGGGATCCGCGCAGCGCGCGCCATGGTCCCGGACGTGCCAGGCGATGGTCTCAGCGGCGCGGCGCTCTGGGACGATGCCCAGGTTCGCTTCGCCGACCGTGCAGTGATCGAGATCCTGTCCGATGCCTCAGCCCATGGCGCTGCCGTGCTCAACCACGCAGAGGCGACAGCCGTCCTGAAGGTGGGCGTCCGCGCTGCTGGCGTTCGCGTCATCGACCGGCTGAGCGGTGCCGAATTCGAGGTCGCTGGCCGGCTGGTTGTGAATGCGGCCGGCCCCTGGGCCGCCGCGCTCGCCACCGATCTGCCCGCTTCCGCAGCAGACGTGCCGCTTACGCGGTCAATGAACATCGTCACCCGCCGTCCGCCCCGCGATTTCGCGCTATCGATCAAGAGCGACGAGGCTTCGGATTCGAAACTAGGCGCGACCAAGCGGCTCTTCTTCGAAGTGCCCTGGGAGGGGTGTACGATCTTCGGGACTACCTATGCCGCGGCGGGCGAGGGGGCCGACACGCCCGACCTCCAGGCCGTCGATATCGCGGATTTCTTGGCCGATTTGAACGCTGCCTGGCCTGCGCTCGGCCTGACCCTGGACGAGGTTGTCTATTGCTATCGCGGCCTGACCCCGGCCGAAATCGGAGAGGGCAGCCAGCGCCATTCTCATGAGAGCAGGATCCTCGACCATGTGCAGGCGGGCGGGCTCGACGGGCTGATCTCGATCATTGGGGTGAAATGGACGACGGCCCGCCTGGTGGCCGAACGCGCAGTCGACCTGGCGGCGGCGAAGCTTGGCGTCGATGTCCCCTGCTGCACGCGTGACGCGCCGCTGCCGCCACTGGCGGAGATCGGCTACGACCTCGCTGGCAGGCCGGAGCGGGACATCGTCAAGATCTGCCGCGCGCACATAGAGCGGACCCTCACCCTGACCCTGCGCGACATGCTCCTACGGCGTACCGACGATCTGGTGCGCGGCCGCCTGTCGGTGGATGAGATCGCATGCGTGGCGCGCTGCATGCGCGCACATCTGGGCTGGGACGCCACGGCGTGTGCGCGGCAGGCGGCACTGCTCTGCGAGCGCTGGCTGCCGCCGGAGACGCGGCGGGTTTTCGAGACAAGTGATGCGTTATGGGGAACGACATGATCGGCTCCACCCTCCCTTCCGGTACTGGGCGCAGCGATGTGTCGGCTTGTTCTGCCGTGGAGGCAGGCGTATCAGCCAAGGCCCTGCCACCGCCGGTTCGGCCTGGCGTGTCCGGCAAGATTACGTGTTCTGGCGAATCGTTGCGCCTGATGCCGGGAGGATAATCTGCGATGTCTGCGCCCCCACCCTCCGAGACCTGCCTGGTGGATGCCCATGTCCACCTCTATCCCGGTGTTGACCTTGGCGCGATGCTAACCGCCGCGGCACGCCACATGGCGCAGGCAGCGCACGGCGCGCCCCGCCGGTCGCCTGGGATTTTGATCCTGACCGAGACTGCGGGGCTCGACCTCTTTGCTGGGCTGATCGGGCCAACAGACGGCTGGACCATTGCGCCTACCGCTGAACCGGTCAGCGTTCTGGCCATGCCCCGCGATGAGGTAGGGGGTGGCTCTCCGCTAGCCCTCGTTTCGGGACGTCAGATTGTAACTGCAGAGAACATCGAAGTGCATGCGCTCGGCACCCGTGAGCTCTTCGCTGACGGCGTGCCCGCCGCCGCGGTTCTGACCGCGGTGCAGAACGCGGGGGCGCTGGCAGTCTTGCCCTGGGGGGTGGGCAAATGGTCGGGGGTCCGCGCCGAATTGGTGCGCGGTCTCATCTCGCGGCAGGCGGAATGGCCAGGCCTGATGCTTGCTGACAGCGGTGTCCGGCCGGCGTTCCTGTCCCGTCCGGTGCTGCTCGCCGAGGCCGAGGCTGGCGGTCTGACAGTGCTGGCCGGATCCGATCCTCTTCCGTTGGCCGCTGAATCCGACAAGCCTGGGCGCTACGGGTTCGTTGCCAGTTGCTGCTTCGACCCCGAACGGCCCTTCGCGGCCCTCGCCGCCTGGCTGCGCGGAAATACGGGATCGCCGGAGACATACGGAACGCTCGAGGGCGCCCTAGCCTTCCTATGCCGCCAGGTGGCCATGCAGGTGCACAAGCGCTTGCGCTAGGGGCATGCGCGGCGCATCAGACAGGTGGGCTTTTCGCGGCTGCGCGCATTGCTGACAGGGCGCCGATCCAGAACAGCATGTGGAAGATGATAAAGTGCTTGTAGAAATCTGCCTCGGTGAAGGTGCGTACGAGGATGGCCGAGGCCGCGCAGAAGAAATAGATATGCGGCATGGTTCCTAGTGTCAGCGCGCCACGCAGGATCCATCCGGTTGCCCAGAACTGGGCTATTATGACTATTCCGAGACCGACTAGGCCCTGGTGGACAGCTATCTCATAGTAGCTGTTGTGGAAATTGAAATGGTCGCGCGGTTTCCTGTGGTGCTCCTCATAGATCCGTTGCACCAGTGGTGAGGCGTGGTACCGCCAGAAGCCACCGGCACCGACGCCTAGAACAGGCCGCTCCCCAATCTGGGCCGTAGCGTATTGCCAGAGGACCGTGCGCCCGGTCAGGGTCCGGTCCTTGCCGAAATGGCCCAGCACCGCCCCCACCGGATCGCCCTTGAAGGTGGAGATACCGACGCTGCCGCCTCCGGCTGTGAGGGCCAGTACCAAGCAGGTCAGGGCGATCCGGCTTGGACGTAGGAAGCCGCCGAGCAGGGCACTGGCGCCAGCCAAGCAGATGCCGCCCGTTGCGAGCATTAGTAGAATCGCGGTGGCGGAGTCGCTGTTGAAGACCAGAAATGCTGCCAAGACTGCCGCACCGGCCGCGATGATCCGGATCAGGCGCTGCGAGGCCGGATCGAGCATCGTCGCCACTGCCACCGTCCATAGCATCAGCATGCTGATGCCCATCCGGTTCTTGTGGGGGAACAGGGCCCAAGCGAAATTGCCTGAGGACACCCCGAGCACGAAAGTCAGAACGCCGATGGCGCCGGTAGCGGCGAGGACGGCGTACATGATTTGGCGAGGGCTGAGATGCAAGACCACATGATAGCAGATCAGCATCGTTAGCGAGAGATAGATCGCCTGTTTCAGCGCTTCCATCGGTTCGACCGCCCAGATCGGAGAGATCAGGCACCAGATGGGGAACAGCATTATCGGCCAGGACCGAGCCATCAGCCCGAAGACCGCCTCCCGTTCTTGCCAGGCGCGGATGGCGAAATAGAGTGCTAGTGGATAGAGCAGGAGTTCGTCGCCCGAGAACTGGACGAAGGTTACGAGGATCCAAAGCGTCCCGGCTACGAACTCACGTTGATGCGGCGTCACCCGCAGGCACCGGTCGCCTGCGGATCCGTCCGCAAACAGGGCGTCGATCGTACTCGTCATCCCGACCTCGTTGGGGTCGCTGGTTCCTGGGCCGCGAGGTCCCAGCCCGTCATATCCGCCGCGATGTCGTATACATGTTGTCCCACGGAATCCACGGATTTACTAACTCAGGTGGGTGGGTTGTCTAGAAAATGGGCATATAACCATATTACGCGGTACCATTCCGGACTCTCTGCGCCGCGGCATCGAAACACTCTGTTCGCGTGAAAAAACACGTGTGACCTCACGGCTCCACGCTTGTTCGCTAGCGGGCAGGAGGGTACGTTGTAATCTCGTCACTCACGTGTCGCGTTGATGTCACAGGGAGAGGGGTATGCCATCCGACGTGTGCGCGTGTATTGCCCCTGGCACCAAGGTCTTGGTGTTGGGGGGAGATGGGTTCTGCGGGTGGCCCACTGCGCTGCGGCTTTCGGCAGGTGGCTGCTGCGTTACAATCATCGACAACGGATCGCGCCGGGCCATTGACCGCGATCTTGGCACCGCCCCATTGGTGCCGATCAAGAGCCTGCGTGCCCGGGTCGCGGCCTGGGCTGAACACAGCAGTAGCCTCATCGGCATCCGCTATCTCGACCTCGCTACCGATTACGAGGCGCTCTGCCAGAACATCTTCGAGCTCTCTCCGGACATCGTGGTGCATTTCGCTGAGCAGCGCTCGGCGCCGTTCTCGATGCGGTCGTCGGCAGGGGCGCGCTATTCAGTCGACAACAATATCCGGGCCACCCACAACTTGCTGGCTGCGCTGGTCGAGACGAAGTCCGATCCACATCTGATCCACCTCGGCACCGTTGGAGTCTATGGCTATACCAGCGCTGGTTTGACCCTGCCTGAGGGCTACGTGAAGGTCACCGCGCATGGTGCCGACGGCCGCTCTGTGGAGCGCGAGATCCTTTATCCCGGTGAGCCGGATTCGATCTATCATATGACAAAGGTGCTCGATCAGCAGATGCTGGCCTTCTATGCCCGCTATCACAACTTGACGATCACCGATCTCCACCAGGGGGTCGTCTGGGGCACGCAAACGGCAGAGACCCGCTCCGACCCGCGTCTTGTCAACCGCTTCGACCACGACGCGATCTACGGCACTGTGGTTAACCGCTTCCTTGTGCAGGCCCGCTCTGATCTCCCGCTCACCGTCTATGGCAGTGGTACCCAGACTCGCGCCTTCATCCATATCGAGGACATGGTGAGCTGCATTATGCTGGCTGCGAGCACCCCACCCCAAAGGACCGGGGGCCGCGTGCGGGTCGTTAACCAGGTGGGTGAGGTTGCCAGCATCAACGCGCTGGCGCGCCAGGTGGCCGAGTTCACTGGTGCCGAGATTGCCCATATCAACAATCCGCGCCGCGAGCCCGAGGGCAACAGCTTCGACCTCGATCGGTCTACTTTCTCGTCGCTCGGCTTCACGCCGCGCACCTTCGCCGTGGCGCTCCCACAGGAGATTGCTGAACTGACCGATTTCAAGGCGAATTCTGCAGGAGAGCTAGTTGCAGACCTGGCCACTCAGCTTGAGGGTGCGAAGCGCCACTAGAGGCGTCGGATCGTTTCGAGCAATGCCCGCATGTCGCGCCCGTCCTCGAGGAACAACTCGTGCCGGTGTGCCATGATTTGGGCGCGCTCGGCGCAGTACTCGTCGGGGTCCAACTGCTCGAGAAAATCCACCACGCTGTCGGCATAGGGGGCGGGTAGGGCGTGTCCGACCTCGGCCCGACCGAGCCAGCGTGCCATTTCTGTCCCCTCGGCTACCAGCGGCACCGCGCCGTAGAATCCGCCCTGATACATCCGGCAAGGTAGCAGTAGGGGCGAATTGCCGAACTCGTCGAGGAAGTCGAAGCACCACGCGAAGTGCACCCGGCCGTACATCGCTTCGAGATCGTCGGGGATGGTGTATTCGTCCTCGTAGGCCCAGTTCGGGTGCCGATCGACGATCTTTATGTAGGCTGGCAAGCCGGTTTCAGTGGGGTAGCCGCGGGTATAAATTTCCACCCGGTCGCCCAAACGTACCGCGATCTCTTCCAGCAACGCCATACTCTTGGGGCAGCGAAGCGTGCCGAACCAGCCGATGACCCAGCGGTCTGTGATCGTCTCCCAAACCCGGCCGGCGTGGGTCGGTGTGTCGGGCTTGTCGCCGAGCTGGATCTTGTTTTCCAGAACGAAGCTCGGGCCGTTATATTCCTGTACTGGTTTGAAATAGCCGCTGAGGAATCCTGGCGACAGCGGTACCAGCAGATCGATGCGGGCAAGCGCCCAGCGTTCCAGCCGGCGGAAGATAGCGCCACCCGTTGTGTCTTTGAAAAAGATCTCCTGCACATCCTCGACTTCGTAGACGAGTTTAGCCTTGCTGCCGGTCAAGCGTTTGGCCAGAAGGCCCAGGAACAGCAGGTCCATGTTGCGGGCATAGATGAAATCAGCTGCCCGCATCGTATCGCTATGGGCCAGGATCTGGCGCAGCCCGGCCACGAGCGAGGGAAGGCGACGGAGATAATGGCGGTCCGATGTCTTGCCGAGATGGATGTTGCGCCATTCGGGAACGTAATCGCTATTGAATTTCTTCCGCCGGAAGGTGAACGCGGTCAGGTCGACCCCAGCGCGCAGGAACGAGCGGATGCGCAGAATTAGGGTCGGATTTGTGGCATCGACCCCAATATAGACGCCCTTCAGCGGAGCCGCCTTGGCATCGGGGCCTAGGTCAGGGCCAGGGTCCGGCTCAATCGGAGCTTGCAGGGATTGCACGTGATACAGACCTCGCGACGCGACCGTTATGTGCGCCAGGCGCGAAGATCACCGTCGCGCCTGGCAGGTTCATGGTCAAACGAAAACAAAGTCGTCGTAAGTGACGTCCCCGAGGCTGATATTCCGCAAATCGATCAGAGATTGGGTAGCATCAGGCGAAGCTAGCTCGACATAGACCCCCTTCGAATGCGAGCTGAAGCTGATATAGCCCTCGGTCTCGGCTTCGGACCAACCGAAGGCCGAGACGATGCCCGTTAGATCCAGGAGGTCACCGCTAGCGGCGTCGAAGTCGTCGATCCTGTCCCGCGTTCCATCGAGGCCCGGAACATCGAAGAAGAAAGTGTCTGCCCCACTGCCTCCCTTCATGACATCGGCGCCGGCGCCACCGGTTAGCTGGTCATTGCCGGCGTCGCCGCGCAGGTTGTCTTTGCCGGAGCCGCCGAAGATGGCATCCGTTCCACCGTTGCCGATCAGCTTGTCGTTGCCACCAAGGCCGAGGATTGTGCTCGCACCTCCGCCGTCCCTGATCGTGTCGGCAGCTTCGGTGCCTTCCAGAACCGGCCCACTGATCGGTGAACTGTCGTAGGTCACGTCTGGCCCGGCTACCGTCTTTGTGTTAAGAGCATCGTCAGTCACGGTCACCGAGGTCGACAACACTCCGTCGCTTAGGCCCGAGATGTCGATCAGCGCGGTGCCATCTGTAGTGAGTGCGCCCGAGGCGGTGTTGATCCCGTCAGTCACGTCGACCACCACCGTTGCATCGGCATCGATCCCCGTG
>JBCBKE010000069.1:0-15379 GCA_038522375.1 Pseudomonadota bacterium
CCGTTCAGCCCATACCTTGGTGCGGGGATCGGCTTTGCCGACGTGAGTGTTGAATACGCGCCGTCGGGTGTCGGTATTATTGACGACGGCGAGACGAAGTTCGCCTACCAGATCAAGGCTGGCGCCAGCTACGCCATCAATACGGCATTCGAAGTCTATGGCGAATATGCGTTCCGCGCGACGGACGACATCGCGGTGAGCAACGACCTCTTCCCGGGAACACTGGATATCGAAAACCAGTCGAACAATTTTGCCGTGGGCGTGCGCTACACCTTCGGATAGCCTCCGACCGCACCCCCGAAGGCGCGACAAGAGACACTAGGCACGATATCACGTGACCATCGCCGCTCCCGACATGCGTTCGGGAGCGGCTTGTCCATGTCTGAAACGGAGCTCCGCGCCATGCCAGAAAGCCTAACTCTCGCAAACCATCCCATCTCGATTGGTGCCGGCCATCCGCTAGTGGTGATGGCCGGGCTCAACGTTCTGGAATCGCGCGATCTGGCCTTTCGCGTGTGCGAGCATCTGCAGGCGACCTGCGAACGGCTTGGGCTGCCATACATTTTCAAGGGCAGCTTCGATAAGGCCAACCGATCATCGATCACATCCTACCGGGGCCCGGGACTTGATGAGGGCTTGAAGATCCTTGCCGACCTGAAGGCTGAGTTCGGCGTTCCGATCATAACCGATTACCACACCCCCGATCAGGCGGACCCTGTCGCTGCGGTATGCGACGTCATTCAGGTTCCGGCATTCCTGTGCCGGCAGACCGACCTCGTGGTTGCCGGTGCGCGGGCCGTTTCTGCCCGCAATGGCTGGCTGCATGTGAAGAAAGCCCAGTTCCTCGCCCCCTGGGACTGCAAGAATATTGTCTCGAAGGTGGGTGAAGCCGTTGGCGAGAAGGCCACCAACCCCACGATCCTATGCGAACGCGGCAGCAGTTTTGGCTACAACAACCTGACGGTCGATATGCTCGGGATACCGGCCATGAAAGCGCTGGGCGTGCCTGTGACGATCGATGCAACACACGCCGTCCAACTCCCCGGCGCTGACCCCCGTACGGCAGGCGGCTCCACCGGGGGGCGGCGCGAGGGCGTGCCCACCATTGCCAAGGCCGCGGTGGCATCGGGGGCTGACGGCATTTTCCTGGAGTTTCATCCGGAGCCGGATGCAGCGCTCTGCGATGCGCCCAGTTGCCTGGCCCTTGACGATGCTGAGCCGCTACTGGCGACGCTGAAGGCGCTGCATGATATCGTGAATGACTGACCGGGTGTGCAAGCCACCCGCTGACGATCACGCAAAATGGGGGTGACAGACCCGATCTTCGGACTTATCTTCAAGACAAGTCGAAAAGATAGTCGGCGGCGGTTCCGGTAACGGGGCCGCCGCTTTTCTTTTCCAGCGACCCTGTCCAACCCGAAAAGGCCTATCCCGTGATCGCCCTCAGCCAGCAGGAACACCGTATCCTGGCCCTGATCGAACCCGTCGCTGCCGATCTCGGCATGGAGATCGTGCGTGTGCGGGTCAGCGGTGGACGGCGACCCGGCCTTCAGGTCATGGCGGAGAAGAGCGGCGGTGCCCCCACGGACGTGGAAGACTGTGCGAAGCTATCGCGCGCGATTGGACCTGTGTTCGAAGCCCATGACCCAATCGACAGCGCGTACACCCTCGAAGTCTCCACCCCTGGCATTGACCGCCCGCTCACTCGACCGGGAGATTTCGCCCGGTGGGCCGGACACCTGGCGAAGATCGAGTTGGCGGCCCCCCTGGATGGTCGCCGCCGTTTCCAGGGGGTCATCGCTGAAGAGGCTGAAGACGGCGTACACGTGACGCTCGAAGACGAGACTGAACTGATCGCGCATGTCCATGAAATGAGCAAGGCCTCGTTGGTCCTGACCGACGAGTTGATTGCCGATACGCAGTCACGGGGTAACCTCCCGCCGCAACCGGACGAAGACGCGTTTGCCGAGTACGAGGTCGACGCAGATGATCCAGGCACCGTCGCCGACCTTGATACCGATTCCACAGACAAAGCCCCATAGACCCCAGGAGGAGGTACGCCCCATGAGTACCGCAGGCATTTCCGCAAACCGACTTGAAATCCTTCAGATCGCCAAGGCCGTGGCGGAAGAAAAAGCGATCGACAAGCACATTGTCATCGACGCCATGCAAGAGGCCATCCAGAAGGCGGCGAAATCCCGCTACGGTCAGGAGCACGATATCCGCGCCGTCATCGATGAAGCCAGTGGTGAGCAGTCCTTGTGGCGGATCCAGACCGTCGTCGCCGATGATGAGATCGAAGATGAGGCCCAGCAACTCACGCTGACCGAAGCCAAGAAGATCGATGCCACGCTAGAGATCGGCGACGAGATCAAGGAAGAGCTTCCGCCTTTCGATTTCGGCCGGGTTGCGGCGCAAACGGCGAAACAGGTGATCATGCAAAAGGTCCGCGATGCAGAGCGAGACCGCCAGTATGAGGAGTACAAGGACCGGGTCGGCGAGATCATCAACGGCGTGGTGAAACGGGTTGAGTATGGCCATGTGATCGTTGATCTGGGCCGTGCCGAGGGCATCATCCGCCGCAATGACGGTATCCCGCGGGAGAATTTCCAGCCCAATGACCGGGTTCGGGCCTATCTCTACAAGGTGTCGCGGGAGGTTAAGGGCCCGCAAATCTTCCTCTCCCGTGCGGCGCCTGACTTCATGGTGCGGCTGTTCGCCCAGGAGGTGCCGGAGGTTTATGACGGGGTGATCGAGATCCGGGCCTGCTCGCGCGATGCGGGCTCGCGGGCAAAGATCGGTGTCATCTCCAATGACAGCTCGATCGACCCGGTCGGCGCCTGTGTTGGTATGCGGGGTGCGCGGGTTCAGGCCGTCGTTGGCGAACTGTCTGGTGAGAAGATCGACATCATTCCCTGGAGCCCTGACGCTGCAACCTTCATCGTGAATGCGTTGCAGCCGGCTGAGGTTTCAAAGGTTGTGCTCGACGAGGAGGAGCAACGGGTCGAAGTCGTGGTTGCCGACGACCAGTTTCCCCTTGCAATCGGCCGCCGCGGTCAGAACGTGCGTCTCGCATCCCAGCTGACGGGGTGGCAAATCGATCTGATCACCGAAAGTGCCGACTCCGAGCGCTACCAGGCTGAATTCCAGGCCCGCACCGACCTGTTCATGAAGGCGCTCGATGCCGACGAGACGCTCGCCCAGTTGCTTGCCTCGGAGGGGTTCGAGACGGTCGAGGAAATCGCCTATGTCGCGCCGGAGGACTTCCTGTCGATCGAAGGATTTGACGAGGACGTGGCGTCGGAGATCCAGGAACGTGCCCGGGAATTCCTCGACCGACTCGCCAGGGAGAACGACGAAAAACGCCGCGAGCTTGGCGTGGACGACGAGGTCATGGCGCTTGATGGGATGACCCCGGCTTTCGCCGTCAAACTAGGTGAGGACGGCGTCAAGACCGTCGACGACGTCGCAGGCCTGGTGCCCGATGATATCACCGGCTATCGCGAGCCTGGCCCGGATGGGAAACCGCAATGGGTCGAAGGCTTGCTCAAGAAAGGCGAAATGCGAAAGGATGACGCCCAGATCTTTGTGATGAAGGCAAGGGTTGCTGCGGGCTGGATCGAGCCTGAGGCGCTCGACGATCTGCAAGCCCAGATGGCTGCCGACCAGATGACGGCTGAGATGAACCTTACCGAAGAGGAAAAGGCCTTGCTGGCCCTGGGCGATCTCGGCAACGCCAATAGCGATTCAGAAGCAGCAGCGAACGCCGACGAGCTTTTCGACCTGGACGTCCTGAAAGAGCTTGGCAACGAAGACCCGGCGTAGGATTCCAGCATGGCGGTTGTGTCCGAAGAGGCGTTTAGCCACCCTGAGAAGAGACGGCCGCCCCCGAAACGCCAAGCCATGATGCCGGCGCTGCCTCCCGCAGAACCGGTTCAAGCGGTGGCGCGCAGGGGCGTATCGTCTTCCGCAGTTTCCCAACACCAGGCCTGGGGTGTATCCAGCAGCTTGCGAACCAGCTTGTTGTTGATCGCATGGCCCGGCTGGTTTGCACTGTATTCACCGGCAATCGGCCCGCCGGCGAGCATCAGGTCACCAATCGCATCCAGCAATTTGTGGCGTACGAACTCATCCTCGGCTCGCAAGCCTTCGGGATTGATGACGTCTTCACCGTCAATCACGACAGCGTTTTCCAATGAGCCGCCACGGGCGAGACCCCTGGCCTTCAACTGTTCCACGTCGCGAGCAAATCCGAATGTTCGTGCGAACGCGATATCGTCCATGAACTGGCCAGGCGTGAGCCGCATGGCCATTTGCTGCACGCCGATGGCTGGATTGTCATAGTCAATCCGGGCATGCAGCGTGAGATCATCCCTGTCGTTCGGCGTGAGTCGCGCCCACTTCGGTCCATCTTCAACGGTGACC
The DNA here is from genome assembly GCA_038522375.1 of Pseudomonadota bacterium. GTDB lineage: Bacteria > Pseudomonadota > Alphaproteobacteria > Caulobacterales > Hyphomonadaceae > UBA5336. Next base: position 4,426 of record JBCBKE010000069.1, read on the forward strand.
GGCGACAAGATCCGCATACGGCGTCGGCGAATGGTTTGTTGCTTGATGCCAGCGGAGCGAATTAACTCACAGAAGACCAACGACGAACCGTCCATGATGGGCACTTCCACCCCATCTATCTCGACGATCAGATTGTCGATGCCCATTCCGGCACAAGCAGCGAGGAGGTGCTCGACAACCGAAACGCTCGTGCCGGCATCGTTCGTCAGTGTCGTGCAGAGCGTCACATCGCTGACATTCGTGCCGATCGCGGCAACCGAACGCCCCTGGCCCATTACGTCTGTCCGCACAAACCGTATGCCGACATTTTCCGGGGCTGGCTTCAGCACGAGCTTCGTGCGCTCGCCGCTATGGACACCAACGCCGGCACAGACGGCCGGAGTTCCAATGGTCTGTTGATAGGCACTGTAACTCAACGCGCAGCCCTCCGAGATCTGGAGGTTAAGAACCGGAAAGGGTCCCGAGGAACAACACACGCTGTGTTACTATGTGTTGCACGGGTCGGGCCCGTGTCCCGTCTAGGGCATTGTTATATATAACTATTATCAGATTTCGCGATCGTTACAGTCGTGTGTGTCCGACTGCTTTATGACCTAATGGTTAGCTGATCGTCTGAGGAAAGCGGGGATTTCGAGGTCCGCATCATCGAATGGCGCCGCGTCACGCACCCGATCGGGACTGTCTTCCTCAGAATCAGGGTTGTCGGTTTCGATGGAGGTTGACGTATCGCGTCGCCAGCCGAAAAGGCTGGCAAAGCCGGGTGCCGCGCTCGGCGTTGCCGCAGTCGTTTCGGTGTCGTCATTCGCTGACTCGTCCTCGGTGTCAGATGAATGCGTATCAGCTTCCCGTGCCTGGAAGACGGCGTCCGCCGGCACCGCATCCGTGCCGTCGGTGGCCTCCAGATGCGCCGGCGGCAATTCCCGGCCTTCGAAGTCGGGCCGTGTATCTGGCTCGGTGACAATCAACGGACCAGTGTCAGCAGTCTGGTCGCCAACACTGGTCGGGTGCTGCTCGTTGGCCGGCACAGGCTCGAGCATTTCCTCGATCGAGTTCGGTTGCGGTGTTATCACAACCGGGCCTTCGCCGGCGTTTCTGTCGCTCGCCGTTTCGGTGGGCTGTGGCGCCGTTGCGGCAGCGTCCCGAACCGGTTGCGGCGGCGCAGAGCGCGCTTTCCCTTCCTCGAGACCGGCGGCAACGACCGATACGCGGATCCGGCCCTCCAATTCCTGGTCGAACGTGGAGCCCAGGATGATGTTGGCATTCTCGTCGACCTGGGCGCGGATTTCATTGGCCGCTTCATCCAGTTCAAAGAGGGTCATGTCATACCCGCCAGTGATGTTGATAAGGACGCCGCGCGCCCCTTCCATGGTGACATCGTCCAGAAGGGGATTGTCGATGGCTGTCCTGGCGGCCTCCAGCGCGCGTTGGTCGCCTTGCGCTTCGCCCATTCCCATCATGGCCGACCCCATGCCGGTCATGATCGAGCGAACGTCGGCGAAATCGAGATTGATCAAGCCAGGCATGACCATCAGGTCCGTGATGCCCCGCACGCCGGAGTAGAGAACATCGTCGGCCATGCGAAAGGCGTCTGCGAATGTCGTCCGCTCATTGGCAATACGGAACAGGTTCTGGTTCGGCACGATGATGAGCGTATCGACGTTATCGCGCATCTGTTCGAGGCCTGACTGGGCGATCTGCATCCGGCGCGCACCCTCGAAGCCAAACGGCTTGGTCACGACGCCGACGGTCAGGATGCCGCGTTCGTGGGCCGCCCGGGAAATGACAGGCGCCGCGCCCGTTCCTGTTCCGCCACCCATGCCCGCTGCAATGAAAACCATGTTTGCACCATCCAGGAACTTCTGGATGACATCCATGCTCTCTTCGGCCGCTTCTGCGCCGACATCGGGGCGGGCGCCGGCACCGAGACCACCGGTAACGTCCGGGCCGAGTTGGATGCGATTTTCGGTCTTTGAGCGGTTCAGCGCCTGGGCATCGGTGTTTGCGACAATAAACTCGACGCCCTGGAGGTTCGCCTCGATCATGTTGTCTACGGCATTACCGCCGGCGCCGCCTATACCGAACACAACAATACGGGGTCTCAGGTCTTCGGACATGGGCCTGCCTTTTCCAATTCCGCCCCTGGCTGCGTGCGCAAGCATTGGGGGTCGTGCATTTTCGTTCTCGAAAGTCGCTAGTATCGGCTAAGACAGCGTTAAGTGCGGTCTTAATGTGTCAAAAATTTTCCTTAAGCCATTCAACAGTGCGACCCACCACCTTTCTTGGGCTCAAACCAGCGCGCCCTGCCTGCATCAGCCCCGTCTGCATGACGTCGACGCGCCCGGTCGATCCGTAGGTTAGCAAACCTGCGGCTGTGGCAAAAGCGGGTGATGCAAGCGTTTCCCCCAAAATCTCAGCATGGATCGGCCGCCCCAGGCGAATCGGTGAGCCCAGCACACGGGCTGCAACCTCCTTGACGCCGGGGAGCTGGCTTGCGCCGCCGGTGAGGACAATGCGCTTCGGCATGACTTTGCGCAGGTCAGATCCATTGAGGCGTATCTTCACGAGTTCAAAGGTCTCCTCCAGCCGCGGGGCAATGATCTGGGCCAGGTCCTGGCGGGGTCGCCGACTGCTGGCCAGCCGGCCATCATCGCCCAGGGAAGGACAATCGACCCGTTCGGCGAGACCCGAAGCGCGCAGATCGGTGTGTCCGTGTACCGATTTCAACCGTTCCGCTGCGGCAAAGGTTGTTCCAAGGCCCTGGGCCAGGTCGGCCGTGACCAGGGCACCACCGGCGGGCACGAGATCCAGCCAGGCCGGAGCGCCCTGCATGAAGACCGAAATCGCGGTGACGCCGGCCCCCATGTCGAGGCAGATAGCGCCGTTCTCCCGTTCATCATCGATCAGGGTGCCAAGACCGCTTGAAATGGCCGATGGGACTGCGCTGTCGACCTGAAGATGCGCCCGGCCAAGGCATTCAACGAGATTGTGCACGGTGGCGGAGGGGGCCGTCACCACGCACATCAACAGTCCCAGGCGAGTGGCCAGCATACCGACCGGTTCCTGAACGCCTTCGGTGTCATCGACCCGATAGGAAACCGGCCAGGCGCTGAGGATCTGCCGGCCTTTTTCCTCGGCGCGTGCCAAGGCCGAGGCCTGCAAACGCCGCACGTCGCGCAAGCTGACATCCCGACCGGCCGTTTCCGTGTGGGCGGTGACCAGACGGGCAGACAGTTTCGGGCCTGAAATACCCAGGCGCACGCGGTCGATCCGGATCCCCGACTGGCGTTCTGCGTCCTCAACCGCAAGGCGTACGGCGCGCTCCAACCCATCCATGTCGGTGATTACGCCAGCGCGAAACCCGCGCGATTGTTGGCGGCCCGCCCCGCAAAAACTGATGCCGGCAGTTGACCCATGATTGATTCGCCCAATGAGGCAGGCGATCTTGGACGACCCGATATCAAGGGCAGCCACCACATCACCATCGCTAGGAAGGCCGCGGGCACGTTGTTTCTGGGCGAGTGAAGACATCAGGCCGCTCCCTCGCCGAGGACTGTTTTCGGACGCAGGAAGACCCGGCGCTCCAATCGGAAGTCGGCCATAGCGAGAGGTCGGTCAACGAGGTTCCGGGATGCATTCAACCGTTCGAAACGGGACAGGGCATCAGCCAGATCGTCAGCCGCCGGCAGGCGAACGATCAACCCGTTGTCCATCAGCAAATCCCACCGCCGGGACGCCACATGCTTGGCCAACTGGATACGCGGCGTGACTGACGGCGCCACTTGCAGGGCATCGATCAGCGTCACAACGGCGACATCGGCGCCTGCCCCGCTGACTTTCAGCATTTCGGCATGCGCGTCTGGCCGTGCGCCAGTCATGACCCGGCCGCGTGCATCGATCACCTGCCACGCCACGCCGTCATGCCAGAGCGCTGCCGGTTCTGCGGGTTGCGCGGTGATCACCACCTGGTTGGGCCACAGACGGTGAACGGTAACATTCATGACCTTGCCCGAGCCCTCGATCCGCGCCTTGATCCGGTGCGGGTCAGCTCGCCACATGTTTTCACCGGGCTCGATCATCGCCGCGGCCTTGACGGTGTCTCGCAGTGCGGGTTCGTCATCCAGACCCAGAACCGCAACGGTCTCGACCGCGACACCAGTGGTGCGGGCCATCGTGTCGAGGGCATTTCCGAAGCTGTTCTCGACCTTCGCCATCGAGCCGCCCATCCAGGCTGCTGCCGAGACAACCAGGGCCAGCATGATCATGAGCGCAAATACAACCGACAGGACACTCGTTCCCGGCTCCCGCGGTGCGTAGCCGTCATCACCCTCATCGAAGCCTTTTACCTTTGGCATGACGCATCCTCGATCATCCACGCGACCAGATCTTCGAATGGAATCCCCACGGCTGCTGCCTGTTCGGGCACCAGGGATGTTGGCGTCATGCCGGGCTGGGTATTGGTTTCCAAGATCACGAGCCGGTCAGCCTCTTCATCATAGCGAAAATCCGACCGCGTCACGCCCCGACACCCAAGCGCTTCATGGGCCTTCAGACTGATGTCCAAGGCTCTCTCTGTTATTGTTTTAGGCAGGTCAGCCGGGAAGATATGACGCGATCCACCGGATGCATACTTGGCGTCAAAGTCGTAAAACTCCCTTAAAGTAGTAATCTCTGTGACACCAAGAGGGCGATTTCCCATCACTCCGACGGTTAATTCGCGGCCGGGGATGAATTCCTCTGCCATCAGGTTGTCGCCATAGGCCCAATCGTCGGCCAGGATCTGCCTTGCTGGCCCGTTCGCACCCTCGCGCACGATCACCACGCCAAAGCTGGATCCCTCGGCAATGGGTTTGATGACATAGGGCGGGGTCAGGGGATGCGCGCTTGCAGCTTCGTCCCGCGAAACCGGCACATCCTTCGCGACGTCGAACCCGTGCTGGACATAGATCGCCTTGGCGATCCGCTTGTCCATCGCAACGGCCGATGATGCCACGCCTGAATGGCTATAGGGGACACCCAGCACTTCAAACAAACCCTGGACACAGCCATCCTCACCCCAGGGACCATGCAGCCCATTCAAAATGACATCGGGCGCGACCTCTGAAATCTGACCTGCCAGTGCGCGGGTCGCATCGACCTCGACAACATCATATCCTGCGGCCCTGGCGGCGCGGGCCATCTGCGTGCCGGAACTTATTGAAACCTCCCGTTCGGAGGACCATCCGCCATACACAACAGCAACACGCTTCATCGCCAACACTCCTCGCCCGCTCCCTTATGCACACGGGGGAAGTTCATGAAGCGTGAAAGGGGCAGCCGAAGGGCAGCGCGACCGCAAGATTTAACATTTGCGGCGCGGGCGCCCCACCGTGATTTATTGACCACACTTGTAGTCCTAATGGCGAAATATCAGTAATGGATGCTTGCCGCGCCGTCCGACATGGTCTCAGTCGCCTCTGGGGTAGGTTAAAATTGGATCAGGAGGAACGCATGGCGCAACGCTGGGCGTATCTGGCTGCTTTGGCTGCAATCGCCGCTTCAGCCGGCCATGGGCAGGCGATCGATGGCGGCGATACCCTGCAATCGAGCGGCGAGAGCTTTACACCGGCGGACTTTGCCCGCTTCGCTCCGCAGACGGCCCGGGACATGGTCCAACAAGTTCCCGGTTTCTCGCTTCAGGGAGTGGATCAATCCCGAGGGCTTGGTCAGGCAACCAGCAACGTCCTCATCAATGGCGAACGGCTCAGCGGCAAGTCCAATGACGCCATCGATGCGCTTGGGCGAATACCGGCCAGCCGGGTCGTTCGCATTGAGCTCGTTGAAGCGGCAACACTTGGCATCCCCGGCCTTTCGGGCCGCGTTGTGAACGTCATCACCAACGCGGACGGCGTTTCCGGGGTCTGGGATTGGAATGCCCGTTTTCGCGAACGTCTGGAGCCCCGCTATAATGAGGGCGAGGCGTCGTTGAGCGGCGAAGTCGGCGATTTTTCCTGGACGGTCGGGCTCGATGTTTTTGGCAACCGGTTCGGCAATGCCGGTCCCGAATTCGTCTTCGACAGTGCTGATACGCTGGTTGAAATCCGAGGCGAGGACTTGGAGGGCGCTGTTTCGTTCATCGAGGGGAACGTTGCACTCGGGTGGTCGTCGGCGACGGGCCGGGAAGCCAACTTCAGCGCCACCTATGCCGATTTCAACAATGCCCGCCGACAACGCGGCAACCGCGTAAGCGCCGTGGACGGCAGCGGGACCAATCGCGTCTTCCGTGGCGGTGAGGATGAGTGGAACTCCGAGATCAGCGGCGACTATGCCTTTCCCCTGCTGGGCGGCAGCCTCAAGACCATCGGTTACTTCCGCCATGAAGACAGCCGGTTCAACAACCAGACGACCGAAACCAGCCTGGCAACGGGCGAGTCCCTTGGCGGGGTTCGCTTCCTGCAGGATTTCATCGAAAATGAAGCAATTGGCCGTGCTGAATATGACTGGTCGACTGGCGAGGGGCGAGACTGGCAGATTGCCTTTGAAAATGCCTATAATCGGCTGGATGCCGGCTCTGATTTTCTGACCCGGGCACCCGATGGCACGCTGACTCTTCAGGAGCGCTCAACGCCGGTGTTGGTCGATGAGAACCGCTATGATGTGGGCGTGACCCATACCCGGGCGCTGTCACCCAAGCTGGCCTTACAGGTCTCATTGTCCGGAGAATATTCTGAGCTGACGTCAGAAGTCGGCGCCGACACGCTCGTTCAGGACTTCATCCGGCCAAAGGGCTACGTGTCAGCGACTTACGAATTCAGAGATGACTTCATCACGACGCTTCGCATCGATCGCGAAGTGGGACAGCTCAACTTCTTCGACTTTGTCGCCAGCCGCGATCTGAATGTGGAAAATCAGGAGGGCGGGAACCGGGACATCGTCCCCGACCAGACCTGGCGGTTCGAAGCGGTATTGGACCGGAAGTATGGCGACCTCGGCGCCGCCACCTTCACCGTTTTCCATGAAGAGATCGAAGACCTTGTGGATCAGGTACCCCTGCCGGGCGGGGTCACCGGGCCCGGCAATATCGACAGTGCGCGGCGCTCGGGGATCGAAGCCACGGCAACGCTCAACTTCGACCGGTTCGGACTGGAGGGCGTCCAGTTGGAGTTCGAAGGCCAGGCGCGGTACTCCCGGGTCGATGATCCCCTCACCGGTCAGAGCCGTTGGATCAGCGGCGACCAGGTTGCCTTTGTCTTCGCCGAATTGCGGTGGGATATCCCGAATACGCCTTTCGCCATCCTGACAGGCTATGAGCAATTCCGTGATGCCCAGATTTATCGGATCGACGAGATTGTGGACTTCAACGACGCGCCCGGCTTTGGCTGGGTCGAAGTCGAACACAAGGACTTGTTCGGGCTGAATGCCTTCGTTCGCCTCGCTAACCTCTACGACCAGCAGAATACTGAGCGCCGCTTGCTGTTCTCGCCTGACAGGCTGGGCGAGATCACCGAACGTCGCGCATTCGAACGCGATTTCGGCCATATCTTCCTGTTCGGCTTTTCCGGGAGCTTCTAGAGCGAAGGTCCCCCACATCACCTTCGTCTGACTTCTTGGCCGCACGTTAGAGCGCAAGCATCCATGCGCTCCGAACTCGCCTCAAAGCGTTGGAGAAGACGGTGTTGCGGACGTCAAAAGGTCTCGGACTTCGTCCTGCTTCATGAGTTCGGTCCAGGCGCGCCCCTTCACGTCGTCAGGCAGGCGGCGGAGTTCGGTCAGTGCGGTGACGCCGAGGCTGCACAGGTCCAGCGCCTTCAGCGCCTCTTCCTGGTTTTGGCCGCCCATCATGGCGCGCACGAATGCCGGTTGTGAAATCACCCCAGCGATCGCTCGCTGGAGTACCACCTCATCATTGCGTGTGAACAGACCATGGCGTACCGGGGTCGTTTTTGCCTGGCGAACGACATCCATGAGATCAGCGTTGATCCGCAAGACCGTGGGATAGAACGCCTCATCAGCTATGTCCTGGCGTGCCGCCCAGCCCATGACGGCGGCTTCGGGCGCGCCAGCAATATCGGCATAGGTTCCCCCGTTGCAGTATTTGGTGCCGGACGCCTGGGCCTTTTGCATGTCGGCGACCAGACCGTCGATCACGCGGTTCAGGCTTTGGCTGCTGGCGAACTTCAGGATCCCGGCATTGTCGGCGAGCACTTCCAGCGAGATCGCCTGGACCGCTTCGATCTCCTCGGCTGCCGTCAGGTCGTTCTCGGAGAACGTGCGCTGCAGGTCCATGTAGCGGTTTGGTGCGACCGCCAGAAGTGACTTGAGAAACCGTTGCTCCTCGGGGTTCGCCATCGCCTCGTTGAGGGCATCAGGATTGCTGAGTTCAGCCAGCACCGGCGCTCCGATCGCTGCCGATGGCGGAGCGCTGCTCTCGCCTTCGCCACCAAAGATATCGGGGGCCAGCAGGACACCAAAAAAGCACCCGCTCACAACCAGGACGGAGACAATCGCAAACAGGCCATTATTGTCAGCCATCAAGCGGCTCGATCTGGCGTCATACATTGAAACATGCCTCCGTAGGTCCAGCCGTGAACTTAGGCGTCAAACCCTGACAAACCGTTAGGTCTGGAGAGCCACAAAATGGGCCGCGGTCCTTGCCGCAGGGGCGGCGCCGAACAGGCAACTGCCCATTTCTGCCAAAGTCCCGCCGCAATTGAGTGAGGCAGCCGAAGCGGTCGAATCCATTGTCACAGCAATGACATACATCGTGGAAGCGTCTGAATGTGTTGGGAAAATCGTCGGCCTTTCAAAAAGCTGTTGGCGCGTCAACCGAAACCAGGTGACCGCTTCGCCCACGAATCACGGGTCTTCTGGCTGTACGCACTGTTTGATGTAACTTGACCGCTTGGCCTGATTATTGCTCGTTGCGATCGGGTATCAAACGGTGGAGTTATCATGCCAGACGGAGTGTTCGAGGTCGGCTCAACCGAGGCGGAGAGCCTCGACCTGACCGGCGCATATGAAGTTGAAACGCGGGCCGGTGCGTCCGGCGGAGAGGTGATCAGGATTGATCCGGCTGCAACGTCCGGAACGGCAACCGGTACGTTCAATGGGGCCACGGGCAATTACCGGTTGAGCATCGACTACATCAACGAAGATGATGGGGTCTCCAACTGGCAAGTCCTCGTGAACGGTGTGGTTATCGGGACATTCTCCGGCACGGGCGGCACGTCCGCCGGGCGAACCGATACGGCCAACTTCAACACCGAATTGGATAATGGCGACACGATTGCGATCGTCGGTGTCAAGGGTGATGGGGAACTCGCTCGCCTCGACAAGATCGACATCATCGAAACAGGAACGCTCGACGTCGGGTCCTTCGAAGCTGAAGACCTGATCCTGGGTGGCACCTATGAGATCGAAGCGCGATCCGGGGTTTCCGGCGGCGCTGTCGTCCGCGCGCCGGAGGGGACCGGAACGGTGTCCGGTGAGTTCACCGGCGCTAGCGGCGCCTACGAGATCGACGTCACCTATCTCGACGAGAATGATGGCGCAGCGTTCTTCGAACTGCTCGTCAATGGTGTGGTGATTGAAAGCTGGCTGGGCGATGGGACCGGCAGCGGCCCCGGCGTTCCGACCGTGGAAACCGTTGCTGTCGCACTTGATACTGGCGATACCGTAACCATTCGTGGCACCCGTGGTGGTGGAGAACAGGCCCGGGTGGACAAGATCGACATTTCGCCCGGTGCGACGATCAATGTCGGCGCCTCCCAGGCTGAGGATCTGACACTCGACAATTACGAGGTTGAGGCGAACGGGGGCGCGCAAGGCGGTGAGGTTATCCGCACAGAAGGTACCGGAACCGCCTCGGGTATCTTTACGGGTATCAGCGGGACCTACGACTTCACGGTCAACTATCTCGACGAGAATGACGGCGAGTCGACGTACATCATCTTCGTCAACGGTGTTCAGCAAAGCACTTTCGTCGCGGACGGTGGGAACAGCACGGGCGGAACGCCAGCATCCGAGACGGTCCGGATCGACGTCAACGCGGGCGACACCATCTCCGTACAGGGCACCCGCGAAGATGCAGAGTTCGCCCGTATCGACTCGGTGGAACTGGTTGTCGTTGATACAGCACCTGTCGCGGGCAATGATGCGGCAACAACGCCTGAAGACACACCCGTCGTCGTGAATGTGCTCGCCAACGACTCGGATGGCGAAAACGACCCGCTGAATGTGACGGCGATTGCTGGCACGGGCGTGTTCCCCGGCGAATCTGTCGACGTTGGAGATGCCACGGTCACCCTGAACGCAAACAACACGCTGACAGTCACCCCAAATGACGACTTCAGTGGTGATGTCACCTTTACATACACGGTTTCCGACGGTGCTCGTACGACCGATGCGTCCGTGAGCGTCACGGTTACCGCCGTCAACGACGCCCCCATCGCAGCCGATGACACCGCATCGACCACCGAAGATGTCCCGGTCAACGTCAATGTACTGGCCAACGATGTGGACCCGGAAGGCGCCGCGCTCTCCGTTTCCGCGATCGAGGGGACTGCGGTGACGGCAGGAAACTCTGTCGATGTCGGCAATGCGACTGTCAGGCTGGAAGCCAATGGCACGCTTACCATAACGCCGGATGCGAACTTCGATGGCACCGTCGATTTCGAATACACGGCCTCAGATGGTGGTGAAACGGACACCGCTTCGGTTTCGCTCTCGATCAGTGGTCAGAATGATGGGCTGACCGGTGTTGATGACATCGCAACAACCGCGGAGGATACGGCTGTTGTCGTGGATGTACTCGGCAATGACATCGATCCCGATGGGGACGATCTGTCCGTGACAGCCATTGATGGTACTCCGGTCACCGCCGGCGATAGCGTGGATGTGGGCAATGCCACCGTTCGGCTGAATGCCAATGGAAGGCTGACGGTGACCCCCGATGCGGATTTCAGTGGCCAGGTGACCT
>JBCBKE010000070.1:0-15328 GCA_038522375.1 Pseudomonadota bacterium
GGCCAGAACACGATCGATATCGACAATATCGCAACACAGCTTGCCGGCGATACTGTTTCGAATCTCAAGGGCGGCGACCGCATCGACTTCCTCTCGGTCAGCTTCAACACCGGCGCTTCAGTGACCTTCATCGGCGAGGGCGCCTTCACCGGTACGCCAGGAGAAGTCCGCTACGCGAAGGTTGACGGCCAGACCTTCATCCGGGCTGACGTGGATGGGGATGGGTTCACCGACGCGACCATGACGATCACCGACGCCGAACTGGACTTTGTCGTCGACTTCGAGGTCGCAGAAGGCTTTCGCATTTCCGTGAGAGAAGACCTCACCATCGATGGCACCACCGGTGACGATGTCATCAATGGCGGCGGCGGTGACGACACCGTCCTCGGCAGGGGGGGGATGGACTCGATCAGCGGCTTTGGCGGCAATGATGACCTCAGGGGAGGGCCCGGCAATGACGAAATCGACGGCGGGGCTGGCGATGATTTCCTGGCAGGCGCCGGCGGTTTCGATACCATCAATGGCGGCACCGGCGACGACGACCTGAACGGCGGGACCGATGGCGACACATTGAACGGCGGCGACGGAGACGATTTCATCGTCGGCGGCGGGGGTGATGACAACCTTGATGGCGGGAACGGCGCCGATACGCTCTATGGCGGCCGTGGCAATGACGCGATTTTCGGGGGCGAGGGTGACGACGTCGTCATTGGCGGCAGCGGCATCGACAATATAGACGGCTGGTTCGGGAACGACACCTTGTCGGGGTCCGACGGCAATGACACCATCTTCGGCTTCAATGGCAATGACATCGTGAATGGCGGAGAGGGTGCCGACCTCCTGGACGGCGGGTTGGGCAATGACGAACTGAATGGCGGAACGGGCGACGACCAGGGCTTTGGCGGCGGCGGGAGCGATCTCCTGCGCGGGCAAGGCGGCGCCGATACACTGGAAGGCGGGCTTGGCAACGACCAGGTCTTCGGAGGCGGCGGAGACGACGTCCTGTCTGGCGATAGCGGGACTGACACGGTGCTCGGTGGGTCGGGCAATGATGTCATCCGCCTGTTCGATGGCGTCGACACCGTATCCGGCCAGGGGGGGACCGACACCTTCGAGATTTCGGACGGGTTCGTGGGTAACCACACGGTGACCGACTTCGATGCGGCCGAGACAGTGATCCTGAGCGGCTTCGGATTCGCAAATGCTGCTGCCGCGTCGCAGAGTTTCCGGCAAGCCGGCGAGGATGTGATCTTCGAGGCCGGAACCCAGATTGTAACGTTCACAGGCGCGACCCTGGCCGATGTGACCGAAGCGGTTGAGCTTCAATTCGGCGCCGTGACCACCGGTCCTGACACGTTCGACTTTGTCGCCATTGCCCAGTCGACTCCGCCATCCGGCATGGCTGCTCCGGAACGTGTCGAACCGCCCCAGACCGCCCCACCGCCACAAGGCCCGGTGACCGATGGCGGACTCGTCCTGGCGTTCGAAGAGCTTTCCTGGGTGATCGACGACCATACCGAGATCGCGTAGCGCCTGCCTATCAGGGTTGGTTTGTTGTAATGAACAGCGCCATCGAGATGGCGTTGGCCGACATGTGCGCAGCGATTGGCGCGGAGACTGTTCCGGTCGCGACGCGGAGCCAAGCCAGGTAAAGCCCCATGATGAAAATCGGGACCATACCGAAAAGGGAATACTGCAAATGCGTTGCGGCGAAGACGGCAGACGTCACCACCCCACCGAGGAGCGGAGGAACGCCGCGGCCCAGCAGGAACCCGACGGCGACGCCGCGATAGGCCATCTCTTCCGTCAACGGGACCAGCAAGACGGTTGCCGCGACCATGGATAAACCAATCGCACCGGCGCCTAGCAGGGGATGCGCCTGCTCGTCACGGAACATCCAGTTGGGATCGCCATTTCCAACAAGGAGGCCAACGAGGATCGTCGTACCCAGGAGGATGACGGGACCAGTCAGCGCAGAGATCGCGAGCCAGTCCCCATCCAAAGCCAGGCTACCGGCGAAGGGTCCTGCGCCAACCCTTTCGCTCCAGAGGCTCATGGCGGCGAACAGGGCAATCTGCACAACAGCCAGGATCAGCCACTGGTTCTGCAGTGATCCTCCGTCCTCGAACTGCTCGAAGGCCCAACCGAATGTGAACAGACCCGCAAGCACAACACCGATGTTCAAGAAAAGGATAGGCGCAATCAACGGCCAGAACACCGCAGCGAAAGGCGATCGCGCGAGTGCGAGAGGGGTGTTGTAGGGCCCGGAAAACATCTGTTGCCACTGTCCCTGTTGCGGGACGTCAGGGCAAGGGGCGCCGGTATTTTAACCGGAAGTCGCGAGCGGTGACCCCGAGTTTGCGATCCTGCAGCGGTCGGCCAGAGGATCGCACGTTCCCTCAGGCGATCATTGTGCCTATCTGAAAGTCCGAAAGCAGGGAGCCCACCCGTGTCCACCATGTCTACCCTCACCCATCTTGAAGCGCTGGAGGCAGAAGCCATCCAGATCATCCGGGACGGCGTTGCCGAAGCAGAGCGGCCCGTTCTGCTGTTCTCCGGCGGCAAGGACTCGACGGTGCTCGCCCACTTGGCCGTCAAGGCCTTCTTTCCCTCGCGCCCACCCTTGCCGCTGCTCCATGTCGACTCGACCTGGGAATTCCAGGACGTGCTGACGTTCCGGGATCAGTTCGCCGAGACCTATGGCTTCGAGCTGCTGGTCCATCACAATGCCGAGGGGAAAGCCAATGGCCTGAACCCCATCGACGATGGCGAAGTCTATACGACGTTGATGCGAACGAGCGCCCTCAAGCAGGCGCTGGACGATGAAAAGGCCGACGTGATTTTCGGCGGCGCCCGGCGGGACGAGGAAGCGACCCGTGCGAAGGAGCGCATCGTTTCGGTGCGCGGAGCCGGCCATGTCTGGGATCCAAGGAACCAACGTCCAGAGCTGTGGAGCAACTACAACTGGAACCACGAGCCGGGCCAGAGCCTGCGGGCCTATCCCATCTCGAACTGGACCGAGGGTGATCTCTGGACGTATATCGTGTCCCGGGAAATCGCCCTTTGCCCGCTTTATCAGGCGGCGGAACGCCCTGTCGCCGAACGTGATGGCCAGCTTATCGTCCTTGATGATCTTGAAGCCGCCGATCGGTTGGGGTTCGACGCTCCGACACAGAAATGCGTGCGGTTTAGATCCCTGGGATGCTGGCCGGTCACAGCCGCCGTCCCCTCGGACGCTGTCAGCACGTCCGCGGTGATGCTGGAAACCCTTTCCGCGTCACGCTCTGAGCGCAGCGGACGGGTAAGCGATAGCGGCTCCCTGGAGGCTCAGAAGCGCGACGGCTATTTCTGACGCGCGCACGGTCGTCCGCCCTATGGGACCAGGTCAGCCTTCGCCAGGACGCCTGATTGCCGTTCGGCCAACACCGCTTCGTCGAAACCATCGAGGCTTTCTTCGAACATCCGGTGGTAGTTTAGCTCGGCGCCGAGCCGCAGGTAGGCTGCGCCCAGCCCAATGGCGGCGCGGTCCATGAAAACGAATTCGCGCGGTATCTTGACGGGTCCCTTTTCCTTGAGCGCGCGCCGCACCGCAAAGGCTTCCTTGCGGCCATACTCGCCTGGCCGGATACCGTCGGCCACGGTGCGCACGCGGTCATCGAGCAATGGCCCGTAGATGAACCCGGCCCAGATATTCAGGACCTCCACGAGATCCCTGTTCAGGTTCTCGAAGCCCCATTTCTCATAAGCCGCAAATGTCCCGTCAAAATCACCGTCGCGAATAGCGCTGTAGAGATCAACGACGCCTGCCACAAAGGCCGGCGGGAAAATTCGGACGCATCCGAAATCCAGGAGGTTCAGTCGGTCACCACCATCGGTGACCTGGTAATTTCCAAGGTGGGGGTCGCCATGGATGACCGCATAGCTGTTAAAGGGTTTCCACCATGTCCAGAACAGGTTTGATGCGATGGTGTTCCGCACCTCCTGCGGCGCGGCCTCATACTTCGCAAGCCCGTCCCCCTCCAGCCACGTCATGGTGAGAAGCCGACCGGTACAAAGCTCGTCGATTGGTTGCGGGACGGTCGTGAACGGACTGTCCGCATGCATCAGCCCGTAAAGGCGCATATGTTTGGCTTCGCGATCATAGTCGAGCTCTTCCCGCAGCCTTTCGGTGATCTCCACCAGCATGTCGGATGGGTCAATCGACCCGTCCATCCGCTTGAACAGCGCCATGATTGTCTGAAGTTGGGAGACATCGCTTTCCACAGCACTTGACATCTCCGGATACTGCAGCTTGCAGGCGACAGCCCGCCCGTCATGCAAGGTTGCCTTGTGTACCTGTCCAAGCGACGCTGCATGGGCGGCCTCCTTCCCGAAATCGGCGAACTTCATCTGCCAGTCAGGTCCAAGTTCTGCCCGCATGCGCCGCTTGACGAATGGCCACCCCATGGCCGGTGCCTGAGCCTGCAGTTGCGCCAGTTCGTCGGCATATTGCGCCGGCAGGAAATCGGGGATCGTGGACACCATCTGGGCCACCTTCATCAACGGCCCTTTCGATTTCCCGAGCGCTGCAGCAAGCGCCCGCGCAATCCGTTCATCGGACTTGTCGCCGCCCAGAAGCGAATTTGCAGCAAAGCTGATCCCGGCTCCTGAAAGGTTTGCACCAACCTTGGCGGTACGGGCCAGTCGCCCACTTAGCCGGTTGCGCTCTGGATCGATTTCGTCGGAAGCCATGGCTTTCTCCTCACCGAACGATCTAGGGGGCGGTTGAGGAAATGACAGCACCCCGTGGCCGCTGAAAGCGGGCGAGCGGCTAGCGCCGGGAGTTTCTTCGCAGATCCATCAAATTTCACATTGCCGGTAAACCGTAACTGCACTGCTGGTGTGCCAAACCGGGGCGTCACGAAACGATACAGGGTTGGCACGGAATTGTTGCCGAAGCGCTGTGCAGGCAAGATTGAGGGTGAACCGATGGCTAAGACTGTTCTGGTAGTGGACGATGATCCAACCCAACGCCGGCTCCTTCAGGCTGCCGTCGAGAAAGCCGGGTTCGCCTGCCGTACCGCCCCCGACGGAGAGAGTGGGTTCGCCATGGCCGCGGACGCCAAGGACGGGATCGATGTGGTCCTGCTCGACCTTGTCATGCCAGGTCTGTCGGGCATGGAGACCCTGGAACGCCTGGCCGAACGGCGGGCCGACCTGCCGGTGGTCGTGCTGACCGCAACGGGCGGAATTGATACCGTGGTCCAATCGATGCGCGCCGGTGCGACGGATTTCTTTGTGAAACCGGTGAGCCCCGAACGGGTAATCGTTTCGATCCGTAACGCGCTGAAGATGAGTTCGCTGACCGGGGAAGTGAAGCGCCTCGTGAAGAAGACCGAAGGCGGGCTGAGTTTCGAAGACATGATCGCTGCCGCCCCGGCCATGCGCCAGGTGGTCCGGCTTGGCGAGCGTGCCGCGGCCTCCGACATCCCAGTCCTGATCCTCGGTGAAAGCGGTGTCGGCAAGGAAGTCATTGCGCGCTGCATCCAGGGCGCTAGCGACCGTGCCGGCAAGCCGTTCGTGACGGTCAATTGCGGCGCAATTCCCGAAAACCTCGTTGAGTCAATCCTGTTTGGCCACGAGAAAGGTGCCTTCACAGGCGCCGTCTCGAAATCGCTGGGAAAGTTTGTGGAGGCCGATGGCGGCACGCTTTTCCTCGATGAGGTTGGCGAACTGCCCCTCGACATGCAGGTGAAGCTGTTGCGCGCGCTCCAGGAAGGCGAGGTCGATGCCGTGGGGTCGCGCCGGCCAACGAAGGTCGACGTTCGCATCATCTCCGCCACCAACCGGGACATGGCCGCCCAGGTCGCAGACGGCACGTTCCGTGAGGACCTCTACTACAGGCTGAACGTCTTCCCCGTCGATATTCCCTCCCTGCGCGAGCGCATCGAAGATATTCCTGCCCTGGCAGAACACTTCATCACCCGGTTCAATGCGTCGGAAGGCCGGAAAATCTCAGGCGCGAGCCAGACGACATTGAAAATGCTCTGCGCTTACGAATGGCCTGGCAATGTCCGTCAGCTGGAGAATGCGGTCTTCCGGGCAGTGGTCCTCTGCGAAAGCGACCTGCTCCAGCCCGAGGACTTTCCCCAGATCTCTGGCCAGATGCCAAGCCTTTCGGAACTTCCCGCCGCGCCGGTGGTCCAGGTCGACCAGCAGCAGGGGCCTGACGGACCGGTTTCGATTTACGCCCCGAACGGTGACCTTCGTTCCCTCGAAGCGATCGAGCGTGACGTCATCCAGCTGGCGATCGACCACTACGCGGGTCACATGTCAGAGGTCAGCCGCAAGCTCGGGATCGGCCGCTCGACGCTCTATCGCAAGGTCCGCGAGTATGGGCTCGACATGCGCGGCGAGCGTGAGGCCAGCTAAGCGGCGAACGGACGCTGTGCGAATTCGGAGCGGCCCTCTATCTTGTGGCGTATGGGAGACAAGTCGCCCCTCCAGATTGTCTGGTTCAAACGTGACCTCCGCGTCGAGGACCATCGTGCCTTGACGCGGGCAGCGATGGCGGGGCCTGTGCTGCCGCTTTACATCGTGGAGCCCGAGCTCTGGAAACAAGCGGATATGTCCGGGCGGCAATGGGCTTTCATTGCTGAGAGTCTGGCCGGATTGCGGGAAGACCTCGGCAAGCTGGGTCAGTCACTGGTCGTGCGGGTCGGCCGCGCCACAGACATCCTGGAACAGATTGCAGCGGCCCGCCCGGTCGCGAAACTGTGGTCCCATGAAGAAACCGGGAATGGCTGGACTTACGAACGGGACAAGGCCGTCGCGCAGTGGTGCATGGCCGCTGGGCTGGCTTGGGAAGAGATCCAGATGCATGGCGTCGTTCGCCGGCTGGATACCCGAAACGGCTGGGCCCGACGTTGGGACACGCTCATGGGCGAGCCGGTTTGCGATCCCCCGCGCGCCCTCGCCCCGCTGGAGGACGTCGAACCCGGGGCAATACCAACGGCAAATGATCTCGGCCTCGACCACGACCCGTGTCCCGGTCGGCAAGCCGGCAGCCGCGCCGCGGGAGAAGCATGCCTCGAGAGTTTCCTGTTTCAGCGTGGCGAAAACTACCGGCGGGGCATGTCATCACCAGTGACGGGTTTTGAAAGCTGCTCACGCCTGTCGCCGCACTTGGCGTGGGGCACACTGTCCATGCGGGAGATCGCACAGGCGACGTGGGGGCGCCAACGCGAACTCAAACACGCACCAGAACATACCGGGGGATGGCGGCCTTCCCTCAGGAGCTTTACGGGCCGTCTTCACTGGCACTGCCACTTCATGCAAAAGCTGGAAGACCAGCCAGCCCTCGAATTCGAGGATCTCCACCCGGCCTATCGCGGGATGCGACCCACCGAGCCCGATGCGGCGAGGCTCGATGCCTGGAGCGCCGGCGAAACGGGATTGCCGTTTGTCGATGCTTGCATGCGGGCGCTTAACCAGACCGGATGGATGAACTTTCGCATGCGGGCGATGCTCATGGCGGTGGCGAGCTACCATTTGTGGTTACCGTGGCGCGCGACAGGTCTTCACCTCGCCCGGCAGTTCACCGACTACGAACCCGGCATCCACTGGCCGCAAACCCAGATGCAGTCGGGCACCACAGGCATCAATACGGTCAGGATCTATAATCCGGTCAAACAGGGCCACGATCAGGACCCAGCCGGAAATTTTGTGCGACGATGGGTGCCAGAGCTGGCAAATGTGCCCGCCGAGTTCATTCACGAGCCGTGGATGTGGGAGGATGCCGGCGCTGTCCTTGGGAAGACCTATCCCTTTCCGATCATCGACCACAAGGATGCGGCGAAACAGGCGCGGGAAAGGATTTATGCCGTACGAAAAGGCAGCGCTTACCGCGAAAATGCAAACGCAATCCAGGACAAGCATGGCAGCCGGAAGTCAGGCATCCCGAACCGGGGCCAGAAACCTGGGCCGGACGGGAAACAAGCCCGGCGCCGGAAAACTGCACAAGCGCCGTCGGGCCAGTTGTCTCTTGGGTTCGATTAAAGCGCCGGTCTTTCAATTCACCTCAACCCGTCGCTTCAGGACCCGGTTTTCGAACAAGAATTCGTCCGGGAACAAGTCCGTTACTCGGCACCTCTACTAACGGTTCAGCCGCTTCTTTAGTGCCGCTGCCATCCGTGGACCGAGCTCCGGGCCCTGAAGCGGATATAGAAACGGCTCGATCAGTTCGAGTTCCATGAGCAGTAGATCCCCTTCTCCATTGCGCACCATGTCCACCCGGGCATAGAGAGGCAGCGTATCAAGCATTGCGAGCACCGCATTCGCCGCAGCGCGGTCTCTCTGGTCAGGCGTGATTGCTTCTTCGACGCCGCCATAGGCAGACTGGATACGATAGTCACCCTGAGCTGCGCGCTTCAGGAGGGCATGGCAGAACTCCCCATCAATGTAGATGAAGCTCAGTTCGCCCTCGGTCTGAATGGTGGGCAGGAACGGCTGGGCCATCATTGCATGGGGCATGGGTGGGACGTCATCCCGGGGAGACAGCCGGTACTGGCCCGAAGCGCCCGCGCCCACCTGGCGTTTCCAGACCACATCGTCGGAACCTAGCGCGGGGAAACCGTCAGCAACGTGGCTCGGCGTCACTTCATCAACCCAGAGCGTCGGGATCGTGCGCGCGCCCCTTTCCGTCAATTCCCTCAAATACCCCTTATGGCTGTTCCACCGGACAAGTTCGGCCGTGTTGAACAACGGAACGACTGCACTGATTGATTCCAGGGTTTGAAGAAATTCGGCCCGGCGATCCCAATAGTCCCAGGTCGTCCCGATCACCACGCCGGCGTAACGCGCCCAATCGACACCGGCTGCATCCCAGCTCACGGCCTCAAGGCCGAACCCCGCCTCTTTCAGAGGCCCGTCGAGGGCATTGATCATCTGGTCGTGTTCAAAGGCATCGGGCCGGCGGGTGGGCGAGCCCGGCAGCGTTACCTGCGATGCGAGATAGGCGATGTCCATGGCGCGTTCCTCAACCGATAGCCGCCTGCCTGTTGCCTCGCCAAAGGGGCTCTGGCAACCCAACCGAAACTTTGGAGACACAGCCTATGTCAGACGTCCAATACGATGTTGTCGGCCTTGGAAACGCGATTGTTGACGTGATTGCGCCGGTCGATGACGCTTTCCTCGACAAGTGGGAGATCCGCAAGGATGGCATGACGTTGATCGATGAACCCCGGGCTGAGGCGCTCACAGGGGCGACAACGGATGCGTTGGAGACGTCGGGGGGATCGGGGGCGAACACGATCGCTGGCATCGCGGGTCTGGGCGGCAAGGCCGGCTACATCGGAAAGGTTGCGGAAGACCGCCTGGGAACCGTGTTCCGGACCCAGATGGAAAAAGCCGGGGTCCCGTTCCCCACTCTGCCACTGGTGGATGGTCCTGCCACCGCCCGATCAATCATTTTCGTGACGCCCGATGGCAAGCGGAGCATGAATACCTACCTTGGCGCATCGGTCATGTTCTCACCAGCAGACGTTGACGAGGACATGGTGAAAGCCAGCGCAATCCTCTACCTCGAAGGCTATCTCTTCGACCGGGAAGACGCCAAGGCCGCATTCGTGCATGCGTCGGAACTTGCCAAGGCGGCAAGCCGGAAGGTGGCGCTCACACTTTCCGACAATTTCTGCGTCGGCCGGCACCGCGACAGCTTTCGTCACCTCATCAAGGGGCACGTCGACATTCTCTTCGCCAATGAGGAGGAATTGAAATCGCTCTACGAAACAGAGGATTTCGATACCGCGATCGCCTCACTTTCGGCTGAAACCGAGGTCGCAGCGGTGACCCGAAGCGAGCTCGGCTCGGTTGTCATCGGCCCCGGCGAGCGCCACGACCTGGCGGCAGAGCCCGTTTCCGGTGTCGTTGATACAACGGGGGCCGGAGACCAGTACGCGGCCGGTTTCCTTTTTGGCCAGGCGCGCGGCCTTGATCTTCAGACATCGGGAAAGCTGGGGCACATCGCAGCGGCTGAAGTCATCCAGCATTTCGGACCGCGCCCGGAGACCAGCCTTCTCGATCTTGCAACCGCTGCCGGCGTCCGGCTCTAACCCGCGCTCTCCCGCGCACCGAAAAATGCCGATCCCACGCGGACATTCGTGGCGCCCATCCTGGCCGCGAGCTCAAAGTCGCCGCTCATGCCCATGGAAAGCATCGGAAGGCCCAGACCGCGGGCCAAGGTCGCAAGCAAGGCAAAGTGCGGTGATGCGGGCTCATCGGCTGGTGGGATGCACATCAGTCCAGTTACCGATAGCCCGTTTTCTTCGGTAGCGAGGCGATAAAGATCGTCGAGGCCGGCCGGCAGAACGCCTCCTTTCTGAGGTTCTTCCCCCGTGTTGACCTGAATAAGGCATTCGACGCTCCGACCGACTTTCTCCATCGCCCTGGCCAAACTGACCGCAAGTTTCGGTCGGTCGAGCGTCTCGATCGTGTCAAACAGCGCGACGGCGTCATCGGACTTGTTGGTCTGTAGCGGTCCGATCAGACGAAGTGAAAGGTCTGGGTAAAGTGCGCGGCGGTGAGACCAACGCTTCTGGGCCTCCTGGACGCGGTTTTCACCAAAGACGCGATGGCCTGCGACCAGCGCCGCCTCGATCCTCTCTTCGGGTTGGCGCTTGCTGGCGGCGACAAGTGTCACATCTCGATTCGGAACAACACTGCTAAGGGTCGCAAGCAAACCTGCTCTCCGTTCCGCCACAGGCACGTCTGCAGTATCGAAGGTCATGGCAACTCCCTACACTCCATCGCTTTCACGCTTCAGACTGCGCGCAGCGGCGCGACGGGTTGGCCTATCAAGCGGGCGGGGCCATGCGTTGCCGCCCGTTTTCATCATGACCGATCCCGAACGATTGCCGCCATTGCTCGTCATGGATATGGCGCTCGTTCCCGGCTGGGCGATTGTTTACCGGCATTTTGGTTCGCCAGACAGGGCCGAACAGGCATCAGCCCTTCGCAGTTTCTGCGATCGAAACCGCCTCGTGTTTCTGGTTGCGAATGATCCCGAACTGGCGCGGCACGTCCGGGCTGACGGCGTCCATTGGCCGGAAAAAGCAGCCCATCGGGCGAAACGTTGGCACAAGCGCTTTTCGATGATGACGGTGAGCTGGCACGGTCGTCGTCCGCCGCGCGCCCTGACGATCGGCATGGACGGGGTGCTGGTATCAACCGTTTTTCCGTCACAATCCCCATCGGCGTCAGAAGCGATGGGAGCGGTTCGGTTTCGCTTGCTGTCCCGAAGCACTGACATGCCGATTTGCGGTCTCGGCGGGATAAATGCCCGCAATGCAGGTCGGATCAGCAGCAGCTCACGATTGGCGGGTATCGATGGATTCAGGTGTTTCGTGCGCCGCAAAAGCGCTTAAAACCTGAATGCGGACCGCAGCTTGATACCTGCCTCAATATCCTGATCGTCCCATTCAGACTGGTCATCCAGTTCCTGGGCACCAACCGTCACGTCCCCGCCCACAGACAAACGAGGCGTGATTTGGTATGTCGCCCCTGCTGCCATCTCTTCACGCGGAAGTGGCGAGATCGCATCTCGGCTGGTGAGGTCGAGCGTCAATTCCCAACGCCCCGTCTTCAGCCATCTCAACTTGAGGTCTCTTTGGGTGACGCCTTCTGGCGACGCTTCAGGCGTAACGAACTCCGGATCTGCAAGCGTGAACGTCTTGAACCAATCGGGCGCTTCGGTCGTGGACGTTGCCGCCGGACTTGCAAAATCGACGGGCTCCGGCGTCGGCACAATCACGGTTTCCGCGTTAGCCAGGGGCGACGCAAACACCAGAGCACCAAAGATTACCGAAGAACCCTTCATGGGATCGACCTCCACTGCCGCGTTATGCCTGAGTCCACGTGAACCCGCCATGAAAGATGTTGCGTCGATCGCCTTTCTACAAGGAGAGTGATAATTCGATCACAATTCCGCCACGATCGGCGCCAGATCGCGCAGCATTCGTCGCGTTTTCCGCGTCCACACTCTGATAACCAATTGTTAACGTGCCGAATTTTTCGAGCTCCCGCGCAACGCCGATCGAAACGGTCGTTGCCTCGACTTGCGCGGAATCCGCTTCCGCCTGGCCAAATGTCAGAGATGCAGTCCATGCCGCATCCGTGTAAGCCAGTCCGCCTGTCCAGGCCCTGTAGTCGCCGTTTTTCAACCCGTCATCGGATACCAGCGTGGAGAATCCGGTGCTGAACCGTCCCCGCGAGATTTCAGCGCCGGCTGACCAGACATCGACGCTGTCAGACGCGGTAAGCGGAACGGCAGGTGACGCTTCGAGGGTCGCAGTCGCATAGCCCAGGCCAGCGCGGATCCGAACACCGCTGTCCCGCAGTCGCCGCGACGCGTTCAAACCGACTTCCACCGCCGACTGGATCTCTGGTCGAACAAGGCCGTCAGCTCCGGAGACCGGGTTCCGGTCGAGACCGGTTCGGTCCGCCACCGGCGTGAAGGACGCCCCCGCCCGGATACCGAGCAAACGCGGCGTCGTGTAAGACAGTTTCTCTGCTGGTCCGGTGAGGTTGGCGCGCGTGTTCACGACACCGAGGCCAGTGAGATCCAACCGCGCGTCGCTCACGCGAGCATGGCTGAAAACATCGACGTCACCCTCCTGAAACCTGGCGGCCACCCCTGTGTCACGACCGTAGCTGAACTCGCCATAGCCGCCACGGATGAAAATGAAGGCTGTCTCCAGCGATCCTCGCGCTCCGACATCCCCGTTTGCAGCACCATTCGAAAGCCCGGAAAACGCACCAACGGCGTCACCAACCCCGGGAATTGGACTTCCTGCACCACCGGGCCGGTTGGGATGGTCCCGCTGCGCTCGCCAAACAAGTTGCCCGCCAATCTCGGCACCATTGTCGAGAATGTAGGCCGCCCGGCCCCCCAATTCGATTTCAGCCAACGCCGCTTCCGACCCTCGATCGGTAGGATCGTCCCGACCGTCGATCCCGGGCGCCCACAGAACCGTGAGAGACGCGATCGGTTCGGCGTCGAGCCTGTCTGAGATCTGCACCATATCCGCATGGGCTTGCGAGGTGCCAGCGTCGATGAACGCACCACAGGCCATGGCATTCAAAAGCACCGAAGATATCCGCTGCATGTTCCATCCTTCGCAAACGCAGGGCCGCCGCATAAGCGGACTGGTCGCATCCGGTCGTCCTTGTTATAGGCGCAGTGTCAAGTCACGCACGCTGACCGAGGTTCCATGTACACGCGTTTGATTCCAGCCGCCCTGATGGCCGTCGCCTTTATCGCAACCCCGGTTGCTGTTGCCCAGCAGGCCGAGACGCGGTCTCTTACGAGAACACTTCAGGGCAGCGTGAACCCATACCTCTGGCGAGCCAGCCTTGACACCCTGGATGACCTGCCGCTTCTCGAACAGCCGGATCCGATCGGCGGGGTCATTGTCTATGACTGGTTCACCTTCGAAACAGCGCCGAACGAACGAATAAAGGCGACCGTGTTCATCCTTGACACGCGTCTGCGCGCCGACGGCGTGAAAGTCTCCGTCTTCCGCCAGGAGCAGATTGATGGACAGTGGGTGGATGCCGCCATTGATCCGTCGACCCCGGTTCAGCTTGAAAACAAGATTCTCGAGCGGGCGCGGCTTCTGAAAACCTCTGAAATCCGCTAAGCCCCACCGCTTACGGAGGCTTTGATGGCGACGAGATACGATCCGCTGATAGCGGAACCAAAATGGCGTGCGGCGTGGGACAGTGCCGGGCTTTACGAAGCGACCCCCCATGACGACGCCGGCGATGCGCCCAAGGCCTTTGTCCTGGAGATGTTTCCTTATCCTTCCGGTCGGCTACATGTCGGACACGTTAGGAATTACGCGATCGGCGATGTGATCGCCCGGCACAAGCGCGCCAAGGGATACAATGTGCTCCACCCCATGGCCTGGGACGCGTTTGGCATGCCTGCGGAGAACGCGGCGATGGAGCGGGGTGTCCATCCGGGTAAATGGACCTATGCGAATATCGACGCGATGCGGGCCCAATTCCAGAAGCTTGGCCTTTCGCTGGACTGGAGCCGCGAGTTCGCCACGTGCGACCCCGAATATTACGGGGAACAGCAGCGATTGTTCCTGAAGCTCATGGAACACGGTCTGGTTTACCGAAAGGCCTCCAAGGTCAATTGGGATCCCGTCGATCAAACCGTTCTCGCCAACGAGCAGGTCATTGACGGAAAGGGCTGGCGGTCAGGCGCCGCGGTTGAACAGAAGGATCTCACCCAGTGGTTCTTCAAAATCACCGAGTTCGCCGACGACCTTCTCGATGGTGTCCAGACCCTCAACGCCTGGCCCGAGAAGGTTCGCACGATGCAAGCGAACTGGATCGGCCGGTCGGAAGGGCTTCAGTTGCGCTTCGAATGGGCCGGCGCCCATGCCAGACAGGGTGCGAGCGCTAAGCGCAGGTCCAAACTGAAAATTTCGGACGGGCGAAAAACCCTTCTGGAGAGCGCCCCTATCGCCGTTTTCACGACGCGGCCCGATACGCTTTTTGGCGCAAGTTTCATCGCCCTGTCGCCCGATCATCCCCTGTCCAGGGATCTGGCCGCCATCGATACGGAGGTGGCAGCCTTCCGCGACCAGTGCGCAGCGCTGGGGACCTCCGAAGAGGTTATCGAAAAGGCCGACAAGCTTGGCTACAATACGGGCTTGTTCGTCCGCCATCCTTTCGAGGACCGCATCCTTCCTGTCTGGATCGCAAATTTCGTTCTGATGGGTTACGGGACGGGGGCAATCTTCGGCTGTCCGGCCCACGATCAGCGGGATCTGGACTTTGCCCGCAAGTTCCATCTGCCTGTTTATCCGGTCGTGCGTCCGAACGACGCCGACGCAACATTCTCCGTCGGCCGCGAGGCGTATACCGGTCCCGGTGTGATCTTCAATTCGGACTTTCTGGACGGCTTGGACATCCAGACGGCGAAAGTGGCAGCGATGGACAAGATTTCCGAACGGTCGCTTGGCGAGAAGACAATCAATTTCAGGTTGCGCGATTGGGGTGTTTCCCGGCAAAGGTACTGGGGGTGTCCGATCCCGGTCATTCACTGCGACACTTGCGGCGTAGTGCCAGTTCCTGAATCAGACTTACCCGTGCGATTGCCCGACGATGTCGGTTTCGACAAGCCCGGCAATCCCCTCGTACACCATCCCACATGGTCTTCGGTCGAATGCCCGATCTGTTCGGCACCGGCGAGACGGGAAACCGATACGTTGGATACCTTCGTCGATAGCTCCTGGTATTTCGTCAGGTTTGCTTCCGAGGACGATAAATCCGAACG
>JBCBKE010000071.1:0-15087 GCA_038522375.1 Pseudomonadota bacterium
GGCATGGGCCAGGATGACGATGTGGCCGATGCCATGCACGAGGCGGTCGACAGCTTTGGTGCAGGGTCGGGCGGTACGCGAAACATTTCCGGCACCACGCGCTATCATGTGGACCTGGAGCGAGAGCTTGGCGACCTGCATGGCAAGTCGGGCGCGTTGCTGTTCACATCGGGCTATGTCGCGAATGATGCGACGCTCTCGACCCTCGGCAAGATCCTGCCGGGGCTGATCATCTATTCGGACGCGTTGAACCATGCGTCCATGATCGAGGGCATTCGCCGGTCTGGCTGTGATCGCCGGATATTCCGGCACAATGACGTGGAGCACCTGCGCGCGTTGATGGCGAATGATGACCCCGACCGGCCCAAGCTGATCGCGTTTGAAAGCGTCTATTCCATGGACGGTGACTTCGGTCCGATTGAAGCGATCTGCGACCTGGCGGACGAATTCGAGGCCATCACGTACATCGACGAGGTCCATGCCGTTGGGCTCTACGGCCATGAGGGGGCTGGCGTGGCCCAGCGCGACGACCTCATGCACCGGATCGACATTATCGAGGGTACCCTGGGCAAGGCGTTCGGGGTCATGGGTGGCTACATCGCCGCCGATACGATGGTGATTGACGCCATCCGGTCCATGGCGTCGGGGTTCATCTTCACCACGTCAACCTGTCCGGTGATGGCTGCCGGCGCGTTGGCGAGCGTCCGCAAACTGCGGACCGGGGAGGGCCGGACCCTTCGCACCGATCATCAGCACAAGGCCGAGTTGTTGCGCCAGAAGTTCCGCGACGCCGGCTTGCCGGTCATGGAAAACACGAGCCACATCGTCCCGCTCCTGGTTGGCGATCCCGAGCGGTGCAAGGCACTGTCCGACACGCTGCTTTTCGATTTCGGGATCTATGTCCAGCCGATCAACTACCCCACCGTGCCGCGGGGGACCGAGCGTCTTCGGTTTACGCCGAGCCCCGTCCATGACGAGGCCATGATGGATGAATTGGTGTCCGCCATCCTTGCGATCTGGAAGCAGCTGGGACTTGACGAGGTGCGGGTCGCCTAACCGGCTTTCCGGCCCAGCCCGATCTCCTTCGCGAACTCCGACCTGCGTTTTGCGTAACTGGGTGCGACCATGGGATAGTCGGGCGGCAGGTTCCACCGGGTCCGGTATTCTTCGGGCGTCATGCCGTAGCGCGATCGCAAGTAACGCTTCAGCATTTTCAGCTGGCGGCCATCTTCGAGGCAAACGAGGTAATCGGGCGTGATCGACTTGCTCACCGGTACGGCAGGCTCTGGCCGCGGGGTGTCGGTGGGGGCATCGGATGAGATGTCCGAAAGGGCGCCGTGGACAGAGCGGATGAGGTCCGGAAGCCCCGTGCTTGGCAGGGGGTTTTTCGAGACGAAAGCCGAGACGATTTCAGACGTCAAATGAACAAGGTGCGATGTCGTGTTGTCGGTCATGGGAGACCTGTAACCTCTTTTTTGCCGTGCAAGGCCTGCCGGATCAGGTGCCCCATGGCGAGATCCGGGAGGCTGCAATTCGCCGATACTGTATAAGTTCTTCGAAGACTTGTTATCGCAATGTCATATAAAGCAGCTTATGGGGTTTTGAAAGTCTTCAGTGATAGAAATATAATTGAAATCGCCTCCAATAGTGGGCTGCCTTCGGTGCAGAATTTGGTCACGGGCTCAGATTGTCTGGCTCGGACCGATGACAGGCGGAATAGACACCGGCAGGGCGGCGATATCCCGCGCTTGCAGCCTTGGGGGACGAGGGATAACTCTACCCAAAAGGAGACCGATTCATGGCTGACACGATCCAACCGCGCGCGGCGCTGCCGTCCGGTTTCTTCTCCAACACACTGGCGGAACAGGATCCGGAAATTGCTGCCGCGATCAGTCATGAGTTGGTTCGCCAGCAGGACTATATCGAACTGATTGCTTCGGAGAACATCGTTTCGGCGGCCGTTCTGGAAGCCCAGGGATCGGTGCTCACCAACAAGTATGCCGAAGGGTATCCCGGCAAGCGCTACTATGGCGGCTGCGAATTCGTGGACGTGGCCGAGCAGATCGCCATCGACCGGGCCAAGGCTTTGTTTGGGGCGAGTTGGGCCAACGTCCAGCCGCATTCGGGCGCCAATGCGAACCAGGCGGTCTTTTTCGCGCTGCTCCAGCCCGGCGATACGTTCATGGGCATGGACCTGGCGGCCGGTGGGCACCTGACCCATGGCAGCCCGGTGAACCAGTCCGGCAAGTGGTTCAATGTTGTCAGTTATGGTGTCGATCCGGAGACCCATCTCATCGACTATGACGCGATGGAGCGCCTGGCGCTGGAGCACAAACCGAAGCTGATGATCGGGGGCGCAACGGCCTACTTCCGGTTTGTGGATTTCAAGCGGATGCGTGAGATCGCAGACAAGGTCGGCGCGTTGCTCATGTGCGACATGAGCCATTTCTCGGGGCTGGTGGCGGGGGGCGCCTACCCCAATCCGCTGGACCATGTGCACGTGGCGACGACGACGACCCACAAGGCGCTGCGGGGCCCCCGGGGCGGCATCATCCTTTCCCGGGATGAGGCATTGGGCAAGAAGATCAACTTCGCGGTGTTTCCCGGGCTCCAGGGCGGTCCGCTCATGCATGTGATCGCGGCAAAAGCGGTCGCTTTCGGCGAAGCGCTCGAGCCAGGCTTCAAGGACTATGCGGCCCAGGTGGTGACCAATGCCAAGGCCATGGCAGGGCAGCTCCAGCGCCGGGGGCTGGATATCGTGTCGGGCGGCACCGACAGCCATGCCATGCTGGTCGACCTGCGGCCCAAGGGGGTCACTGGCAAGGCCGCCGAGCATGCGCTGGATCGTGCGGCAATCACCTGCAACAAGAACGCGATCCCCAATGATCCGGAAAAGCCGTTTGTAACCTCCGGCATCCGGGTTGGCACACCGGCCGGCACGACGCGCGGCTTCGGCGAAGCGGAATTCCGCCAGGTCGCAGACTGGATCGCCGATGTTGTCGAAGCGCAGTCGAGCGATGGTGCGGAGGCTGTCGAGGCGCGCGTGCGGGATGAGGTGAAGACGCTGACGGCCTCTTTCCCGATCTATCCCGATGTCGGAGCCTAGCGCGGACCATGCGCTGTCCGTTCTGCGGAGCCGATAATACGGCGGTGAAGGACAGTCGACCGGCTGAAGACAATGGCGCGGTTCGCCGTCGGCGTGTTTGCAACCGATGCGGGGGGCGGTTCACGACCTTCGAACGGGTCCAGCTGCGGGAGTTGTTCGTGGTCAAGCGTGACGGCAAGCGCTCGATCTTCGAGCGCGACAAGATCATCCGCACGGTCAAGCTGGCGCTACGCAAGCGGCCCGTCACCGACGACCAGGTCGAACAGATGGTGTCCGGGATCGTCCGCCAGCTCGAAAGCGGCGGGGAGACCGAAATTCCGTCCAGCCAGATCGGCGATATGGTCATGACGGCCCTGCGGGATGTCGATCCCGTGGGTTATGTTCGCTATGCCAGCGTCTACAAGGACTTCAACGACCCGCGCGACTTTGCCCAGTTCATCGACACCGCTGATTTCGAGGACGATGAGAGTGGTGCCGAGGCCGAGCCATGAGCGGGGTGTCTGTCACGCTCAAGATCGCAACGTCGATCGACGCGCGGATCGCACTCGCCGACGGTACGAGCCAATGGATCACTGGACCGGCTGCGCGGGCCCGTAGCCACGAATTGAGGGCCGCCCACGACGCGGTGCTCGTGGGGATCGGAACAGTGCTGGCAGACGACCCCTTGCTGACGGCGCGAACGGTTCCAGCCCCCGATAGCCAACCGATGCGTATCATCATGGACAGTTATGGCCGCACGCCCCTCGACGGACGGCTGATGTCATCGCTGTCAGTCGCGCCCGTTGTCATCGCCACGGCAGGGGAAACCGGCGCGGTTCACGGCGCCAGGGGCGCCCAGGTCTGGTCGTGCCGCAGCGGTGATGGCCGGGTCAGCCCCGCTGACGTGCTTCGACGCGCATCGGTTGAAGGGATTGGATCGGTCATGGTCGAGGGGGGTGGCCAGGTTGCAGCGGCTTTCCTTCGCGAGGGACTTGTGGACCGCATCGAATGGTTCATGGCCCCCATCGTGATTGGCGGTGATGGTTTACCTGCCGTTGCGGCGCTGGGACTTCGCGCCATGGACGGTGCGCCGCGTTACCGCGTTCACGCGACGGAACCGATTGGGGACGATATCTTGACGTCCTATGTCAGGGCCTGAAGGAGCACGCGCCATGTTCACAGGTCTTGTCACAGATGTCGGCACGATCCGAAAAGCGGACGACCGGAACGGTTTGCGCCGGTTCGAGGTGGAGAGCGGGTTCGCCCCCGAAACGATCCAGATGGGCGCCTCGATCCTCCATTCGGGGGTCTGCCTGACAGTCGTCGATCACGGACCCGGTGACCGCGGGGCCTGGTTCGCCGTCGAGGCTGTTCCGGAAACGCTGTCAAAGACGGTGCTGGGCGGCTGGGAGGCCGGGAGCCGGGTAAACCTGGAGCCGTCCTTGAGGCTGGGCGACGAATTGGGTGGGCATTTCGTGTTCGGCCATGTGGATGGGGTCGGGGAGGTTGTCTCAGTGGTGCCCGAGGGCCAGAGCTGGCGGCTGACGATCCGTCCGCCACCGGCCATTGCGCGTTACTTTGCGACCAAGGGGTCGGCTGCGATTGACGGTGTCTCGCTGACGGTTGCAGAAGCGCTGCCGACCGGTGATTTCCAACTCGCGATCATTCCGCACACCTGGGCGGTCACCACGCTTTCCGCGCTCACGCCGGGCGCGCGGGTCAACCTGGAGATCGACATGCTGGCGCGGTATGTGGCCCGGATGGTTGGCGGCGATGCGCCTGAGCCTCATAGTCCCGAAACCCCGCGCCCTGGAGGCCACCATGGCTGAAGACTTCTCATCGGCCATCTCGTCCATCGACGAAATCATAGAGGATGCCCGCAACGGGCGGATGTACATCCTCGTGGATGCGGAAGACCGCGAGAATGAGGGCGACCTGATCGTTCCCGCCCAGTTTGCGACTCCGGAGGCGGTGAACTTCATGGCCAGATTTGGCCGCGGTCTGATCTGTCTGGCCATCACGCAAGAGCGGGGCAGGGCGTTGAACCTGGACATGATGGCGCGGGAGAACCGCGAGAGCATGGGTACGGCCTTCACGGTTTCCATCGAAGCGGCGGAGGGGGTCACGACGGGAATTTCGGCGGCCGACCGGGCCAGGACGATTGCTGTCGCCACCGACCCCCTGAAAGATCACCACGACATCGTTTCGCCAGGCCATGTTTTCCCACTGATCGCACGGGACGGCGGGACGCTTGTGCGGGCGGGACACACCGAAGCCGCCGTTGATATTTCCCGGATGGCGGGGCTCTATCCGGCCGGTGTGATCTGCGAGATCATGAATGACGACGGCACCATGGCGCGGTTGCCTGAATTGGTGACCTTCGCCCAGTTCCATAACCTCAAGATCGGCACGATTGCCGACCTGATCGCCTGGCGGCGCGACAATGACCGCTATCTGGAGCGCCGGGTCGAGGCCCCTTTGAAGAGCGCCTTCGGGGACGGCTTCAAGACTGTCGTCTTTCGCAATGCCCTTGACCAGTCCGAACACATCGCGATCGTCCACGGAAAGATCGAGCGGGACTCGAATACGCTGGTGAGGGTGCACCGGACCGATGTGCTCTCCGATATCCTGGGTGAGCAAGGCCCGCGGCAAGGCCTCGTCGAACGGGCGATGCAAACGATTGCAGACGCCGATGAGCCTGGCGTGATTGTCTTTGTGAACACGATGCGGCCCAATGCGCTGGCTGAACGGCTGGGCGCGAAGTCCGAGCAGGCGCCCGATCCGACCACGCCGCTGCGCGAGTATGGTATCGGGGCCCAGATCATCCGCGAGTTGGGCGTGCGCCGCATGACCTTTCTCTCTGACACGCCGCCGACCCGTGTTGCAGGCCTTGACGGATACGGCCTGACCATAGAGGGCTGGCGGCCCCTGACCGAAAAGGACAGCTAGACCATGGCCCGCGTACTGATTGCCACGTCCCGCTATTACGAGAAGATCTCCCTGGAATTGGAGGCGGGCACCATGGAGGTGCTCGAGGCGGCGGGTTGCAAGACCGAGACGATCATTGTGCCGGGTGCGTTTGAAGTGCCGGGTGTGATCGCGATGGCCGCCGACAGTGCCCGGTGGGACGGCTATGTCGCCCTGGGCTGCGTGATCCGCGGTGAAACCAGCCACTATGACTATGTGTGCGGGGAAAGCGCGCGGGGCCTGATGGACCTTGCGGTGCAGCGCCGCCTGGCCATCGGGTACGGTATCCTGACGGTGGAAAACCAGGACCAGGCGTGGGCGCGCGCCGACCGCAAGCAGAAGAACAAGGGCAAGGACGCGGCCGAGGCGTGTCTTGCCATGCTGGAATTCCGGAAGAAATTCGTCCGATGAGCGGGCCGGCCGGCGAGGAGGGGGCGGCCGGGCAGAAGCTGCCGTTCGAGGTGACCCGGGCGCGGCGCGCCGGGGCCCGGCTCGCCGCCGTCCAGGCACTCTATGAGATGGACCAGACGGGGAAATCGGCCCGCGCCGTGATCCGGGAGTTCATGGATGACCGGTTGGGCCTCGGTCCTGAAGGGGACCCGGTTGAAGAGGCCGACCCCGACCTTTTCAAGGCGATCATAAACGGGGTGATTGACCATCAGGATACGATTGACCCGGCGATCATCGGCCGTCTGGCCGCGGGTTGGAAACTGACCCGGCTCGATGCGACCACGCGTGCGATCATCCGCGCGGGTGCGGCGGAGTTCCTGGTGCACGGGGAACTCTCGAACGCCATTATCGTCGATGAGTATGTCTCGCTTGCCAGCGACTTCTTCGAAAACACGGAAACCCGGTTTGTGAATGGCGTGCTCGACAAGGTCGGCAAGGATTTGCGGTCCTGACGCACCATGGGCGACCAGCCCGACGGAAACGCGCCGGGTGCGGCGGCCATGCGCAGAAAAACGGGTGTCCCCTGTGGAGCGGTTGCGTTGAAAAGTCCCCGCCACGGCTGATAGGCGATCGCCACTGGCTCGCGTCTGCCGGTGACTTTTCTGGCTCCGATTTCCGCTTTTGGTCTGCTTTGGGTCAGGAGGAGACATTAGATGCGCAACACAATTGCCTTAACGCAATATCTTGTGCGGTGCGTGCTCGATTAGAAACTGGGCAATCTCATCGTTAGGTTTATCCAGATAGATTGAACGATACTGGTAGTTCGGTATTCCGATGATGTATCGCAAGCAATCGACGACGCCCCTAGTTTTTGGGACAAACGCCAACACCGGTGCCAGGTTGGGGTTTTTCCATTCGGAGTACTCTATCTTCTCCCATAACAGCGTTCGATGCGGAGTGGTCCAGAAGTCTACTATTCCTCTCTCGGTTATCTGCAACAGCGGTCCCTCAAACTTACGCAAACGGAATAACCGCAGAGTCCCAGCAATCAAGAATGCGAATATCCAAGCCATGAGGATGGAAAATAAGATCCACCCGAAAGGACCTTCGTCGGCAATACGACCCGACCAAAATAGGTAGATTAATCCTCCTCCAAGTACTGTCGTCAATGCGAGAAATAGGAACGCATTTCCCGATGCTTGCGCACGATTTACTTTCAAGTCCATGGTTGTCATGCTTGGAACTAATTCCCTTTCGAAGATGATGTCCATGTCCGCTTTGCCGCCGGGAGGAGACATCTCGTTGAGATCCGTTGTGGGGCCCTGCTTGTTGTCGCGATTGGGTGCGGACCCTTGGGATTTGGGCCGCACGCCGCGTGTGGTCCGGACCTATGGGACGTAGACCGTGTAAACCATGTCGACTTCGAAATCGAAGGTTCCCAGGGAGAGGTCATAGCCCCTGAGGTTGATGGCGTTGATCGTGTAGGTGATGTCGAACCGGACGGACTGGTCGGCGATGGAGCCGGGCTGGGCGGCGGTGGACTGGTTGCCTTCGAAGACCCGGTCTGGCGTGCGGAGGGTGAACAGGGTGCGGATCGGATCGGACCCGCCCGAGGGGCCGGAGGAATGGGGGTGGCGGGCTGCGGCGCCGAACGGGAGGCCGTCGTCTCCGGTGAGCGCCGTTGCGATCTCCATGAAGACAACGCGAAGCAGGAGGCCTGATAGTCCCGCATTGGGTGAGGTTGCCTGGGCGTCGATGGCGAACGGGACGTTGGAGGCCACGTAGAAACTCGACCGGGTGCGGGTGGTGTTCACGGTCTCATTGGTTGCGCCGGTCAGGCCGAACGCGGTGAAGGCGTCGGCGTCGGTGAGGATGCCGTCGGCGTTGGTGTCGGTATCGACGGTGCCGCCTGTCGTGTTGTTGATCAGGAAGGGCATCGTGCCCGTGACCGAATGCACGGCGTCATGGGTGCGGATGAGCGAGCCGGTGACCACGGTGTTGACGTCACCCGCGATCAGGTCGGTATCGCCGGACGTGGCCGCCGAGTTTCCCGACCCGGTATCGATGATGAAGTCCGAGACGACGGGTGCCGCGCTGCCGCCATCGGCGCCCCAGACGATCACCATTCCGAGCGCCTTGAAGTGCACGTCGTCGTTGATGGCGGGCACGGCTGGCGCGCTGGCAAGGGCAGCAAGGCAGGCGAGGGCGGCAAGTTTCAACGGGCGCAAGGCGGAGCTCCACGACTTGGGATACCCGTTCACCATGACATGCGGACCTAAAGGTTTCACTAAACCTTCACGCTAATACGGGGGATTCCCTATGGTTGTCCCCTGGGCCCTGCGGAAACACTGGCGATTGATACGGGGTGGCTGAGCCGCCGATGCCGACGTCAGACACGGGGGATTTCAGCATGGGACGATTGAGTTTTGCGATTGGCGCGGTGGCGCTTGTCGCCATTTCGCCGCTCGCCTTTGCGCAGGAAACGGCGCCAGATCCAGCCGCCGATGCCGTCGCTGAAGCGCCCGCCGAACCAGGGGGGCTGAGCAGCGCCACCGAACCGGTCGATGGGGTTGCCCTGCCTCCCTGCCCGGAAGTCCTCGACCCGGTGACGGGCGAGGTTGTGCTCGATGACACCGGGGCGCCCACCTTCATGGACGGGATGATGCCCCGTCTCGATGCCG
Organism: Pseudomonadota bacterium; assembly: GCA_038522375.1. GTDB lineage: Bacteria > Pseudomonadota > Alphaproteobacteria > Caulobacterales > Hyphomonadaceae > UBA5336. Next base: position 9,124 of record JBCBKE010000071.1, read on the forward strand.
ACGGCGAACCCCTCATTGGAGAGGATGGATCGCCATTGACCGAGGCCTGCAAGGTCCCCGCGGCGGAGGCGGTCGGCGATGAAGACGAGCTAACCGATCCTGCGGAGACAGATACGGCCCACACCCCTGGCGGTCCGTTTGCGCCGATCATGCGCCTGCTGGCGGTTGGCGGGCCAATCATCGCGATCCTGGCCGTCCTGGCGGTGCTGACGATCGGTGTTGGCCTGGTGAAGATTATTCAGTTTGTGTGGCTGGGCGTGGGCCGGTCGGGCTTTGTGCGCAGCGTGGTCGATGGCTTGCGCGATGGCGCAACGGGGGGCGCCGCCGATGAATTGGACCAGCGGCGCAATCCGGTTGCGCGGGTGATGGCGGCCGCGGTCCGGGGCAAGGCCAATGCTGACATGTCCGACACGCTGGTGCGGGAAGAGACGACGCGGGTCGCCCAGGCCCAGTTGGATGGGCTTGAGCGCGGCCTGGCCCTGCTCAGCCTGGTGGCGACGATCGCACCGCTGCTCGGCCTGCTCGGCACCGTCCTTGGGATGATCGAGGCCTTCCAGCAAATGGAAACGGTGGGTGACCGGGTCGAGCCAGCGGTGCTGGCTGGTGGCATCTGGGAAGCCCTGCTCACCACGGCGGCGGGCCTGTCGGTCGCCATTCCGGCGGCCGTGCTTTTCACGTGGTTGCAACGGGCCGTCGATGTCGAAGCCCAGCGTATGGAAGATGCTGCGACCCAGGTTTTCACCTTGCCGCTTTATGACGGTTTGAAACCGGTCGCGGCATAGGCCGCCCAGCCTGGAGATTGCGGACATGAACGTACGCCGCAAACGCCGCCGTGTCGTTTTGATGAATGTCACCCCGTTGATCGACGTGGTTTTCATCCTGCTGGTCTTTTTCATGCTCACCACGAACTTTGCGCGGTTCCGCTTGATCGGCGTGGACGCTCCCCAGGAGACCGAGGTGGTGCAGGACCCGGCTGCTGCGATCGTGATCCTGGTGAAGGAAGACGGCACGTATGACTATGATGGCGAACCGGCAGACTTGCCTGCCATCGCCACGTCTGTGCGCGAGATCATCGCGGTCGATCCGCTGCGGCCATTCCTGGTGCGGCCCGAGGTCGGCGTGAGCATGCAGGATGCGCTGGATGTGTTCCAGCTGACCCGGGATTCGGGTGCTTATGCCGTGTCGTTCTCGCGTCCTGCCGAGGAGGATGCGCCATGAGGATTGCGCGCGAGAAACCGGAGCGCGAACTGGTGAATATCACGCCGCTGATTGATGTCGTGTTTATCCTGCTTGTGTTTTTCATGCTGGCTGGCGCCATCGAGCCCAGCGAGCCGTTCCCGCTGGCACCTGCCGCATCGGCGAGCGATATCCGCGGCGACGTGCAGGACCTGGTGGTGTTGATCGATGCCGATGGGCGGGTAGCGATCGATGACGAGATCATCTCACGGGAAGCGCTGTCCAACGCAGTCTTCGACGCCATGCGCGCCAAACCCGATGCGCTGGTGCAACTCAAGCCCGATGCCGAAGTCGATGCGGTCACGGTGATCGAAGTGATGGAAGAGATCCGCGACGCGGGCGCCAGCTACCTGGTGCTGTTGACGGTTGGTCGACCATCCGAGGAAGGCGGACCATGAGCCGGGCCCGCTGGACCAGTGCGATCAGCGCGCGGCCACCCCCGGTGCCTGGCCGTGTCCATTGGGGCTTGGGCCTGGTCGGCGCGCTGGCGGGCATTACGGTCGGACTTTACGTCACTGCAGAGCAGGCGTTGCCGGTCGATGGATCGGATGGGGAGGTTGTTGAAAGCGTGATTGTCTCCCTTGGCGCGCCCGCCCGTCGGTTGGAACCGCCGCCGCCACCCCCGCCAGAAGCGCCGCCGCCGGAGCCTGCAGCCGAACCCCAGGCGCCAACCGAACGGGCCGAAGATGCGCCGCCTCCCGCACCGCCGCCGCAGCCCCGCCCCGTGACCCCGCCGGCGCCCTCCGATGGGCGTTTGTCATCGGGTTTTGGCGAACCCGGACCGCCGTCGCCAGGTCCCCCGCCACCACCGCCCCCGCCGCGGGACCTGGACCGCTCCTTCGTCCAGTATTCGGTCAACCAGTATATCGGGCGCGTCCGCTATCCCCGCGATGCCCTGAAGCGCCAGCTCCAGGGGACAGGCCGGCTGCGGGTGGTGATCAGCCGGTCCGGTGAGGTGCAGAGCTGGGAGATTATCGAGAGCACGGGGCAGCGCTTGCTCGACCGGGAGATCGAGCGGGTGGCCAAGTCGGTGGAACAGCTGGACCCGTTACCGGACTATTATGAGCGACCGCGGGCGATCCTCATCGTCCCATTCAGCTTCGTGATGGATATCCCTGAGTAGATCGGCCGGCCCCGCCAGGGGAGCCGGCTTCCGGGGGGGTGGTGTCAGCCTGCCGCTTCGGCGACCCGGGCAAAGATATTCTGGCCGTGGCCCGATCCGCTATCGAACGCAGTCTGGGTCGATGTGTCGGTGATTTCATCCATCTTGGCAGCCACGGCTTCAGCGCTGAGGCCTTCGCCCTGGGCCACGAAGGCGCCCTTCGTTTCGACGATCTGCGCCATGGAGAAGGCGCCCGCCCCCGCTGACAGGATGACGCCTGTGGGGGCGTCTTCCTTGACGAGGTTCATGACGGCGGGGGTGACATATTCCGGCTGGAGCTGCGCAAGGACCGGTTCGGGCATCAGGCCTTCGGTCATGCGCGTCGCCGCGATAGGGCAGATGGTGTTGATCTTGATGTTGTTTTTCGCGCCTTCGATTTTCAGCGTGTTCATCAGGCCGACGAGGGCGAGCTTGGCCGCGCCGTAGTTTGCTTGGCCGAAATTGCCATAGAGCCCGGTGGACGAGGTCGTCACAACGATCCGGCCATATTGGCGCTCTTTCATATGGTCCCATGCGGCCTTGATGGGTTTGACCGATCCCATGAGATGAACGTCCACGACGAGCTGGAAGTCCTCCATTGTCATCTTGGTGAAGGACTTGTCCCGCAGGATCCCGGCATTGGCGATGATGATGTCGAGTTGACCGAAGGCGGAGATGGTGTCGTCGAACATCTTCTGCACACCGGCATCGTCGGTGACCGATGAGCCATTCGCGATCGCTTCCCCGCCCATGGCCTTGATATCCGCCACGACGGCCTCGGCGGCTTCGGAGTTGCCGCCGGAACCATCCACGGCACCGCCCAGATCGTTCACGACAACCTTTGCGCCCCTGCGGGCGAGTTCCAGCGCATGCTGTTTGCCCAGTCCTCCGCCAGCGCCGGTGACCAGGGCCACGCGGCCATCGAAACGAATATCTGACATGGGTATTGCCTCCTCAAAACGCCGGGAATTGTCTTGTCGCGCATACGCCACCCGTTGACGTAAACGTCAAGGTTTTGCCCCTTGCGGGGTGTCCGGGCAAGGCCGATAGTCTGGCCGCGCACTGGCGCCAATCAATCTGGAGGACCCACCATGCTCGCTTATGTCACGCTTGGATCAAACAACACTGAAAAAGCGCTGGAATTCTACGATGCCTTCATGCCCGTGATGGGCGCCAAGCGCCTGTTCGATAATGGCCGTCTGTACTTCTACGGCACCGGACCCGGCGCGCCCATGCTTGCGATCGGCGGTCCCTATGATGAAGCCGAAGCCACTTGCGGGAATGGTGTGATGCCGGCGCTGGCTTGCGACAGCCGGGAAAAAGTCCAGGAAGCCTATGCGAAGGCGATGGAAATGGGTGCAACCGACGATGGAGAGCCCGGTGAGCGGGTGCCGGGTATGTTTTACGGCGCCTATTTCCGTGATCCGGACGGACACAAGATCTGCCTCGCCAAATTTGGTGGGTAGGCGTCTCTTCGTGGGGTCGCCCTACCCGTAGTGGGGTAACCCTGCCGGCGCCCCAGCTAAACGAGTTGGTTCGCGACGGTGTTGAACGTTGCGGATGTGTTGTCGGTCAGCGTGTTGAAAGCGCCGATCACAGCGACGGCTATGAGTGCTGCGATCAGACCATACTCGATCGCAGTCGCGCCGAATTCACTCTTCAGGAAAGCCGACATCGAGGTCTCCTTGGGGCCGCACCGAAAGGTCGGGGTAGTATCAATCGGGCGCAGGAATACCGGGCAAAGGCAAGGAAGTTGAAAACAGAAAGGAACGAATTTCCAGGACCGGCAATCGGAACGGTGCGTTTCTCACAAGGCTCGTCTGTTGGCGGTCCTGGCAGGTAACCTGCCCATGTCTTGAGGCCCCGGGGGTATCTGCGACGGGCAGCTTTCAATTTCCGGCGCGCCCGTCTAGCGTCGCGGGCAGTAGAGGGCAAAGGGAACCGGCGGCATGGATTGGGGTTGGGACAATGTCCGTGCCGTGTTCGGGCTCGCCCTGATCGTGGGCATTGCGTTCGGACTATCTGAGAACCGGAGCCTGTTTCCCTGGCGGATCGTCCTCGGTGCGATCGCCCTGCAGTTCGCTTTTGCCTTGCTTCTGTTCGGTGTCCCGCCAGTCCGCGACGTCCTGTTCAGCGCCAATGTCATTGTTGACGCCCTCGAAGACGCAACGCGGGCGGGCACGGGTTTCGTCTTCGGCTATATCGGCAACAATGAGGCGGCCAGCGAGATCATGGCGGGTGATGCCCCGCCCCTGTTTTTCTTCCAGATCCTGCCCATCGTGATTGTGGTCGCGGCCCTGAGTGCAATGCTTTGGCATTGGCGGGTCTTGCGCCTGATCACCAAGGGTTTTGCGCTGATTTTCCGCCGGGCCATGGGGCTCGGTGGTGCCACGTCACTGGCGGTTTCGGCCAATGTTTTCATGGGCATGACCGAGGCGCCCGTCCTGGTGAAGCCCTATTTGAAGGGCATGACCCGATCGGAACTGTTCATCCTGATGACGACGGGGTTTGCAACCATTGCCGGCAGCGTGCTCATCATCTACGTGACCTTCCTCGAAGATGCGGGCGTCGCCTTCAATCCCCTGGCCCAGCTCCTGACGGCATCGATCATGGCCGCCCCCGCCGCCGTGGCGCTGGCGCTGGTCATGGTGCCCGAGCAGACCGCCAAGGCAGAGCGGGCCCATGAACCGGACTTCGAATACCAGTCCACGATGGACGCCTTCGCGACGGGCGCAGCCGACGGGCTGAAGATCGTGCTGAACATCATGACAATGCTGATCGCGGCGCTGGCACTCCTGTACCTTGCCAACAGCTTGCTGGGGATCTTCCCTGACCTGTTCGGCGCGCCGGTCTCCATCGAACGGGTGCTCGGCTGGATCTTTGCGCCGCTGATGTACATGATCGGGGTGCCGCTGGACGAGGCGGCGCGGGCGGGTTCGCTGATGGGGGTGAAGACTGTCCTGACAGAGTTTGTGGCCTTCCTCCAGCTTGCGGCGATCCCGGATGGCGAGATCAGCGACAGGACCCGGATCATCACTGCCCACGCCATATGCGGCTTTGCGAACTTTGGCTCCATGGGCATCCTGATTGGGGGATTAACCATTATAGAACCCGAACGTCGGGACACGTTCCTCTCGCTGGCCTGGAAAACGCTGATTGCCGGCACGCTTGCGACATGTATGTCCGGTGCAGTGGTCGGGGCCCTCCCGGCGGGATTGTTTCTCGGGAGTTGAGTTTGGGTCATTCACGAAAGCGCCAACCTGGACTGGGACCGGAATGGGTTGCGATAGTCGGCTCTTCAGCGTCACAAGCAAGAACGGTTCGTGCCGATGGACGTCTGCGGTGGGTCGTGCTGTCGGGCTTTGCCGGCCTTGGTCTTGTAACCGCCGCGATGGCAGATGAGGCCGCGATGCAGGACGTTGTCACGATCTACGGGGACCGTGGGCTCAGCGATCCGGGAAGCAACGCCGTGATCGACGGCGAGACCGTCATCACGCTTGCCGCTGATCATCCTGCTGAACTCCTGAACACTTTGCCCGGCGTCAATATCCAGATGAATTCCGGGCAGGAACACTTGATCGCAATTC
>JBCBKE010000072.1:0-14922 GCA_038522375.1 Pseudomonadota bacterium
AAGAGGTCATCATTGCCTGCTTCGCCTGACAGGAAGTCTGATCCGTCCTGACCCCTGAGGATATCGTTTCCGCTGCCCCCGCCCATCTCGTCGTCGCCGGACCCGCCCTGCAGCGTGTCGTCCCCAGCGCCCCCCGAGAGCGCATCGTTCCCGGTACCGCCGCGAAGGTCATCGTCCCCGGCAAGGCCGGTCAGTGTATCGTTGCCGGCCCCCCCCGACAGCGTATCGGGCCCCGCCGTTCCGGTGAGAACGTCGTCTCCTCCTGTTCCATCCAGAACGATACGGGAGACTGGACCCCCGGTGCTGTCCAAGCCGATGCTGAATTGCTTTGCCATTCTCTTGCCCCCACACAAAGGTCACCCTGGGGACAGTAGCCGTCCCACCCCGGGTTCGCCAATGGCGATAGGCAGCATCGCACTTTTGCAATTGTTAAAAGACGACGGCGGAGAACCGATCGGAGACGACCGCAGACGTCCGCTTGTACAGCGGGCGCTAGCTGGCAAGGGTCTTCAGCTGGTCCGCCAGGTCGGTTTTCTCCCAGGAGAAACTGCCATCGGCGCCTGGTTCCCTGCCGAAATGTCCATAAGCGGCGGATGGGGCATAGATCGGCTTATTGAGGCCAAGGTGCGTACGAATGCCTTTCGGGGAGAGATCGAACAGGTCCCTCAAGGCGCTTGCGATCCTGGCTTCGTCCGCCTTGCCGGTGCCGAATGTGTCCACGAAAATCGAGAGGGGTTGGGAGACGCCGATCGCATAGGACACCTGGATGACGCAGCGGTCCGCCAGACCTGCGGCAACCACGTTCTTGGCCAGGTATCGCGTGGCATAGGCCGCTGACCGGTCAACCTTCGATGGGTCCTTGCCCGAGAACGCGCCGCCGCCATGGGGCGCTGCGCCGCCATAGGTGTCGACGATGATCTTGCGCCCAGTGAGACCGGCATCGCCATCGGGGCCCCCGATAACAAAACTACCGGTAGGATTCACATAGAACTTGTCTTCCGGAGGAAACCAGTTGCCCGGCAGAACTTCGTTGACCACCGGGCGAACCATCTCCCGCAGATCGGCAAGGGAAACACCGGCCTTGTGCTGGGTGGAGACCACCACAGCGTTCACACCCACGGGTTTGCCGTCTTCGTATCGCAGTGTGACCTGGCTCTTGGCGTCCGGCTCGAATTCCGGACGTTCGCCTGCGTGGCGAAGATCGGCCATACGCTTCAGGATCTGGTGGGAATAGACCAATGGCGAGGGCATCAATTCCGGCGTTTCCGTGGTCGCATAGCCAAACATGATGCCCTGGTCGCCAGCGCCTTCTTCGGAAAAGAAGCCCTGGCCTTCCTCAACACCCTGGGCAATCTCGGCAGACTGGCCGTGTACGTAATTGTGAACCTCCATCATGCCCCAATGGAATCCGTCCTGCTGGTAGCCGATGCGCTTCACCACATCGCGGGCGGCCTGATTCATCTCCTCATGGGTAACGGTTGCGCCATTATTGGTGCGGACCTCACCGGCCAGTACGACACGGTTTGTTGTCGTCATCGTTTCGACGGCAACCTTTGCCGTCGGGTCGCGGGACAGGAACAAATCGACGACCGCGTCGGAAATCTGGTCGGCGACCTTGTCCGGATGGCCTTCGGAAACGCTTTCGGAGGTGAAATCATATGTGGTCTGCATCGTATCCTCCGGGCCCTAGTACCGATAGTGTTCTGGCTTGAACGGGCCGTCAGCGTCCACACCGATGTAGGCAGCCTGTTCTCCGGAGAGTTGGGTCAGGCCGACGCCCAGCTTTTCAAGGTGCAACATCGCCACTTTTTCATCCAGGTGCTTGGGCAGTGTGTAGACCTTGTTCTCGTACTGGTCGCCGCGCTGGTGCAGTTCGATCTGGGCAAGCGTCTGGTTCGTGAAGGACGCCGACATGACGAATGACGGGTGGCCCGTCGCGTTACCAAGGTTCACGAGCCGCCCCTCCGAAAGCAGGATGATGCGCTTGCCATCGGGGAAGGTGATCATGTCGACCTGGGGCTTGATGTTGGTCCACTCGAAATTGCGTAGCCCCTCAACCTGAATCTCATTGTCGAAATGGCCGATATTGCACACGATCGCCATGTCCTTCATGGCTCGCATGTGATCAACGGTCAGGATGTCCTTGTTTCCCGTTGCAGTGACAAAGATGTCAGCGACCGGGGCCATTGTCTCAATGGTCTGGACGTCATAGCCATCCATGGCGGCCTGCAGGGCGCAGATCGGGTCAACCTCTGAAACGGTGACGCGGGCCCCGGACCCGGACAGCGACGCTGCCGAGCCTTTGCCCACATCTCCATAGCCGGCAACGAAGGCTTTCTTGCCGGCCATCATCACATCTGTGCCGCGGCGAATCGCATCGACAAGGGATTCCTTGCAGCCATACTTGTTGTCGAATTTCGACTTCGTGACGCTGTCATTCACATTGATCGCCGGGAAGGCCAGTTCGCCCCGTTCCGCCATCTGGTAGAGCCGCATGACGCCAGTCGTGGTCTCTTCCGACACGCCCTTGATGCCAGCCTTCGTCTTCGCGAACCAGCCGGGCGATGCGGCCATGCGTTTCTTGATCTGCGCGAACAAGAACTCTTCTTCCTCGCTGCCGGGATTGTCGAGCACCGACGCATCGGCTTCGGCTTTCTCCCCGAGGACGAGGTACATCGTGGCATCGCCACCATCATCGAGGATCAGGTTAGGCGCCCAGCCACCTGGACCATGGAAAATTCTGTCTGCGAAATCCCAGTACTCTTCCAACGTTTCGCCCTTGTGCGCGAAGACGGGTGTGCCGGCTGCTGCGACGGCTGCCGCAGCATGATCCTGGGTCGAGTAGATGTTGCAGCTTGCCCAACGTACTTCGGCGCCAAGATGCTCCAGCGTCTGGATCAGGACAGCGGTCTGGATCGTCATGTGCAGGGAGCCAGCAATCCGCGCGCCCTTCAGCGGTTGTGACGGTCCATACTCTTCCCGGGCGGCCATCAGGCCAGGCATTTCAGTTTCTGCGATGGCGATTTCCTTGTTGCCGAAATCGGCAAGCGAGATATCCGCAACGGCGTAGTCGTTGGACATATCAACGATCCTTTATATGATTTACCTGACGGGCCTTAGCAGACCGCCGTGGACCCAGCAACCGCTATCGCCGTGTGCTCGCATCGCTTGCCGCGACTCTCCATCGGCGCTAGGCGCGAGCGGCGTGGCGGCGCTGTAAAGAGGATCGCGGGTGCCAAGATTATCGGTGATCATTGTCGGTTTCGGACTGGAAGACCCGGCCACGCAATCGCTGTTGCAGGGAGCCCTCACATCGCTGGCGGCCCAGTCCTGGCGGGATTTTGAAGTTCTGATCGTTGACAATTCGATTGAACCCGGGGGGCTTGACGGGCTCGACCTCAGAGGGCTGCCCGAGGTCCTTTGCCTGCCGCATGCGGGCAATCTCGGATTCGCAGCTGGCAATAATCGCGCAGCGGAGCGCGCAAGCGGAGAGTGGCTCGCGCTGCTCAATCCCGATGCAACGGCCGATCCCGGCTGGCTGGCGTCGATGGTGGATGCAATGGCCCGCCACCCGGGGGCATCAATGTTTGCGTCACTCCAGGTGAACATGGACGATCCCCAACGGCTGGACGGGGCTGGTGACTGCTTTTTCGGCCTGGGATTTCCATGGCGCGGCGGATACGGACGGCCGGCTGCCGAGACCCCACCCGAGGGACTGTGTTTCAGCCCTTGCGGTGCCGGCGCGCTCTATCGGCGCGATGCCTTTTTAGCTGTGGGCGGCTTCGATGAGGCATTCTTCTGCTTCGGAGAGGACACCGATCTTGCCTACCGGCTCAGGCTTCAGGGTCACCATTGCATATTCGTTCCTGTTGCCTTGATCCATCACAAGGGCGGAGCAGTCGCTGGCCGCGTCAGCGACTTCTCCGTCTTCCATGGCGCCCGTAACAGGGTGTGGGGATATGTGAAGACGACACCGCCGCTCCTGTTTTGGGCGACATTGCCCGGTCATGTGGTCTTCACCCTCCTCGTTCTGGTGCGCGGCCTGATGACCGGACGTATGGTGGCAACCTGGCGCGGGATCATGTCTGCGCTCTTTGATTTGCCCCGTATCCTGCAGCAACGGCGGGCGATTCAGTCCTCACGCACGGTTGGCAGCCGGGGCGTTGCCGGCGCCATGTGCTGGAATCCGATTACCCTTCTCCAGCGAAAAACCGATGTGAGAGCCTTCCGGAAGGCCTGAGCCTGACCTCACGATACCTTTCAAAGCCTGCGAGGCTTTGACTTGGCGGCGCCGCACACTGCGACTAGCACAGGCGGGCTTGCACGAATGTTGCAGCGCAACGTTAGGGCTGATGGGCCTGGAGAAGGGACAAGAGCATGTGCGGAATTGTCGGTATTGTCGGAACAAGGCCGGTACGAAGCCGGTTGTTGCGAGGCCTGCGCCGACTGGAATACCGCGGCTACGATTCAGCTGGACTTGCGATCCACACGGTGGGTGGTCTTGAGCGCCGCCGGGCGGCTGGAAAGATCGCCAATCTTGAGGCGATTGTGGACGACGCATCCTTCGACGGCGTGACGGGCATCGCCCACACCCGTTGGGCGACCCATGGGGCACCGACTGAAGACAATGCCCATCCCCACACGTCCGGTCCTGTCTCGCTTGTCCATAATGGCATCATCGAGAACTTTCAGGCGCTGCGCGACGATCTCATCGCCCGTGGCCGGGTATTCGAGTCGGAGACCGATACCGAGACGATCGCCCACCTTCTCGCGACCGAAGTGGAAGCCGGCGCCTCACCAGCAGACGCCATGGCTGCAGTGTTGCCGCGGCTTGAGGGCGCTTTCGCCCTGGCAGCCCTTTTCGACAACCATGACGGGATGGTGATCGCAGCGCGCAAGGGGGCTCCCCTCGTGATCGGCTACGGCAATGGCGAGATGTTCCTGGGTTCGGACGCAATTGCGCTGGCCTCGCTTGCACGGGAAATCGCCTATCTGGAAGAGGGTGATTGGGCGGTGTTGACCCCCGAAAGCGCGACGATCCGTGACGCAACCGGCGCTGTGGTCGATCGCGACCGGGTTCGAAACGCTGTTGATCCTGCCATGGCTGAAAAGGGGAACTACCCCCATTTCATGATCAAGGAAATCCACGAACAACCCGAGACGATCTCACGCTCCCTGCTTCCCTACGTCGATACCCAGACATCCTTGCCGAGATTGCCGGAAGACGTTGCGATGCTGTTTTCGTCCGCCGATCGTGCGGTGTCCATCGCCTGCGGAACGGCCCACTATGCGGGGATGCTGGCGGCCTATTGGTTTGAAAGGCTCGCCCGTCTGCCGCTGACCACCGATATCGCGTCGGAATACCGGTACCGCTCGCCGGTCATGCCGCAATCGGGCCCCGCAATCTTCGTGAGCCAGTCCGGCGAAACGGCAGACACGCTTGCCGCCTTGCGCCATTGCAAGGACCAGGGCACGCCGACACTGGCCGTTGTCAACGTACCCACGAGTTCCATCGCCCGGGAGGCAGCCGTCATTGCTCCGACCGCGGCCGGTCCCGAAATCGGTGTTGCATCAACCAAGGCGTTTACCGCCCAGTTGAGCGTTTTAGCCGCCCTTGCTGTCGGTGCCGGTCATGCGCGCGGAACCCTGAGCGAAACCGAGGCGAACCAACAAATCAGGGCGCTCCTCGCCGTTCCGCGCCAGGTCTCGGAGTTGCTGCAGCGCGCCGGCGCCATTGAGGAGATTGCGCGCTCCCTGTCCACGGCCCGGACAGTCCTGTTCCTCGGCCGGGGCGTTTATTATCCGGTCGCGCTCGAAGGTGCATTGAAGCTGAAAGAGATCACTTACATCCATGCCGAGGGGTATGCCGCTGGCGAACTGAAACATGGTCCGATCGCGCTCGTGGAGGACGGCGTACCCGTTGTCGTGGTCGCACCCATGGATGAATTGTTTGAAAAGACGGTCTCAAACATGGAAGAAGTTCGCGCCCGGGGCGCAAGCGTGACGTTGATCTCCGATGCGGCGGGGTTGGCAGCCGCCGGTGCCGCCGCAGATCATAGTTTCGAAATCCCCGTCGGCGGACCCCTCAGTGGCGCCATCCTGGCATCGGTTGCGATGCAGTTGATGGCTTACCACTGCGCGGTGGCCAAGGGCACCGATGTGGACCAGCCCCGCAACCTCGCAAAATCGGTGACGGTTGAGTGATGCATCCGCCCGTTGACGGGCGTTGCTATCCGGTGCGACCCACGGCGATGCAGACTGCACCGCTAACCTTCGCCCTCGCCATGCCGATCGGTCCCAGTGACAGTGGCTATCCGCTACTCGAGCAGGCGCTGGTTTCGATTGCGGCCCAGTCCATTTCGGTGCGACTGGCTGTTCTGGATGCTTCTGGCGATCCGGGCGTCGCAGCATTGCTGGGTCGGTTCGCGCAGCTGATCAGCCATCGCCGCACGGGGCCCGATGACGGCCAGGCTGCCGCCATCCAGGAGGGGTGGGACGCACTTTCCGGCGATGTCTACGGGTGGCTCAACGCCGATGACTTGCTCTATCCCGGCGCACTCGCAGCGGCCGCGGCGCGATTCGGCCAGTTGCCCGGTGCCGATGTGGTGACGGGGCAAAGCCTGTTCTTCTCCCTGCGAGGAGAGGATATGATTTACCGGGGCTTGCACCCGGAAGCGCGTCCGCCTGACGGCGCCCTCAGCCGAACCAATACGATCTCCCAGCCCTCTACCTTCGTCCGGGCGGGTGCCTTGCAGGCGGTCCATGGGCTCGACACAACGCGACATTATACGATGGACTGGGATTTGTGGTTGAGGCTCCAGGACAAGGGGGCGCAGTTCGTTTTCGATAAGGCGCCGTATTCGGCAGTCTTCATGGAATCGGGGACAAAGACCGCGGAATTCGGCCATCGGCGGCGTCAGGAGATTTCAGCCCTTGTGGCTAGCCGGGCCGGCCATCTCGCGGCGTGGAAGTCCCTCTTCGCCTTCTGGCTGACCCACAAGGCCGAGGCCGAGGCGTTACCGGGACGAGGCATGTTCACCTGGCTCCGTGAGACGCTTCAGCAGGGGCGGACAGGATCTGTAGGCCCGCCGGCCTCCGATCCCGCCGTTTGGCCCCTGATCCACTATGGCAGCGGGCCGGCCAGCGGCCTCCGGGTCGAGACTGACGGGCCAGTGACGCTGGCCCTGCCCACCATCAGTGACGAAATCACGGTGAAGGGTAAGACAGAGATCGCGTGCAACGTCGCTAGCGGATCTATCTTTCCGGTTTCGGTGCGCGCCTCGCCCGGCGCACGCCTGAAGAGTATCGCTCTTGTTGGCTGATCAGACGAATTCGAGGCGTTCCTGAGAGAAATAGAACAAGGACTGGGTATTGGCATCGAGCTCGTAGGGATCGGCCTGGAGCAGTTCACGCATCGCTGTCTTGCGGTCGGCCAGGCCGTACTCGAAGTCTGCCTCGATCTTGGCGCCGGCCCCGCTCGCCCGCATCTCGTCCATGACCATGCCATAAAGGGCAACCGACCCGGCCAGGAACAATGACTCGTAGACGATCTTGCTCGCAATCTTCTCATGAATGTCCGAGTAGTTGAACTGATCGAACATGCGATCGATCGGCTTCACGATGAAGTCGAGCTCCTGGCGCCAGCCTGGATGACTCAGATAGTAGTGTTTGGACTGGGTCATCGTTGAATTGATGGCGGCCACTGATTCCTCGGACAAACCGTCATGGACGATGATGATATCGATGTCCGATCCGCGAACCATCTCGCCCGTTGCCTTGATTTCACGCGGCTCTGAATGCCCCAGGAAGTAGGCGAGATCACCGGCGAGAAACGCGCAGAGCTTGGCGTCTTCGCCGGGTGCCAGACTTGCAAGGGTCTCGATCAGGACGGTCCAGGCAATCCGCGTCTTCTCACGACTGATTTCCCGGTGCCGGTTCGACAGTTCAACCTGCCGGTCGATCACCGCTTCGCGCTGACCCGGAAGTGATAACAGGGTGAAGGAAAGGAAATCCCTCAAGATAGATGGGCTGAGGCGAACCATGTCCTCGCGCGTGATATCGAACCGTAAATAGTACCTGGAAAAATGGGAAATCTGGATGGCGCCATCGGCGAAACATGCCTGCCACACGGCGAGATAGGGTTCACCGTCCAGAATGGCGCACAGCTCCTTTCCGAGCAGGGCGCCTTTTTCGGCGAGGACGGCGTGAATTCGCCCCTGCAGATCAGAGCGTTCGGCGTGGCCAGCATCGTGCATATTGCCGCTCCAGTGTTCAACATTCACACTTTCAGCGTTCAATTGACGGCAATTGGGGGAAACTGCAAAGCCGCTGCACCTGCGAACAGGTCAGCCATGGACTTGCAGGCCGGCTCCGTTAGAAGAACGCGCAATCGAATGAGAAAAGGGACGTGCCGGGTGAAACCTTTAACCCACCTCGATCGGCTTGAAGCCGAAAGCATCCATATCCTGCGGGAAGTGGCGGCTGTCGCTGATAAACCGGTGATGCTGTACTCGGTTGGCAAGGATTCCGCCGTCATGCTGCACCTCGCGGTCAAGGCGTTCTATCCGTCGGTGCCCCCTTTCCCGCTGATGCACGTCGACACGACCTGGAAGTTCCGGGAGATGATCGCGTTTCGAGACCGCAAGGCTGCCGAACTGGGAATGGAGCTGATCGTCCATACCAATGCCGAAGGCGTGGAGCAGGGCGTCGGCCCTTTCACCCATGGCTCAGCGCCGCACACGGACATTATGAAGACCCAGGCCCTAAAACAGGCGCTTGATACTCACAAGTTCGACGTGGCGTTCGGTGGCGCCCGCAGGGACGAGGAAAAGTCCCGTGCGAAGGAACGCATCTGCTCGTTCCGCACCGCTGAACATCGTTGGGATCCGAAAAACCAGCGCCCTGAACTGTGGAACGTTTACAATACGAATATCCAGCAGGGCGAGAGCATCCGCGTTTTCCCCCTGTCGAACTGGACCGAGCTGGATATCTGGCAGTACATTCGCCGCGAAGCGATCGAGATCGTACCACTCTACTTCTCTGCGCCGCGGCCGGTGGTCGAGTGGAATGGCGTGCCCATCATGGTTGATGATGACCGGACCCCGGATGACTTGCGGGCAACGCAGGTGATGAAATCGGTGCGGTTCAGAACCCTTGGCTGCTACCCGCTCACCGGCGCGGTCGAAAGCAACGCAGCAACGCTGGAAGACATCATTCAGGAAATGCTGCTCACCACCACATCGGAGCGCCAGGGCAGGGTCATCGACAGTGACCAGTCCGCCTCTATGGAGAAAAAGAAGCAAGAGGGATACTTCTAATGCAAGTCGAACAGGACCTCATTGCCTCCGATATCGTCCAGTATCTGGAAAACCATGAGAACAAGTCGCTCCTGCGCTTCATCACCTGCGGATCGGTTGATGACGGGAAATCAACGCTGATTGGCCGGCTTCTCTACGATTCCAAGATGATCTTCGAAGACCAGCTTGCGACGCTTGAGGCCGACTCCAGGAAGGTGGGCACCCAGGGGGGTGAAATCGATTTCGCGCTGCTGGTCGACGGGCTCGCTGCCGAGCGCGAACAGGGCATAACAATCGATGTGGCTTATCGCTTCTTTGCCTCGGAGAAACGAAAGTTCATTGTTGCCGATACACCCGGCCATGAGCAGTACACCCGAAACATGGCGACGGGCGCTTCGACCGCCGATGTGGCGATCCTCCTGATCGATGCCCGCCGCGGAATTCTTACCCAGACCCGGCGCCACGCCTTCATCACCTATTCCCTTGGCATTCGCCGCATCGTGCTGGCCGTCAACAAGATGGACCTGGTCGATTATGATCAGGGCGTTTTCAACGACATTGTCGCAGATTTCGAGGAATTCGCCGCGGAGTTGGGCGGAGACCTCGAAATCGAGCCGATCCCCATGTCGGCACTCATGGGTGACAACATCACCGTGAAAACCGACGCAACGGGGTGGTATGGCGGACCAACCCTGATGCAGTATCTCGACGAAGTTCCTGTCGATGACCTGCGGTCCGCCGCGCCGTTTCGCATGCCTGTGCAATGGGTAAACCGTCCCAATCTCGACTTCCGCGGTTTCAGCGGACAGATCGTGTCAGGAACCGTGAAGCCGGGCGATCGGATCAAGGTCCTGCCCAGCGCGAAGGACAGCCAGGTCGAGCGGATCGTGACGATGACCGGCGATCTGGAAGAAGCCCAGGCTGGCCAGTCTGTCACTCTTACTTTCACCGACGAGATTGATTGTTCGCGGGGTGATGTCATTGTCACCGCAGAGCAGCCGGCCGAAGTTTCCGACCAGTTCCAGGTCCGTGTACTCTGGATGTCGGACCAGCCCCTGCTGCCGGGGCGGAAATACCTGGTCAAGATCGGTGCGAAAATGGTGGCCGCCACCATCAACGCTCCAAAGTACGGCATCGACATCAACACGCTGACGGACCGGCCGAGCCGGACACTCGAGCTGAACGAGTTCGGTGTCTGTACCATCTCTCTGGATGCGCCGATCGCGTTCGACCCCTACAAGTCCATCCGCGAGATGGGCGGTTTCATCATCATCGACCGGCTCACGAACAATACGATGGGCATGGGCCTGATCGACTTTGCCTTGCGGCGGGCGTCCAATATCCATTGGCAGGCGCTCGACGTTACCAAGGATGTCCTCGCCGAGCAGAAGGGCCAGAAACCGGCGGTTCTCTGGTTCACCGGGCTTTCCGGTTCCGGCAAGTCCACGATCGCGAACGCGCTCCAGAAACTGCTCTTTGCCCAAGGCAAGCACACTTTCGTGCTTGATGGCGACAATGTTCGCCACGGCCTCAACCGGGACCTCGGCTTCACAGATGCTGACCGCGTGGAGAATATCCGCCGGGTGGCAAACGTCTCCAGACTCATGGTCGACGCCGGCTTGATCACGCTTGTCTCCTTCATCTCTCCGTTCAGGTCTGAACGACGGATGGCCCGGAACATGATGGCTCCGGGGGAGTTCGTCGAAATCTACGTGAACACACCCCTCGATGTGGCGGAAAAACGCGATGTGAAGGGGCTCTACAAGAAAGCGAGGGCCGGCGAGATCAAGAACTTTACCGGTATCGATAGCCCATACGAGCCGCCTCGGACCCCTGAGATCGATATCGACACCGTTTCCTGCACAGCGGAAGAAGCGGCCGAACAGATCCTCGGATGGCTCGAAACGAACGGCTATCTGAACTGAACCACGTTCCGCGCAACCGGGACGCGCTTGCGCGTTTACACTTGCGCTGGAACAGGGACCTGACGCGACGGTCTGGGCCGGTATTCGGATTTGACCTCAGCCTTCGTCCGCGTTTTCGTCCATGAACCGCCGGAACGCATCGGTTGCAAGGGCGAACCGGGCGAAAGACCATGAGTGACCAGCGCTTAGCTCACGCAATTGGGCCATCAGGGCGTGCCGTGCATGCTCGCGCGCAGCAAGCCACGGCCTGGCGCCGCCACTGGCCAGGGCGTCCTGGGTCGCGCGGATCTGTAACCCGGCGAGATCGTCAATCATGCGGCGCGTTGCAATGCGGTCCCAATAGGTCGCCTTGTTGGCGGCTTCCCGCGCCTGGTCTGCCAGCCGGTCCAGCCGCAATTGGTCGCCGATATGGAAGGATGCGGCGGCCACGTCAGCCATGTCGTATCCACCGTCTTCGGCGACGGGTACAAGCCGCAGTCCTTCTGCAAAATGCGGGAGGGCACCCCCCCATTGGGCAAGACCGACCGGAACGCCGGCATCCTGAAGCGTCCGGGCCTGGCGTTCGATCCTCGCGCCGATGAACGGTGAGCTCGTTTCACGCAGGGCCGCCTTGAACGCGTCCAGAGGAGCGTGAAACGCCCCGATGCCGTCGTCAATCGTCATGTCAGGCCGGTTGAGCACAAGCCACTCGGTGGCGCGGCTGAGGGCGTTGGAAAGGGCCAGGTGAAGCTCCGTCTGGACGGTTGCAGGCACCTTGTTGTCGAGAGTGGCGACGGCTTCCAGATATTCGCCCGCACTCAAAACGGTTCGGGCGATTTCGAAGCGGCTGCAGAGCGTCGCATTCCCCGCACCGGTGCCTTCCCGCAGGCGCTGCATGGCGGCTGGCCCCAGCGTATCAAGGACGCGATTCGAGATCATCGTGGCGAGGATTTCTCGATTGAGCCGGTGAGCTGCGATAGCGGCGCCAAATCCTCGAATAGCCTTCGGGAAGTAGGCGGCGACGGTCTCCGCCAGGGCAGGGTCGTCGGGCACGTTGGAGGCGACAAGGTCGTCAAACGCGGTGATCTTGGACCAGGCAAGCAGGACCGAGAGTTCCGGACGCGTAAGGGGTTGCCCACTGTCGGCTCTCGCAGCCATGTCCGCGGTCGACGGCAACCCTTCAAGCCCCCGGTCGAGAACGCCGCGCTGCTCAAGGTCCACCATGAGTCGCTCCAGCGCATTGTGATCGCCCAGCGCTTGGGCCGCGGCTAGACTCAGCGCGCCTGTCTGATCGTAATTGTGCGCAAGGACGTGTGCGGCCACATCGTCGGTCATGCTCGACAGCAGCGAATTGCGTTCGCCATGGGACAGGTCCCCGCGGCGGATGGCCTCGGCAGCCAGTATCTTGATGTTCACTTCGTGGTCGGAGCTGTCGACGCCGGCCGAATTGTCGATGGCGTCTGTATTGATGTGTCCGTTGGCCAGGGCGAATTCGATCCGGGCTGCCTGGGTCGTCCCCAGATTGGCGCCTTCGCCAACCACGTGAACCTTGAGATCGCTGGCGTCGACGCGAATCGCATCATTGGCCCGGTCGCCAGCAGCAGTGTGGTTTTCGCCGCTGGCTTTCACGTAGGTGCCGATCCCGCCGAACCACAGCAATTCTGCTTCTGCGGAGAGTAAGGCACGCACGAGGTCGTTGGGCGTTGCCCGGTCGATGGATAATCCGGTCAGGTGCTTCATCTCTTCCGACAGGGTGATCGATTTGGCGGACCGGTCGAACACGCCGCCCCCCGCCGATATCAGGTCCGTGTCGTAATCGGCCCAGGTCGAGCGCGGCTTTTCGAACAAACGCTTGCGTTCTTCCCAGAGTCTCGCGGGGTCCTGCGGATCGGGATCGATGAAGATGTGCATATGATTGAAGGCCGCCAAGAGGCGGATTTGCCTGGACAATAACATGCCATTGCCGAACACATCTCCAGACATGTCCCCAACGCCGATCACCGTGAAAGGCTGCGATTGGATGTCCTTGCCCCGTTCGCGGAAGTGGCGCTTTACCGCCTCCCAGCCGCCACGGGCCGTGATGCCCATCTTCTTGTGATCATAGCCAGCGGACCCGCCGGACGCGAAAGCATCACCAAGCCAGAAGCCTTGCGACAGGCTGATCTCGTTGGCGGTGTCTGAGAATGTGGCTGTCCCCTTGTCGGCTGCGACAACCAGATAGGGGTCATCTCCATCCCAAACCACGGTACGGGCTGGATGATGAACGGCCCCGTTCACCAGATTGTCGGTCAGACTGAGCAGGCCGTGAATAAAGTCACGATAGGCGGCCGTGCCGGCTTCGCGGTAGGCGTCCCGGTCTGTCGGTGATGGCAGTTGCTTCGGATAGAACCCGCCCTTCGAGCCTGACGGCACAATCACCGCATTCTTGACCTGCTGGGCTTTGACCAGACCGAGAACCTCCGTCCGGAAGTCGTCCCGCCGGTCTGACCAGCGCAGTCCACCGCGCGCCACCGGGCCGAACCGGCAGTGGACACCCTCAACGGTCGGGCTGGCCAGGAAGATCTCGCGGTAGGGTTTGGGTTCGGGAAGCGCTTCCACATCCTGGCTTGCGATCTTGATCGCGATCAGGCTCGACGTTTCGTCCTGGTAGTAGGTGGTCCGGGTAATTGCGAGGACCAGATCGGCAAGCCGACGGATCACCCTATCCTCGTCGAGGACGTCGACCTGCTCCAGCCCGTCTTCGATACTCGCCCGGATGGCCGCACCGCGGGCCGCACGTGTTTCCAGATCCAGGTCAAGACCTGGATCAAACCGCACGGCAAAGAGTTCGAGGATCAGGCGCATCAATCCCGGATGCGCATTCACCGCATCGATGCGTGTGAGGCGCCCCGGGTCCACGCCCGTCTGGTGGCGGAAGGCAGAAAGCGTGCGGATCAACGCGCACTCGCGCCAGGATGCACTGGCCGTGACGACCAGCCGGTTCACGCCATCGTTTTCAGCCAGCCCGTTCCAGATCGCTGCGAACGTGTCGCGGAGCGTTTCAGATATCTGCGCGAGATCGATCGCGTCGCCGGTCGGGGTCCACATGTACAAATCGTGCACCCAATAGACGTCCGGGGCGTCATCGACCGGTTTTTTCGACGGTCTGAGGGGATATCCCGTCTCGAACTGCACGCGCAGGCCCATGTTCTCGAAAATCGGTACGCAGTCCGACAGGGGAATCGCCCCGGGCCTGGCATAGATCTTCGCGCGCAACTTGTCTGGATCGTCGCCGTCCTTCCGGTACGCCCTCAACCGGACCGGCACATCGCGCGAGAGATGGCGCATTTCTCCCACATCAATGATCGCCTCGGCGGGTGTGAACGCTTCACGGTAGGCGGCGTTGAAGCTGCCAGCGAACGCCAGGGCCGACCTTCCGACCGGTGCAATTACATCATGCTCCAGCACCTCCGTGCGAAAGGCATCGTCCCAGGTTCGGGCATAATCAGCGATCGTCCTTTCGAGCGTTTCCGGGTCGGGGCGTTGATGTCCGGGCGAAAGGCTGATGTTGAACAGGACCCGTGTCAGCGGTGTCTCTTCAAAGCGTGGCTCGAACCGCGTAACCCGGCCGCCGATCTCGGTTTCCAGAAGCGCGGCAATCCTGCGCCTGAGGGTCGTATCGTAGGACTCGCGCGGCACGAAAACGACCGCGGTTGCAAATCGGTTGAACTCATCCCAGCGCA
>JBCBKE010000073.1:0-14683 GCA_038522375.1 Pseudomonadota bacterium
ATCTCATTGATGGACAGTCGCGACGAGGTCATTGGCCCGATCAACCTGGGAAATCCAGGAGAGTTCACGATCCGACAGTTGGCGGAAACGGTCATCGATCTGACCGGGGCGCAATCTCAGCTGGTCCATACGCCGCTGCCCGAGGACGATCCGCGCCAACGCCAGCCTGACATCGCCAAGGCGAAAGAACACCTCGATTGGGCGCCGACAATTGCTTTGCGCGAGGGTTTGAGCAAGACGATCGACTACTTTGACGGCGTCTTGTCAGCCAGTCGGCCGGCCTAGCGCGTCAGGTATACAATCGCGCGATCGGGGAGTTGGGGATGACCGTCTAAACAATGAAAATTGCCATCATCAATCGCTTCTTCCCACCTGACGGGGCCATGACTGGTCGGTCCAGCCAAGAGCTGGCCCGGCACTTGATGGCGACCATACCGTCCGCGGAAATCAAGATGTTCTGCAGCGCAGCCGAATATGCGGCCAATCGCGCTGTCGACTCCGATCGCGACGTTGCCGTGGATCGCCTGAAGACACTGCGACTTCCGGTTCCCGGCAAGGGAGGGCGACTGGTCAACAGCATGATTGAAGGACGGGAACTGGCCCGGCGGGCCGTGCGGTGGGCAGACCTCGTGATTTCACTCACAGACCCTCCATTGCTCGGATACTGGATCGCCAGGGAAATCGAGCAGTGCGGACCGGCGGCACCGACCTGGATCGAATGGACGATGGACATCTATCCAGAGGCGTTCATGTCCGCCCGGCTTTCGACAGAGACCAACCCGTTCTTTCGCGAACTATCCAGAAAGCTTCAGGATGTGACACCCGATGCCTTCATCTGCCTCGGTCCGAAACAAGCGGCTTACGTCCTCGAGCGTCGCCAGTCCGACGCCAAGGTCTTCGTGCTTCCTTGTGGCCTTGTCGCCCGTGATAACGATCCTGGCGAGGCCCCGGAACGGCTGCGGTCGCGCGACGAGAAAATCCTGTTCTGTTATGCTGGCAATGTTGGCGAGGCCCATTGTCCGGACCTTCTTCCATTGCTCGTTGATGCTTCAGATCCAGAAAAGCATGCGTTTGTCTTCTCACTCTATGGTACCCATGCGGATGCCGTGAAAACGAAGGTGGCGTCCGCCTCCAATGTAGAACTGGTCGACTATGTCAGCCCAGAACAAGCGCTGCACGCCGATGTCCATATCGCGAGCCTGAAGCCGGAATGGAACCATGTCTGCGTTCCATCGAAGGCCGTTTCATCGGTCAGTCTCGGCAAGCCGATGCTCTATGTTGGCGATGCAAACGCCGACAATGGACACATGCTTGAGCGCGCACTCTGGCGACTGGACAGGAATGCCGACGTCGACGTTTATCGTCGCGATCTGGCCGAAATGCTCGACATCATTTCTCAACCTGGGGAAATCCAGCGCCGCAGCCAGAATGCAGAAGCTGTTGCCAGGGATCTTGTCGACCTCAAACACCGCACATTCGCCGACATCAGTGCCTGGATTCAACGGGTCCTTGGTTCAGAGAACGCCAGCAGCGCTAACAGGGCAGCGCCCCTCACTTCCGCGGCCTGAAAACCACCATCAAAAAAAGGACCAAGGACAGCCAGCAAAAGCGTGGCTGTCCTTGGAGAGGTTGATGGAGGGTCGGTCCGCAAATGGGGGGTAAATCGATCTCAACCCGAAGTTTTCGAAGTTCGCCATTTGCGGTGTTTCGTGCTGCTATATTCTCATAATAGGAGAATATGTATGAGGATGCCGTTAAAGCTGGAGCCTGAATTTGATTGGTCAGTGATTTGTCGGAAACGGTAACGTTGAATACACTGACCTTTTGCCGAACAAGGTTCGCTACAGACCATGTATGAATACAAAGCCCTCAATCGATCCATCGCAGGACGGACAGCCATCATCACCGGCGCTGCCAGCGGCATGGGGCGTGCCACCGCCCACCTCTTCGCCCGCGAAGGTGCCAATGTCGCGGTCACCGATCGCGACAAGGCCGGATGCGATGCGGTCGTGGAAGATATCAGGGCCGCAGGGATCGAAACGGTGCGAGCCTGGACGCTTGATGTGGGCGACCGGGACGGTTTCAGGCGGGTCGTCCCCGCTGTCGCCGCCCATTTCGGCGGGATCGACATCATCGTGAACAATGCCGGTTTCGCCAAACTGGCCATGGTGGATGATGAGGAGGCCTACGAGGAAAGCTGGGAGCAAAGCCTGGCTGTAATGCTGTCGGCGCACCAGCGGATTGTCAGGGAAGCCCTGCCATGGCTTCGACAATCGGACGCAGCGCGGATCGTGAATGTTGCCTCGACCGAAGGCTTGGGGGCGACACCCGGCAACAGCCCGTACGCTGCTGCCAAACACGGCGTTATCGGCATTACACGCGGGCTAGCCGTCGATCTTGGTAAAGAAGGCATCACCGTCAATTGCATCTGCCCGGGGCCAATCCGAACATCAATCAACGCGGAAATTCCCGAGGAGCACAAGACGATTTTCGCCAAGCGGCGCACGGCCCTGAAACGCTATGGCGACCCGGAAGAAGTCGCCCAGATCACGCTTGCCTGCGTCTTGCCATCGGCCAGTTACCTGACAGGCGCCGTGATACCGGTTGATGGCGGGCTCACCATCCGAAATGCCTAAAGCGGCGCATTCTGAAATGGACTCAGCGCGCCGCTTCAAGTCCTTGTTTCGACGCGCTTCCGTACGGCGAACCGGTGCCCACTTCGCCTGGAAGCGCTCTAGCGCAAGTTCGGAGCAAACCGAATCGTTTGCGAACGGATACTTGCGCAAAAACAGAGATCTGAAGCGGTGGTGCGGAGTGAAATGGACGGCCACCGGTTTAGGTGAATCGGTGGGGCCTTGAGGCTCGGTATCCGGCAGTCTGCGACCGGCTTTAGTCCCGAAGGTCAGCCATCGGCGTTGATGCGACCTGGGTGTCGGCCACAAAACGTGCGGTCTGGGCGACGCAGTCGGTCGCGGCCTCTCGCAGCGCGCCGACCCTGGCGCCGTTTCTGCCGGTCGCCGCTGGCACGGTCGCTGACAGGGTTGCGCGGCCCACAATTACCCGGGCATCGCGGTCGTAGAGCGAGACGACCACCTGGCAGACGGCTTCGGTCCGTCTCAAATGCAGGTCAACGATCCGCCAGTCGAGTTCATGGCGGGCGGTGGCCGATCCATCGGCTGCCATGGCGGTCCCCGTATCAGATGCCCCAAACGTATCAATCAGCGCGGTTTGCATCAGCCGGGTTGAGCGGTCAGCCCATTCTGCGCCGGGCAGCAGGCGTAGCGCGCCGTCGCTGTCTTCGGTTGCAATGGCCCGGCCAGCAAAGAGGCGCGGCGCATCGGGCTCCCGCACCATGACGTTCTCGGTGAGAGATACCGACACGGCAGGGGGTGAAACCCGGTAAAGCGCTTCGGGTGTCTGTTGCTCTGGCAGAACCGATACGCAGGCAGACAGAACAAATGTGAGCGCGAAAAAACAGATGCGATGGATCATGGACGGTCCTCATAGGGCAAGGGCTCACCAAGGACGATCGCCTGGGGGTCCTGTTCAAGTTCTCGCGCAATCTCGTCGATCCGGGAAATCAGCCGGCGCAGGTCCCGGGCGGCCAGCCCGGTTTCCTGAACCGTTTCGTTCGCAGGGCCTTCGATAACGTCTGCGGCAGACGTCAATGCGCGGATCCCTTCTTCGACCGCCTGCCGGAGCGATGTCAGCACGTCGGTTCCCATCGCCATCATCCGGTCGATCTCTGGACGCATCGCGGAAATCTGCGCGCTGGCACCACGGCCCACGTCTCCGAGTGCGTTGGAAGCGGCATCGAAGGTTTCACCCGCCTCACGCAGTGTTTCGAGTGCCGCTTCAAGATCGTCGATTGCGCCGTCGTCAGCGGCGAGCCGCGTCGTGATATCATCAAGGTTCTTGAGCGTGTTGGAGACGTGCGCAATGTTCTCATCCGACAGCAGTTCGTTGATCTGCTGGGCTGCGCTGTTCGACCGGCCAAGGATTTCCTGACCGGACGTTACAAGCTGTTCCAGCGCGGTCCGTTCGGCGCGGATAACCGGAACCGGCTCACCGGCCCTGCGTTGCAAGGGCAGAGCCTCGGCAGACCCGGCATTGATCTGGACAAAGGTTATTCCCGTGATACCCGCAAAATCGATCCCGGCCGTGGAATCGGTCTTCACGGGGGTTTCGGCGTCGATCCGGATGCGCGCTCGCACCTTTGAAGGATCGCTTCGGTTGATACGAACCCAGCGAACATCGCCGACCTTGATGCCGATATAGCGGACCTGGGCGCCTTCATCGAGCGTGACCGGACCTTCGAAAACCACATCATACTCGTTGAAGCTGCTGCGAAACTCCGACTGGCCCAGCCAGAGAATGAAGCCGAAAATGCCCACGGCCGCGGCCAGGACAAACGCACCGATCAGAGCGTAGTTCGCGCGAGGTTCCATCGTCTTGTCTCCTTCACGCGGGGCTTGTTGCAGGGGGTGCGGCGAGTGCCTCGACCCCGGCTGTGGCTGCGCGGCCCCGAGGGCCATTGAAATAGGATTGGACCCATGGATGCGCCAACGCTCTCAATTCATCGATCGTGCCAACCGCCAGCACCCGCTTCTCAGCTAGGACAGCGATGCGGTCGCAGGTCGCAGCCAGCGTGTCGAGATCGTGGGTCACCAGGAATACAGTCAAACCCAGGGCACGCTGGAGGTCGCGCACCAGCGCATCGAAGTTGCCTGCGGTGATCGGGTCGAGGCCTGCTGTCGGCTCGTCAAGAAAAACGAGTTCAGGATCAAGGGCCAGCGTTCTCGCAAGCGCCGCCCGCTTCCGCATTCCGCCCGACAGATCGGAGGGATACTTGTTAGCTGCTTCAGAGCCAAGCCCGGACAGACGGATCTTCATATCGGCAACTTCACGGCGAAGCAACGGCGACATGTCCGTGTGTTCAGCGAGGGGAACCATGACGTTCTCGCGCACCGTGAGGTTCGAAAACAGCGCGCCATCCTGGAACATGATGCCCCACCGGCGCTCAAGGGCGTTGCGCTCGGCCTTATCCAGGCGCCGGAGCTCCTTGCCGAAAACCGCAATCGATCCGGCCGCTGGCGCCTTGAGCCCCGTGATCGCGCGCAAGAGCACCGACTTTCCGGTCCCCGATCCCCCGATCACACCAAGCACCTCGCCCCTTCGGACATCAAGATCGAGATTGTCGTGCACCACATGGTCGCCATACGCGGTCTTCAGCCCGCGCGCACTGATGGCCCGGTCAGGTGGCGGTATCGCGCCCGTCAAATGCCCAGCTCCATGTAGAAGATCGCAAACATGGCATCGATAACAATTACGGAGAAAATAGCCTGAACCACCGAGGTTGTTGTGTGGCTTCCCAATGACTGAACCGATCCGCCGACGAGCAGGCCCTGGCGACAGGCGAGCATCGCAAGGACCAGTCCGAAGATCGGCGCCTTGGACATGCCAACCCAGAAATTCGCCGTCGGGACAAGGTCCTGGAGACGCGCAATGAACGTCGTGGGTGAGATATCAAGTACAGCCCATCCAACGAAAACCCCGCCAGCAATCCCGGCCAAGGTCGCCACGAACGCCAGAATTGGCGTCATGATCACCATGGCGATGACCCGGGGCGCCACGAGCACTTCCTGAACGCCGAGGCCAAGGGTGGTCATGGCGTCGATTTCCTGGCGCATTTTCATGGCACCGATCTGGGCTGTGAACGCCGAATTGGTCCGCCCGGCCAGGATGATCGCTGAAATCACGGCGCCAAACTCCCGCAGCATCGCGTAGCCGACCAGTTCGACCGTAAAGATCGTGGCACCGAAATCGGCCAGAACTGTCGCGCCGATAAAGGCAACGACCATGCCGACGAAGAAACTCAGGAAGGCGATGATGGGCAGCGCATCCAGGCCCGCTTCTTCCATAACCGAGACCGTTGCCGTCCAACGAATCTTGTGGGGACGGACAATCAACCGAGCCAAGGTCGCAATCGTCTCTCCAAGGAATGCCAGCGTTGCCGTCGTTTCCCGCGAGAGTTGGGTGACGCCGCGGCCTGTCCTTTCAAAAAGGCTCACCATGGCGCCCTTCGGTTCAGGAGGCTCACAGCCCTCAGCAGCCCGCCGCACCTGTTCGATCAAGGCCGCTGCGCTGGGGTGTTCACCACTCACGTCGAGGACGCCCCCAATTTCGCAAGGGTTTTCGCGCAGTGTCCGGTCAAGCACGAAAGCGCCGGCCGTGTCGATGCGGCCCAAACCCGTCACGTCCAGGATCAGACCTCCCTGCCCCGCATCGATCGCGCGAAGATCCTGATCGACCTTTGCGATGGTCGCCACCGTCCAATCTCCCGAAACCGCGAGCACGCGGCGCTCGCCAGTTTCGGTTTCAATGAAAGTGGGGGATGTATCGGCCATGGCTCGGCGGGTTGGTCTCCGCTAGGGGTTGTGGAAAGCAGTACAGGCCATGTCTGAAGGACCCGTTGCCCAAATGTCCAGCCGTACGATTCAGGTTTCCATCCATCGAACTGCGCTGAAACAGCCGTTTACCATATCGAGGGGGAGCAAGACCCATGCCGAAACCGTGCGGGTCGAGATAGCGGAAGATGGTGTCATCGGGCGCGGCGAGTGCGTGCCCTATGGACGCTATGGCGAAACCGTCGAGGGCGTGCGGGCGAAGATCACGGGCGTGGCCCCAATGATTTCAGTGGGATGCGACCGCACTGAATTGCCAGAGCACCTGTCCGCGGGCGCAGCGCGTTGCGCGGTGGATTGCGCGCTATGGGACCTCGCCGCGAAGACAACCGGACAGCCGGTCTGGAAACTCGCCAATCTGGCCCCGCCCCGTCCCATCGAAACCGCCGAGACCCTCTCCCTCGACACGCCCGAACGGATGGGACAGGCCGCAACGCGCATCACAGGAAGGCTGCTGAAGCTGAAACTCGGCGGTGCAGCGGACCTCGCACGGATTGAGGCTGTCCATCGCGCCCGGCCGGACGCCCGTCTGATTGTCGACGCCAATGAGGGTCTTGCCGCAACGGGACTGGACGAAATGACCGCTCGCGCTACCGAACTGGGCGTTGTCCTGATCGAACAACCGCTGCCAGCCGGGGCCGATGCAACGCTGGTTCGCGGAACATCGCCGGTCCCGCTATGCGCCGACGAAAGCGTTCATACAGCCGCTGACATTCCGGGCCTCGCCGTAAAGTACGATGCCGTCAACGTGAAACTCGACAAGTCCGGCGGGCTCACCGCAGCCCTTGACCTTATTGCTGCAGCGAAGGCGGAAGGCATGCTGACCATGGTCGGATGCATGGTGGCGGGGTCACTGTCGATGGCCCCTGCAGTTCTGGCCGCCCAACTGACCGACTTTGCAGATCTCGATGGACCTCTCTGGCTGAAAGAGGATCTGTCGCCGGGGCTTCAATTCAGCGGCGGAATGGTCCCACCCCCCGATCCTGCACTATGGGGCGGATGACCCGCGTTTCGCACCGGGGAAAACGCCAAGGATTTTCAGAGAGGTCGAGAAGAAACCGAGTTCTTCCAGAGCCAGCTGGACCGGGCGTTCATCGGGGTGGCCCTCGATCTCAGCGTAGAACTGGGTTGCCGTGAAGGCACCACCGAGCATGTAACTCTCCAATTTGGTCATGTTCACGCCATTGGTCGCAAAACCGCCCATCGCCTTGTAAAGGGCCGCAGGAATGTTCCGGACCTGGAACAGGAAAGCCATCTTTGCGCCGCCACCCCCCTCCGGAAAGTCGTCAATGGGCTCCCTCGCCATGATCAGGAAGCGGGTGGTATTGTGCTCGGCGTCCTCAATGTCCTCGGCAAGTATCTCGAGGCCGTAAACCTCGGCGGCAAGCCTTGGGGCAATTGCGGCAAGGCCGGTTTCCCCACTATCGCGCACCTCCCTGGCAGCGCCGGCGGTATCGGCAGCGGCAATCCCTTCGATCTCGTGATCGCTGAGGAACTTCCGGCACTGGCCCAGGCCCATGATATGGCTACGCGCCGATGTCACATCGGCCAGCGCCGTACCCGGCTTGGCCATGAGTTGGAACCGGATCGGGAGGAAGTACTCGGCAACAATGTGCAACGGTGTCGTTGCCAGGAGATGGTGAATATCGCCCACCCGGCCGGCGATGGTGTTATCGACGGGGATCATGGCAAGGTCGGCGCGGCGATCAACAACCGCGCCCATGGCGTCCTCAAACGTCCGGCAGGGCATCGGATCGAGCGCTGGATACGCCTGTTTGCAGGCGATATGGGAATTCGCGCCCGGCTCCCCCTGATACGCAATGGCCACCATCAAACGATCCCTTCCCGTTGATACCAGGCTCGGGCCGCTTCGAGGTCTTCCGGCGTATCGACCCCATTGGGGGGCGGTCCGGTTAACGCAGCGCAAGCGATGACCATGCCCAGCTCAAGCGCTCTCAACTGCTCCAACCGCTCTTGAATTTCAAGGTGGCTTGGCGGCGCCGCAACAAACCGTCCCAAGGCTTCGCGGCGGTACGCATAAACGCCGACATGATGCCAAAGGGGTCCGGCGCCATGGGGGGCAGTCGCCCGCGTGAAATAGAGCGCCCGGGCCGCCTCAGCGTCTTTGTCGAATGACAGCACCGCTTTCACGACGTTTGGATCGTCGCGCTCAGCCGGGTCTGTGATCTGCGCAGCCAAGGTCGCAATTTCGGCGCCCGGTTGGGCGCGCATGGCCCTGAACAGACGCTGAAGCGCGGCGGGGTCAAGCGTTGGCATGTCGCCTTGAAGGTTCACCACCAGATCATGAATCCCCTCCGGATCGGCTATGCCCAATGCCGCGTGGACCCTGTCCGATCCCGATGGGAGGGCCGGATCGGTCATGACGGCATCAAAGCCCGCCGTCTGAACGGCGTCTGCGATTTCCCTTTCCGCTGCAGCAACCAGGACCGGTCCCATCGCCGCTGCAACCGCCCGTTCGCAAACACGAACGATCATCGGCTTGCCGCCGATGTCTGCCAGGGGCTTGCCTGGCAGGCGGGTTGAGGCCATCCGGGCCGGGATCACGATGATGGGGAGGGTCATTGGCACCTGTTGCAGCAGGGCACACGCGCCGCGTGCGTCGGTTGGCCGCGAGGGTGTGCAATGGGTTCGAGACAAAAGCGGTTGTATTGCTTGGCAAAGTTAGCGCGGCCATCAGACCAGCGCAAAGACAAGAAACGAAAGACAGATCCCCATGGGCGAACTGACACTGAACAAATTTCTCGGCAGCCTACTCGCTGCCGCCCTCATACTCTTCGGCTTGCGCGAGCTGGCGCACATCACGTTTGCGCCGCCAACACACTACGATGGGTACGGCGAGGAAAAGTCGCTGAACGAGCAGTTTGCCGCCAAGTACGCCTACTTCGCTGAAGTGCAGGAGGAACTGGCACCGGGCGAACCCGAGCCGGTATTTGACCTTGGACTGGCGCTCATCAGCGCTGATGTCGATCGCGGGCAGCGGTCCTTTGCGGCCAAGTGCTCGACCTGTCACACGGTGGACCCCGGCGGTGCAAACGGAACAGGACCGAACCTTCATGGCATCATGGGCGACGAGAAAAATCATGCGCAAGGGTTCAACTACTCCGGCGCATTGACCGACGGCGAAATCTGGACCTACGCCAACATGAACGACTGGCTGTATAATCCCAGCAGCTATGCGGCGGGCACATCGATGGCGTTTGCAGGCCTCCGCCGCGATGATGAGCGGGCAAATGTCCTCGCTTACCTCGCCTCGATAACGCCCGATGCGCCAGCATTTCCTGCCCCCCTTCCCGCGGTCGAAGAGGCCATTGAAGAGAGCATCGAAGAGATCGCCGTCGAGGCCGTCGAAGCGGTGGTCGAAACCGCGGAAGAAACCGCCGCGGACACCGGAGAGACCGTTAGCGAGGTTTTGGAAACGATGTCGCCAGAGGCGATAGAAGGCGCTGTGGCGGACGTTGTTGAGGACGCCGAGATTGCGGTCGAAGCACCGCAGGATGCCGAGTAGACGCGCTAGCGAGACATCCAGCCCGGCGCCGACTGCCGGGCTTTTTCCAGATCGATGCGGCGTGCCCCGATCGGCTCGGCATAGTAGGCTGAAATACGATCAATGGCGCCTGCCAGAGGTTCGGAGGCGACGGCCATGTGATGGGCATTGGCGTGGATGATCCGTTCCGCATCCAGCATGATGCCCACATGGCCCTTCCAGAACACCAGGTCGTTACGCCTCAACGTTCCCGGAGTTGTCCATTGCTCGATCGACGTACCCGTCCACGCAAACTGCATATCGCTGTCGCGCGGTAAGAGCACACCGCAGGCTCCATAAGCCGCAACGGTCAACCCTGTACAGTCGAGCCCCAGGCTCTCCCGCCCCCCCCAGAGATAGGGCGTACCCAGGTAACGCTCTGCGATGGCGGCCGGGTCGTCTGACATCGAGGTCAAGTCCTCAAGGTGGGTCTTGTGAACCCATCCGGCGCGAGCGCACCGCACCCAGTCGCCATCCTCACCCTCAGCCACCATCTCGGCGCCGAGGGTTACCAGAAATCGTGGGGCAGACTTCAGCGTCGGCTCACTATGCACATAGGTCCGAAGGGCCGAGATCCGGTGCGTGCTTGCCAGCAAAGGCGCCGACAGGGCCTCCATCAGCGCCCATCCCACATAGCGGTCGCGCCGGAGTTGCACGCGGCCGAACGCGCCACACTCTTCGAACACATCCACCACTTCGCCATGGAGCGCCTGGGTGACCATCTCGGCATCAGGTGCCGGCTCACAGCGGATCGCCGACACACCGGCTGTGACCTGCATTGCCACCGGGTCGCCGGACGGCCGTAACAAGCGCGGGTCATCAAGTTCAGGCATCAAGCGGCTTAAGCCGCGACAGTGTTCCGGTCCAGCCCCGAACCCTGCCTATCGTCGCCAGCGCTCTCCGGGATGTCCACCCCCGTCGCGTTGCGAAGCAGCCTTGCCAAACGCCGCAGATGGTCCATGCCGGCAACGGTGCGTTCGATGAACACACTGCGCATGTCGTCTTCGTCGGGAATGCGGCGGGCAAATCCCAGCTTTTCAAGGGCATCGACACCGCGTGTGATCGCGGGTTTGGCAACGCCCAGTCGTATCGAGAGACCCCGAACGGTGTGCGGTCCCGTATCGAGGGCAACCACGGCGAGGAGCGCCTGCTGCCGCGCGGTCAGGTCCGGCGCATCGGAGCGGACGAGATCGACAAGGGTGGACCGCCAAAGGTCAAGCGCTTCGCGTTCGTTGAGAGCCATACTGCTTCTTCCCCAGACCTAGTGGAGAGAAGAATCACCGCATTCGCATGAAGGGTAAAGAGTCAATGCTCGTTTCGGTGACGACCCACGGAAAACCGCTTGTCTTCGACTGTGCCACGTTTTTTTCCACACGAAGGGATCAGCCAAAGCGCGCTTTCAACATGGCCCACGCGGCCCTCAAACCCGTTGGAGCGCCGCCGGCGGGGCGGCCATACTTGCCTTCCCGCCAGGCCCAGATGTCGAAATGGACCCATGCGTCCCGGTCGACAAAATGGGCAAGATACACAGCGGCCGTGATCGACCCTGCCAGGCGTCCACCCGAATTGGTCAGATCGGCAACGGAACTGGACAGCATATCCCGGTAGGCCATCCAGAGCGGCATCTCCCAGACCGGATCGCCTGAAACCGTTGATGCCTCCACCAGTGCCGCCGCAAGCGAGCGGTCGCGCGTATAGAACGGCGCCAGGTCCGGGCCAAGCGCCACCCGGGCCGCGCCCGTGAGGGTTGCGAAATCCATGATCAGGTCGGGGTTACCCTCTTCAGCGCGGGCCAGCGCATCGCACAGGACGAGGCGGCCCTCAGCATCGGTATTGTCGATTTCGACCTTGAGACCCTTCCGCGTTGCAATCACATCGCCGGGCCGGAAGCTGTTGGCCGACACCGCATTCTCGACGGCGGGTACATACAGCTTCAGGTACACAGGCAGCTGTGCATCCATGACCAGTTTTGCGAGGGCAATCGCGTGGGCTGCACCGCCCATGTCCTTCTTCATCAGGCGCATGTAATCGCCCATCTTGATGTTGAGCCCACCACTATCGAACGCCACGCCCTTGCCGACGATCGCGAGCTCGGGGTTTGCATTATCGCCCCAGGTCAACTCGATGAACCTTGGCGCCTCGGCCGCCGCACGCCCCACAGCGTGAACCATGGGATAGCCCGCTTCGATCAGCGCATCGCCGATCGTGACCTCAACGGTCGCGCCATAGGTTTCACCAAGCGCCGAAACCGCCGCTTGAAGGCCCGCTGGACCCATATCGTCTGCCGGCGTGTTTACGAGATCGCGCAGCAAGCAAGCCGCATCGGCCTCCCGGGAAAGCGCCTCACCCTCCGGTCCTGCTGGTATCGCAAGGCGAGGCATCCTTGAGGGTTTGCTGCGATAGCGGTCGAACCGATAGGCACCATCGGCCCATCCTGCTGCGCTCCAGGCGAAGTCCCAGTGGCTGGGCGCGGTCGCGATCGCATAGTCCGCTTGGGGCAGACGGGCTGCCAGCGCCGCCACAGATAGCGCATTGCTTGCGTCTCCCAATCCGAACAGAACGTCGGCGGGCCGGCCATC
Source organism: Pseudomonadota bacterium (assembly GCA_038522375.1). GTDB lineage: Bacteria > Pseudomonadota > Alphaproteobacteria > Caulobacterales > Hyphomonadaceae > UBA5336. The sequence continues at coordinate 12,588 of JBCBKE010000073.1, forward strand.
GGCGTCAGGCATCATCACGGTCTGGGAGTCGGTGCCGGAAAAGCCCTGGCTCTCGGCAAATGTCCTGATCGCAGGGGCAAGCTCGGCGTCCGGCCATGTCGCTGTTGTAAACAGGTGAACGCGGATCGGCGCATCGGGCTCAACGGTGAAAGCTTTATACATGTCGGGTTCCTGCGGAGCGGGTTGCGCCAAGCCAATCCGCCCGGAAGAGCGTTAAGGCGACGGGCGTGCCCGTTAACGAAGTCTTGGGATGGAATAGCCTAAGTCTCACCAAATATATTCGTGGAGTGTCAACCATGACCGGCCAGATACACCGCCGCCTGTCGATCGCAGGGCTAGCCGCAGTTGGGCTGGCAGCCTGCGCAACCGCACCAGATGTTCCCGAGCTGGATGCCGCTGAAGCGATCGATCCCGAGCGCCAGCCGGCCGATCAAGCGACACGGGAGGCCGCGGACCGGGCGCCCCCGCTGGAACGGGCGAATTTCTGGGCGTCGGAACACGCAAAAGATCCGAGCGATCCAGAGGTGACGCTGAGATTTGGCGAAGCGCTTCGAACGATCGGCAGCCATGAACGGGTTGTCGACGTCACCACGCAGACTTTGGTGATCCATCCAAACCATAGCGCGTTGCACCTTTTGCGAGGGCGGGCGCAGATGGCCCTTGGTCAATTCGAGTACGCCGCAAACGCCTTCACGCGCGCCGCCGCAAGCGATCCCATGAACGCGGACGCCTATGCCAACCAGGCATTGGCCTACGACCGACTTGGCCAACACCGTCGCGCGCAGGCTGCCTATGGACGGGCCCTTTCCATTGACGCAAACCGTCCCGCTACCCGTGCCAATCTCGGTTTGTCACTCGCATTGTCGGGCGACCTCGATGGCGCGGAGGTGCAGCTGCGACAGGCCGCCGAAATGCCGGGCGCCACCAGCACAATCCGCCAGAACCTGGCCCTCGTGCTCGGCCTCAAGGGCGACTTCGAGGCGATGGAAGCGGCCGCCCAGGATGCGCCCGATGCTGTGGTCGATGCGAACGTGGAGGCGCTCAAATCCTTCCGCCGCCTGGCCCAGGCTGGCAACGCAGCGGCAGACACCGCCGATGTGGTCGACGAGGACCCCGGCTTGTCGCTTCGCGGCGCCTTGCCCGACGCAAACTGAACGCGCCGCAGTCTTGGCGGCATCGCATCCGGGTCTATCTCCTCGCGCACACCAGGTGCCACGCTGCGAGGAGCCCCGCCAATGACCTATGTGTTGATCCATAATCCCGGCTGCGGATCGTCGAAGAAGGGTCTTGAACTGCTCCAGTCCAAGGGGATCGATCCTGAAATTCGCAAATACGCATCAAAGGCTGGTCAACTGAATGAGGACGAGTTGCGCGATATTGCCAGGAAAATGGGCGGTGTGAGTCCCCGCGCGTTCATGCGCGAGAAGGACGCCGAGAAAGCCGGCATTGCCGCCGATGCCAGCGACGACGAAATCTTCGCCGCCATGGCAGAGAACGCAAAAATCATCCAGCGACCAATCGGCATCAATGGCGACAAGGCAGTTCTGGGCCGGCCCAACGACAAGCTTCTGGATATCGTTTAGGCCGGCTGCTGTCGGTCGGCGTCTGATCAGAACGCCTTCTGCCACCCAAGTGTCAGGGTAAGATCGGTTTCCAACTGGGGACCGTTCAGGTCCCGATAGAGCGGCACTCCCACCTCTGCTGCCAGCCGATGGCCCTTGAGGAGCCCCGACTGGCCAGCCCAATTGATGCCGGCGAGAATTTCAGCGGTTTCACCGCCGTAATTCTCCGGGTCTGCGGTCTGGACCGGCGCCATGATCTGGGGATCAAAGCCATTGATCTGCCCGGTGGTGGTGGCCTTCAGGCGGCCAGACATCGAGACCGAAGGGTTGAATTCATAAGCCGCCCAGGCCGTTGCCTCGAGACTGTCGCCGAGGGTGTAGCCCTCATCGTTCTCGCCTGTTCGGATCACGGCCGCCCCCTGTCCGCCGATGCTCCAGTTTCCCAAACGGGTCCTTGCCGTGATCGCCGGTTTGATATCGATGGTTCCGGAGCCAAGTTGCATCGCATATGGCAACCTCAGGGTTGGGGTCGTG
>JBCBKE010000074.1:0-14471 GCA_038522375.1 Pseudomonadota bacterium
AGGAGAAACAGAATACCGGCAAACTTCGACCGGAGCATGTTTCGCATCATGGTGAGCATGGAATGGTCCCTGCAGGGCGATTGGCTTGTTTAGATATGCCCCGCTTGCTAGGCGAGCCGGGTTGGAGTTGCAAGGAGGCGACCTGCCATGGCGCGGACTTTGATCGCTGGAAACTGGAAGATGAACGGTTTGGCTGACAGCCTTGAGGAGGCGGCCAAACTCGCCACGGGCCTGTCGACGGCGCACACCGACGCCGACTGCGTGATCTGTCCGCCCGCGACGATCATTGCTGCCATGGATGCGCGGGTTTCGTGGTCCCGTCTCACCGTGGGCGGGCAAACCTGCCACGCAAGGGTGTCAGGCGCTCACACGGGAGACATTTCGGCACAAATGCTGGCGGATGCCGGTGCGACCCACGTGATCGTGGGCCATTCGGAACGCCGGGCCGACCATGGCGAGACCGATGCTGTCGTGATGGCCCAGGCCGCCGCAGCCATCGATGTCGGACTGGTCCCGATCATCTGTATCGGGGAAACCGACAGCGAACGTGAAGCGGGTGAGACGCTGGCTGTGATCGGCGGGCAATTGGACGGCTCTGTCCCTGGCGCGGCGATGGGGTCGGCGATTGTTATCGCCTATGAGCCGATCTGGGCGATCGGCACGGGCAAGACTGCGAATCCCGACCAGATCGGCGAAGTGCACGGAGCGATCCGGTCTGCGCTGGAAACGCGGTTCGGGGCGCGCCGGGGCGCAGATATTGCCATTCTCTACGGTGGCTCCATGAAGCCTGCGAATGCGGCCGATATCCTTGCCGTTCCGAATGTGAATGGCGGCCTGGTCGGCGGCGCGAGCCTGAAGGCCGACGACCTCCTGGCCATCTTCGAGGCTGCGGGTCGCTGAGGGCCTCCGGCGGCCACTTCTGTTATCGGTCCCTTGGAAAGGCTTGGCGCAAGGCACATTTGCCCTTAACGAGCACGTTTGATTTCCCAGCGCCTTGCTTTCGAGGCCGCGCCCCCCTTGGAACCCGCCCATGGAAAACGTCATTCTTGCTGTCCACATCCTCGCGTGTATCGCGATGACCGTGGTTGTCCTGCTCCAGCGGTCCGAAGGGGGCGCGCTCGGGATGGGCGGTGGCACCGGCAGCATGATGACGGGCCGTGGGGCGGCGGGTGCCCTCGTGCGGACAACGATGATCTTTGGCGGAATTTTCTTTCTCACCAGTCTTGTCCTGACGACCATGGCGAGCCGTGATCCCGAGCGCTCCGCTGTCGAGCGGGCCGCCGAGGCCGATGGCGGGCCAGCGGGTGTTGCGGCGGACCTGCTCGATCCTGAAACCGACCTGACGCTGGATCCACTTCTGGCGCGGCCAGGGGCTGGCGACGGTGATCCGCTGGCCGAAGGTGATGGTACAGAGTCTGCGCCGGCGACCGATCCGCTCGCCGAGGGAACGGATCCGGCCGATGGAAGCGTTGACCCGTTTGCAGAGCCAGAACCGCGATAGTGATCCGGCCCGTTCGGGGGCTGCGCGCTCACGCCGAATCAGACCACTTTGAGGTCCCATGATCCGCTATATCTTCATCACCGGCGGCGTGGTGTCCTCTCTCGGTAAAGGCATTGCCTCGGCTGCCCTTGGCGCATTGTTGCAGGCGCGGGGCTACGGCGTCCGGCTCCGGAAGCTGGATCCCTACCTGAACGTCGATCCGGGAACGATGAGCCCGCGCCAGCATGGGGAAGTGTTCGTCACCGATGACGGGGCGGAGACCGATCTCGACCTCGGCCACTATGAGCGCTTCACGGGCGTGTCGGCGGAGAAATCCGACAACGTCACCACCGGCCAGATCTACCGGGAAATCCTCCAGAAGGAACGGCGGGGAGACTATCTGGGCGCGACGATCCAAGTCATTCCGCACGTGACCGACGCGATCAAGGCATTTGTGCTTTCCGATCCGGGCGAGGGGGTTGATTTTGTCCTGTGTGAGATCGGCGGGACGGTCGGCGACATTGAAGGCCTGCCGTTCTTCGAGGCCATCCGTCAGTTGGGCCAGGAGCTCGGGCCGGAACGGGCGGTTTTCATTCACCTGACCTTGCTCCCCTATATTCCGGCCGCCGGGGAAATGAAGACCAAGCCCACCCAGCACTCGGTCAAGGAGCTGCGGTCTATCGGCATACAGCCGGATATTCTGCTGTGCCGGTGTGACCGGGAAATTCCGGAGACCGAGAAAACGAAGATCGCCAGTTTCTGTAATGTCCGGCCGTCGAGTGTGATCGAGGCGCGGGATGTGGGCCACATCTATGATGTCCCGTCAGCTTACCATCGGGAGGGCCTCGATGCGGAAGTCCTGTATCACTTCCGGATCGCGGGTGCGCCGTCTCCAGACCTCGGCCGCTGGGACGGGATCGCGCAGACCATCCATAACCCCGATGGCGCGGTCTGTATCGGGCTGGTGGGCAAGTACACCGATGTGCCTGACGCCTACAAGTCGGTGATGGAGGCGCTCGACCATGGGGGACTCGCCAACAAGGTGAAGGTCGATATCCGGCTGATCGATTCCGAACAGTTCGACGACGAGGCCCGGCCCCTGCACATCCTTGAGGGCGTGCATGGGGTTATCCTGCCAGGCGGGTTCGGCGAGCGGGGTGCCCGGGGAAAGATGCGGGCGGCCCGGTTTGCCCGCGAGCGCAATGTTCCCTGTTTCGGCATCTGCTACGGCATGCAGCTGGCGGTGATCGAGGCTGCCCGTAATCTGGCGGGTATCGAGGATGCAGCCACCTCGGAGTTCGAGACGGTGGACGAGCCCCTGGTCGGCCTCATGGAGGAGTGGACCCGCGGCAACGTCAGGGAGACCCGCTCGGCCAACGATGACAAGGGCGGAACGATGCGTCTCGGCGCCTATCCCGCGCTACTGGGGGAGGGCAGCAAGGTTGCCGCGATCTATGGCCAGTCGGAGATTTCAGAGCGCCACCGGCACCGCTACGAGGTGAACGCGGCCTATGTTCCAAGGCTCGAAAAGGCTGGCGTCCGGTTTTCCGGTCTGTCCCCCGATGGCCAGTTGCCGGAAATCATGGAGCTGCCAGGCCATCCGTGGTTCATTGGCGTGCAGTTTCATCCCGAACTGAAATCACGGCCGTTTGATCCCCATCCCCTGTTTGCTAGCTTCATCGCGGCTGCGGTAAAACAGAGCCGGCTGGTCTAGCACGCGCGACGACCCTTGCGTCGGGAGCGGCGTCACTGTAATGGCTCCGCTTTGGAATTGACGCGGTCGCCGAGCGGGGCGCCGGAAACGAATGGATTGACGGAATGGCTGTCCCCAAGAGCAAAATCACCAAGTCGCGCCGCGGCATGCGCCGGGCCCATGACCGGTTGAAGGGCAACACCTTTATCGAAGATGCGGAATCGGGCGAACTTCGCCGCCCGCACCATGTCGACTTGAAGTCCGGGATGTACCGCGGCCGGCAGATCCTGGACCCCAAGGACGACTGATAGGGGCGCTTGCACCGGCTTGCCGGTGTCGGCCAATCAGCCTATGCGCTGGCGCTATCGCAATGGCTCCTGCATGAGGCCCTCCCATGACTGAAATCGCCGATATCTTCGCCCGCGAAATCCTCGACAGCCGGGGCAACCCGACCGTGGAGGTGGATGTGACCCTTGAGGATGGCGCCACGGGACGGGCGGCTGTGCCATCGGGCGCGTCCACGGGGGCCTATGAGGCCCATGAGCTGCGCGATGGCGAGCCGGCCCGATATGGCGGCAAGGGCGTGGAAAAAGCGGTCGAGGCGGTCAACGGCGAGATCTACCAGGCGCTGGAAGGGCTCGATTCCACGGACCAGCGCATGGTCGACGAATTGATGATCGAAGTGGACGGGACCGAGAACAAGTCCCGCCTGGGTGCAAATGCCATATTGGGGGTGTCCCTCGCCGTCGCCAAGGCGGCTGCTGAGTCCACTGGCTTGCCGCTTTACCGTTACATCGGTGGGGTGAATGCGCGGATCCTGCCGACGCCGATGATGAATATCATCAATGGCGGCGAGCATGCCGATAACCCTATCGACATTCAGGAATTCATGATCATGCCGGTCTCGGCGCCGTCGCTGGCGGATGCCGTCCGCATGGGTGCAGAAGTGTTCCATGCCTTGAAAAAGCAGCTGGTTGCAGCCGGGCACAACACCAATGTGGGCGATGAAGGGGGCTTTGCGCCGAATCTCAGCTCCACGGACGATGCGATCGGCTTTATCCTGAAGGGGATTGAAGCAGCCGGCTACACCCCCGGCGATGACATCGCGCTGGCCCTCGATGCGGCGTCTACCGAATTCTACAAGGACGGCAAGTATGAGCTCGCCGGTGAGGGCAAGTCCCTCGATGCGGCGGGCATGGCCAGGTATCTGGAAGACTTGGTCGACCGGTATCCGATCATTTCCATCGAAGATGGCATGGCCGAAGATGATTGGGACGGCTGGAAGGCGCTCACCGATACCGTTGGTGACAAGTGCCAGCTGGTTGGCGACGACCTGTTCGTGACCAATCCCGAACGGCTGTCCATGGGGCTCGAAAAGGGGGCGGCCAACTCGATCCTCGTCAAGGTCAACCAGATCGGCACGCTCACGGAAACCCTGGACGCGGTGGACCTGGCCCACCGGCACGCTTATTCCGCTGTCATGTCGCATCGGTCTGGTGAAACCGAAGACACCACGATTGCCGATCTCGCCGTGGCCACCAATTGCGGGCAGATCAAGACGGGGTCGCTGGCCCGCTCCGACCGGCTGGCAAAATACAACCAGCTCATCCGCATCGAGGAAGAATTGTCGGGCTCTGGCGCCTATGCAGGGCGCGCGTTCATCAACGCCTGAAGCGGTTTCAACCGGGGCGCCAGCGGCGGCCAGAGCGTGCGGGGCGCTTGTGTGACACCCGTGCGCTTGCAACGCAGACCTGTGGCCCGCTGAAGCCGCCGTCCCGCAGGGCCGCCAAACCGTGGCTTATCGTCGGGGACATGCTTGCCAAACCCCGCCGATCGGACGATCCTTCCATAAAACAGACACGCCGATAATTGGGAGGACGACCGATGACCCTGGATCTCGCCAGCACCGCTTTTCTTGCACAGATGGCCGGGATGGGGGCACCGCCCTTTACCGAGATGAGCGCGCAGGATGCCCGCGCCGCTGTTGCCGATCTGGCGGAGCTTTATGGCGAGGGGCCGGACATGGCCTCGTCGCGTGATGTTTCGGTCCCCACAGCAGACGGCGATACGATCGGCGCACGGGTGCTTACCCCCCATGGCGGGGGCAGGGCGGTGTTGGTGTACTTCCATGGTGGCGGATGGGTTTTCGGGGATATTGACGGGTACGAGACGGTCGGGCGGCTGCTTGCAGAGAAGACCCGCTCGGTTGTGGTCCTTGTCGATTACCGCAAGGCGCCGGAACATCCCTATCCGACCGCCCCGAATGATGCGTGGGACGCTCTGACCTGGGTCGATGCGAACATGGCGTCGCTGGTCGGCACGCGCCTGCCCATCGTGGTGGCCGGCGATAGCGCCGGGGGCAATCTAGCAGCTGTTGTCGCCCAGAAGGCCAAGGCTGCCGGCGGGCCCGATATTGCCCTGCAGGTGCTGGTTTACCCCGTGACCGACGCTGCCATGGATACCGAAAGCTGTGCCGATCCGGCGTGTCAGCTGCTTTTGTCCACCGAGTTGATGGCCTGGTTCTGGAACCATTATGCGCCCGATCCGGACGACCGGTCCAAGCCTGATGCGTCACCCTTGCGGGCGGAAGACGTCTCCGGTCTCCCGCCGGCGGTTGTGGTCACCGCAGAGTTCGATCCGCTTCGTGACGAGGGCGAAGCGTATGCCCGCAGGCTCCAGGCGGCTGGTGTGCCGACCACGCTGAAGCGGTTTGATCGCCAGATGCATAATTTCTTTGCCATGCCCAATGTCTTGCCGGCTGCCGAAAAGGGTATGGCCTATGTGGCTGAGCAGATGGACCGCCACCTTGCCGAGACGTCATTGGCCGATGCTGTCGTGGTGGGAGCCGGGTTCGCGGGCATGTACCAACTCCACAAGCTTCGCGCGCTGGGGCTGAGCACCCGGGTGATCGAGGCTGGCGATGATGTGGGCGGGACGTGGTATTGGAACCGCTATCCCGGCGCCCGGTGCGATATCGAGAGCATGGCATACTCGTACGGTTTCTCACCGGAGCTGGAGCAGGATTGGAGCTGGTCAGAGAAGTATGCGACCCAGCCGGAGATCCTCCGCTATGCGCAACACGTGGCCGACCGGTTCGACCTGAAGCGGGATATCACGTTCAACACGCGGGTCACGCGTGCGCGTTATGACGAGGATACCAGCCGCTGGACGGTCTACACTGACCAGGGCGAGGCGATATCGGCCAGTTACCTGATCATGGCGACAGGCTGTCTGTCTGTCCCCAAGGTGCCTGACATTCCCGGCGCGGACATGTTTGAGGGCCCGACCTATGTCACGGGCCGCTGGCCCCATGAGGGGGTCGACTTCACCGGCAAGACCGTTGCCGTGATCGGCACGGGCTCGTCTGGCATCCAGTCTATCCCCCTCATTGCAGAGCAGGCGGCCGAAATGCGGGTGTACCAACGGACACCGGCCTATTCGCAGCCGGCTGGCAACCGCCCACTGACGAACGCTGAAGTCTCTAACATGAAGGGGCATTATCGCGACTACCGTGTGGCCCAGCGCCATCAGACGCCCGCCGGCATTCCCAATCCTCCACGGGTGTTCGACCGAACGTTCGATGTCAGCAAGGAAGAGCGGTTGCGCCGCTATGAGGAAGGGTGGGAGTCTGGTCTGCTGACCGCGCTGTCGGGTGCGTTCGCCGATGTGTTCCAGACCGAAGAGGCCAATCACGAAGTCGCGGAGTTCATCCGGGACAAGGTTCGCGCCATCGTCAAGGATCCCGTGAAGGCCGAAATCCTGGCGCCCAAGGGTTATCCCTTCGCCACAAAGCGGCCTTGCCTGGACTCTGGATATTACGAGACGTTCAACCGAGACACCGTTCACCTCACGGACTTGCGTGAGACCCCGATCGAATCGATCACGGCAACGGGGATCCGGACGCGCGACGGCGAGGAAACCTTCGACGCCATCGTGTTCGCCACGGGATTTGATGCGATGACCGGGGCGCTGCTGAATGTGGAGATCGAAGGGGCCGGCGGGCTGAGGCTGGCCGACAAGTGGAAGGACGGTCCCCGGAGCTATCTGGGAATTGCCGTTGCCGGCTTTCCGAACCTCTTCACGATCACCGGGCCGTCGAGCCCTTCGGTGCTCTCCAACATGCTGGTGTCGATCGAGCAGCATGTGGACTGGGTGACCGACTGCATCGGCTGGCAGCGGGCGAATGGCATCGCAGCGCTCAACCCAACCGAGTTTGCCGAGGATGAATGGGCGCTGCATTCGGAAATGGTGGCTAACCAGACGCTCTTCCCGCAAGCCGATAGCTGGTATGTTGGCGCAAACGTCCCCGGCAAACCGCGGACGTTCATGGCTTACATCGGCGGTGTCGATGTCTACCGTGTGATCTGTGACCAGGTGGCGGCGGCGGGCTATGACGGGTTCGATCGCATTCAAGCGCCGGTGGCGCCAATGCCCCTGGCTGCCGAATAGGCGACGGCCATCACAGTTCACGACTGCAACGCCACGGCCAGCGATCAAGGGTATTGATCGCTGGGCAGGCCAGGCCAGGCCATGCCAGGCTGTGACCATCCGTGTGCCGCCGAAACGGCCGCTTATCCTCTCGGTCAGTTCTCCGATCTGGTGAATATACGTATGACCGTGTGACGCCTGTCCCGCTACATCTCGCTGCGCGAGTATCTGAAATTGGACATCAAATAGTGTCCAATATGAAAGACAGCGAGACGAGACATGCGAATTCTGTTGGTGCACCCTAATTACCATTCGGGCGGAGCGGAGATTGCGGGCAGTTGGCCGCCGGCATGGGTTGCCTATCTCGCCGGCCCGCTGAAGAAAGCGGGTTTCACGGACATCCATTTCGTGGATGCCATGACCAATGATCTCGGTGACGATGACCTTCGGGCGGCCATGCGCGAGCTGCAACCGGACGTGGTTGGTGCAACCGCGATCACACCTTCGATCTACAAGGCCGAGGAGGTCCTGAAGATCGCATCCGAGGAACTGCCCGATGCGGTGACCGTCCTGGGCGGGGTCCATGCGACGTTCATGTACAAGCAGGTGCTGACCGAAGCGCCATGGATCGATGTTATCGCCCGCGGCGAGGGCGAGGAAATCTTCCGGGAACTCATCACGGCCATTGACCGGGGCCAATGGCCAGCGTGTCGCCGGGAGATCAGGGGCCTTGCGTTCCGGGATGGCGAGCAGATCGTTGCCACCGAAGCGGCGCCGACCGTGAAGGACCTGGATGCCATTGAACCTGACTGGTCGCTGCTGGAGTGGAAGAAGTACACCTATGTGCCGTTGGGTGTCAGGGTGGCGATCCCGAACCTCGCCCGCGGCTGTCCGTTTACCTGCAGCTTCTGCAGCCAGTGGAAATTCTGGCGCGACTACCGGGTTCGTGATCCGAAAAAGGTCGTCGATGAAATCGAGACACTGGTCAACGAGCACGATGTCGGGTTTTTCATCCTCGCCGACGAAGAACCGACGATAAACCGGAAGAAATTCATCGAGTTCTGCCAGGAACTGATCGATCGCGGCCTGCCCGACAAGATCAAATGGGGCATCAACACGCGCGTCACCGACATCATGCGCGACAAGGCATTGCTCAGCTTTTACCGCGAGGCGGGACTGGTGCATGTCTCCCTCGGCACGGAGGCGGCAGCGCAACTCAAGCTCGACCAATTCAACAAGGAAACCAAGGTCGGCGAGAACAAGGAGGCCATCCGTCTGTTGCGCGAAGCCGATATCTTTGTGGAGGCCCAGTTCATTGTCGGGTTGGACAATGAAACGGAAGAGACGCTGGAAGAGACCTACCGGATGGCCTGGGATTGGCAGCCAGATCTCGCCAATTGGGCCATGTACACGCCCTGGCCGTTCACACCACTTTTCCAGGACCTGAAGGATCAGGTCGAGATCTTCGATTTCGAGAAGTACAATTTCGTCACACCGATCATGAAGCCCGCCGCCATGGAACGGGGCGAACTGCTCAATGGCGTGATGAAGAACTACCGCCGGTTCTACATGCAAAAGGCGCTGTTCCATTATCCCTGGCGGGGCACTGGCTTCCGGCGCCGGTATTTTCTGGGTTGTCTCAAGGCGTTCCTGAAGGCCGGCTTCAAGCGCCAGTTCTACGACCTCGGCAAGGCTGGATACTGGGGCCCGCAATCGAAGAAGACGGTCAACTTCAACTTCGATCGCACGCGCACCCTGGCGCCCGCACAACTCGACGATTGGCAGGCCAATGCCGACAAGGCGGCCATCAAGAGAGCCAGGCGCCTTTCCGAGAATCCGGAGCCGGTGAAGGCGTGCGGCGGTGGAACCGATCAGATGGACGAACCGGCCGGATCGACCGTCCTGATCGACCAGCGGTGAGATCACCATGGCAAGTGCCGCTGAACATCCCCATGCGTTCCCATCGCAGTCCGCCCGCATTGGCCCCAATGCCGTGCTGCAACTTGAGCAGGCCCTGGTCGAGACGAGCGGGGAGAGTGCCAGCGGACGGGTTTTTGCACGGGCTGGATTGTCGGGCCTTCTGACAGACCGCCCGACGGACATGGTCGATGAGCAGCTTCCGCGGGCGCTGTTCGACAGCCTTTTCGCAGTATTTCCCGAACCGCAAGCACGCAGGATCGCCCACCGCGCCGGCGTGCTGACGGGCAAGTACATTCTGGAACACCGTATCCCCGCGCCCGTGCGGATGCTGTTGGCATGGCTTCCGGCAGGGATTGCCCAGCCCCTCCTTTTGAGCGCCATTCTCCGGCACGCGTGGACCTTTGCAGGTTCGGGACGTTGCATCGCAACGGCTGGCCGCGCGGCCAGGATCGAGATCGCGGCGAACCCGTTGGCGATGCCAGGATGCGCCTGGCATGTGGGCGTTTTCGAGACCCTGTTCAGACGCCTTGTAAGCCCGCGCGCCAGTGTGAGCCACGGGCCGTGCTGCCTGGACGGCGATGCCGCCTGCCACTTCGAGATAGACGTGACCACAAGCAATATCAGGCGAGTATCAAATGACTGACCGCGTCCGCCAATACAGTACCCGTCCCGTCCCGCGGTACACGAGTTATCCCACGGTGCCCCACTTTGGCGACGGCGTAACGGTAGAGACCTATGCGCGCTGGCTCGCCCGGTTGGATCCGTCGCAGACGCTGTCGCTCTATCTTCACGTCCCTTACTGCAAGCAGGCCTGCTGGTATTGCGGTTGCAACATGAAGCTGGCGGCGAGGCCCGAACCGGTGGCGGACTATGCGGCCACGCTGATGCAGGAAACCAGCCTGCTTGCGCAGCACCTGCCGGCACGCTTCACGATCAGTCACCTGCACTGGGGTGGGGGTACGCCCACCGCGATGACGGCCGATGACCTCGAATGCGCCATGGAAGTTGTCCGGGCGAACTTCGACATCGCGCCAAACGCAGAACTTGCCATCGAGAGCGACCCGCGAACGGTGGACGACGAGATGATCGCACGGATCGGGGCCATGGGCTTCAACCGGGCGAGCTTCGGGGTCCAGGAGTTCGATCCGCAGGTGCAGGTTGCGATCAACCGGGTTCAGCCGCCGGAAATGGTCGCCGAGGCGGTTGACAAGCTCCGGCGTGCGGGGGTCTCCAGCATCAATTTCGACCTGATTTACGGGCTGCCATACCAGACTGCCGATATCCTGCTTCGGACCATCGACGTATGTGCCGCGATGGCGCCTGACCGGATTGCATTGTTCGGGTATGCCCATGTGCCCTGGATGGCCAAACGCCAACGGATGATACCGGAAGCGGCCTTGCCCGGTGCAGCCGAACGCCTGGAGCAGGCCGATCAAGCGGCGACCGCGCTTGTGGATCATGGCTATGTTCCTGTTGGTCTGGACCATTTCGCGTTGCCCGGTGACTGTTTGGCAAGGGCTGAAAGGGCGGGCACGCTCAAGCGCAATTTCCAGGGTTATACGACCGACACAGCCGCCGCGCTGCTCGGCGTGGGCGCGACAGCGATCGGGCGCACACCCGATGGCCTTGTCCAGAATATTGCCGAGACGGGCGCCTGGGCACGCGCGGTATCAGCGGGTGTTCTTCCCGTCAGCAAAGGCCACGCCTATGGCGGTGAAGACAAACTCAGAGCCGATGTGATCGAAGCCCTGATGTGCTTTGGCGTGGCCGATATCGCAGCCATCTCAAGCGCCCATGGCGTGGCCCCTGAATGGGCCGATGGCGCACGCGCGGCCCTTCGTGATGTCGAGGGCGACGGGCTGGTCTCCTGGACTGGTCATCGTCTCACGGTTGCCAAGGACGGATTGCCGCTTGTTCGCGTGGTGGCATCGGCTTTCGACATCTACTTCCAGGGCCAGGCTGCCAAGCATTCGATTGCGGTTTAGGGTTTTGGTCGGTCGATTTCCGCCAGACGGTCGTTTCAGATTGCTGGTTTGGCGCATGTTTCCATTCGCCAATGACCCCGTTTGTGTGGAACTGGGTGTGCGGTCGCGGGCCCGGGCCCGGGCGAGGGGTGACCCTTCGGGCGCCGCTCAGCTTTGTGCCCGCCGTTTCGTCGCGACGAGGGCCGGAAGCTCCAGTGCCGACAGGCAGTATTGGGCGAAGCCCGCGCGCTCCAGATATTGGCACGGCGCAAGGCCAAGGCGTCCCAGCAGGACGACACCGGCCCCTCCATTGAGGCTCGCCAGGCGCTGGAAGTGCGGCAACCGGGTTTCCGATGCGTGGGCAAATACCGGGCTGGAGACGATGACCAGATGGTCGACCTGTGCGGCGGCAACGGTTCTTGCGAGGTCGTTTTCATCCTGCCCCAACCAGAGCGCGACGTCGAACCCCTCTGCCTGCAGGAGGTCCCTTGCCATGCCAGCGAGTTGGAAGTGTGGATCCCAAGGAGCGTTGGCGACCATGATGCTGGTGTGTTTTGGGATGGGTGCCATGGCGGGAGGCGTGGCGACCTTCCTGAAGGCGGTCAGGAGCTTGGACAGGGCAATGTCGAGATCGACGGTCGACAGCTCGTCGGCGTCCCATAGCCACCTCAGTCCGTCGAACACGAGTTCGGCCGATGAAACCAGGGCGCGCAGGCTACCAGCAGACTGTTGGAAGAAGGCAACCGCTTGGGCGTCCTGTCCCTCTGTCAGTGCGCGGGTGACATCAAGCAAGTCCGTGGTCGCCAGGACGGGCGGAGTGTAGCTCACTCGACCGAGATCGGACTGGGTATCGAATGCTTCCAGTATGCCGAGCCCATGCGGTGGCCGATCCCACACTTGCCGGGGCTGACCGGACGTTGCCGGTTCGATTTCGAGGCTGTTACCCATTGTCGGTGATCAGGCGACATCGGCGCCACCGCGTTTATCCGTACAGTTCCCTAGTTGGTTGATGCAGGGGTGCGATGCTCGCCGACCGCTGGACTTTCTGAACCTGGGCAGGGCTGCACGCCTGGGACGCGACCAACACGCTCCGAGGCGCTGGCTCGCTCGCACTAGAGGCTTGCCTTGAGGCGTGCGGCAAGTTTGGCTGTCACGGGGTCGGAGGCTGCAGCCTCGCCGGCGAGTACCGCTTTCAGCCGTCCGGCCATGGTCTTGCCGCGCTCGACGCCCCACTGGTCGAAACTGTTCACGCCCCAGAGCACGCCAGCAAGGTAGGTGCGGTGTTCGTAGAGGGCGATCAGCGCTCCCAGCCTGGCCGCATCGAAGGCCTCGCACGACAGGAAGGTCGAAGGGCGGCCGCCGGCATGCACTTTCTGCCGGGCGACGGCGTCAGGTAGTCCCGGCTCTTCTTCACGAACTTCGGCGAGGGTCCGCCCATTGGCCAGCACTTCGGCCTGGGCGAGGGCGTGGGCGGCGAGGGCGCGCTTGCCGTCCATGTCACCGCCGGCATCGGGGGCCAGGATGAATTCGGCGGGCACGACCTGCGTGCCCTGGTGCAGCCATTGGTGATAGGAATGCTGGCCGATTGAGCCTTCCCCGCCCCAGACAGCCGGCGCTGTTGTGAGGGGCGCGGCGGTGCCGTCCGGCCCGACGGACTTGCCGTTGGACTCCATTTCGAGCTGCTGCAGGTAGGTGGGCAGGAAGCGCAGCCGCCGTGCATAGGCGAGGACCACGCGCATGGGGTAGCCGAGGCCGGTGGCATTCCAGACATCCATCAGGGCCAGCCGCGCCGGGAGATTGTCATCGAGGGCCGCTGTCTTGACGTGTTGGTCCATGGCGGCGGCTCCGGCGAGGAAGTCGCGAATGCGCTCTGGACCCACGGCGATGAAGCAGGCGAGGCTGGCTGCTGACCAGAGCGAGAAGCGCCCGCCAACACTGAGGGGCATGTCAAAGAGGTGTGGCGTGCTGCCATCGCCGACCCAGGACGTGGCGCGATCCGGATTGGCGGTGACGAGGGCGAGGTGGTGGCCGGCCCTCTCTCCGAGGGCATCGGTGAGCCACGCCCGGGCGCGGGCCAGATTGTAGAGGGTTTCCTCGGTGCCGAAGGACTTCGATACGCCAATGACCAGGGTGCGGGCGGGGGTGAGCCCATCCAGCGCCAGGTCGAGGTCGATCGGGTCGAGATTGGCCGCGAAGCGGAGGTCGAAGGCCTTGCTGCTTTCGGCCTGGAAGGCATCGGCAATGAGGCGCGGACCGAAATCCGAACCGCCGATGCCGATATGGACAATGGCCGAGAAGGGGGCGCCGTCTGCTGCGGTGAGTGCGCCGCTGCGGACCTTGGCAGCGAAATCGAGCGGGGCGACAAGGCTCTGGCGGACGGTTTCGGCGTCACCGTCCATTGGGGAGCCGGCCCGCAAGGCCCAATGGAGGGCCGGCCGATTTTCAGAGGGGTTCACCGTGGCGCTGGAGAACAGGTCTGCGATGGCCTTGGGGAGGCCGCGCCGGGCGCCCCAGGTGATAAGCGCTTCCTCCGCGTCATAGTCGATACGGTGGCGGCAGAGATCGACGGTCCAGCCCGCTGCTGCCAGGGGCTTCCTGTCGAGGCGGTTGCCGGCAAGGGCTGAAAGGGGCTGCGCCTTGAGGCGGTCGAGGTGGTCGGAAAGGGCGTCGATCATTGCAGGCTCCTTGGCGTCCGATTTTGCGCCGGTGGGGCGCAGGGGTGATTTAGGGGTGACGGCGGGCCAAAACCGCCGTCCCGCTGCATTTCCCTTATAGAGATTGCGTTTGACCGCAATGGGCGCTTGAACCGGGCGTCACCGTGCAGTATTCCCCCGCGATCAACAGGCGGTGAAGACCGTCCACAGAGGGTTCGCGGGCTGCCGGCTACGGGGCGGCGCTGCCCAATTGTTACAAGGAGGGCCCCATGGCCAAGGAGAAGTTTGAGCGTAACAAGCCGCACGTGAACATCGGCACGATCGGGCACGTG
>JBCBKE010000075.1:0-13977 GCA_038522375.1 Pseudomonadota bacterium
GGAGCGATATCGAGGCTGGCTTCCTGCTCGCGGCAGCCTTCACCGAAGCGGCGCTGTCCAAGTCCAATGGCGATGCCAGGCGACTGATCAAGCAGGGCGCCGCCAAGCTGAACGATGAGGCGGTCAATGACGAGAAACGGGAACTGGTGCTTGCCGACTTCGGTGCTGACGGTACGGCCAAGCTATCGGCGGGAAAGAAGCGTCACGCGCTGTTGAAGCTCGCCCAATAGGGACCTAACCGCCGCCGCCCGCCTTTTCCTGCGGGAGAGGAATCTCGGTGTCGGCCGGGTTCTCGAACAGTCGGCGCAGGACACCGGGCGCAACGGCCGACAAGGGGTTCACGCCGACCTGTGCCCGGTCAAGCGTGCCGCGCACAAAATAGGTCAGCGAGAGAATACCCTCGCCATCACGGCCGACGAACAAGTCACCGATGATGGGTATACCGCCAAGGGCCGAATTCATCCCGAAGCTGGGAACCAGGACACCCGACATATCGATGCCCTGGGTTTCGGGTTCGATCCAGCCATTGAGGGTAAGCCCCAGCGCCGGACCCGACGCGCGCCCACCGGTGACCACATAGCGGCCTTCTGCGATCTGAAGGGGAACCTCGATCTCGGTGAACAGGACGCCTTCCCCGCCAAGGGTGTCGAGGACGCCCCGGAGGGAGGCAAGCGAGAGGAGTTGGGTAATGATTGGCGCGTCACGCAGTCGTGCGTCACTGATGTTGAGGCGCAGTTGCGACGGCGAACCATCCCATTCCATCCGGCCCGTGAGCTCTATCCGGCCATCCTCGATGATATCGGCGCCGAACAGGGTCGATACCAGGAAGCCGGCATCGTCGCCCGTGAGGGACACGTTGGCGCCGCTGCCGTCGCGTTGGTAGCTTGCGTCGAGCTCATCCCCCTCATCGGTAACGCCGGAGGCGCGGACAAAGACGAGGCCTTCGGGATCGGTTTGCGCCTGGAACAGGGCACCGGTCAGATCACGCCCCAGCCCAACCCTGAGGCGCTCAACCTCGGCCATGACCGTCATGGGTGTCCCCCCTGCAGTCGTCCCCTCACCGCCCAACTCGCCCAGGTCGGCAAAGATTGGCGACAGGTCCAGAAAAGGCCCATCAAGTGTGAGGGCGAGGCCGCCATCGGTGGTGCGCGCAATGGTTCCCGCCACATCGGCCCGCCCCTCGAGGAAGGCCCGCCTCAGGGCAAAGGACAGCAGCCGTCCATCGGGGCCGAGGACGATATCACCGGAGACCCCCGCATTGTCGCTTTGCAGGTCGGCGCTTGCGATCCGGGTTTGGCCGGTGAAGTCGTACTTAAGGATCGCCCGGGCATCATCGCCCGACGGTTTCAGCCAACCGATTTCGGCCAGATCGATGCGGGCGCCCGACAAGTCCAGGTCGAGGTCCAGGGTCTGAATGTTGTCACCCTCGATACGGGCGCCGATGTCGACGGGGATTTCTCCTGCGATGTAGGGCCGGCCCAGCATCCCGAACGCGTTCAGTATGTCCGGGGTGACGACCGCGCTTGCCGTCAGGCTCGAGGGCGCACCGCCATCGTCAAACCCATCGTGCCAGGCAAACGAGACCGGCGCGGGACCGACATCACCGTTTCCAGTCACCCTGACCGTGGATTTATCGACATCGACCCGGGCGCGGGCGCGGGTCAGGTCAAACCCCGCACCGAGATCGTCCAGCCCACCATTGCTGACCTCGGCCACGGCCCTGAAGGTGATGTCTTCAAGGGGGACATCGTCGAGGGCGGGACGCTGCATGCTGAAGGTCGCCGAAGCCGTTCCGCTGATACGATCCGGATCAAAGCCTGTCTGTTCTTCGAGGTTGAGCTGGGATTGGAAAACATAGTTCAGCATATCCGGCGCCGATCCTGTTCCCGCGGCCTGGATATCCATGATTGCGCCCTTCGGCATGAAGCGCGGCAGGACGACCGCGCCCGATGTCAGGTACCAGCTACCATAGCGCCCTGCCCCCAATGCGACGGAGAACCCGTTGCCCGAGAGGCGGCCGGTCCCGGTCGCGTCTTCCACGGGTGGCATATCCTTGAGGAACCGAACCCGGGCGCCCGTGGCGCTGAAGCGGACATCAAGATCGGTATCCCTGAGATGCCCCTGGGCAAGGCTGTCTGGCCGGAACGTCAGGGTCGCTTCGGCACGGGTCACGGTGCCTGCTTCGATCCGCTCGACGGCGAAGTTCCTCGCCCCCCGTCCCAGCCTGACGGGCCAGAACCGGGTGACCGTATCGATATCGAGGGGACCATCGACGCCGGCCTCAAGGTCAATCGACAGCGGAATTTCGCCGTCGGCGACATCGAATACCCGGGCTATGCGTCCGGTGGCGGTCACTGATGCGTCGTCAATACTTGCAACCAGTCGTTCAACGTCAAGCGTGTGCAAGGTCAGGTCGGCATCGCCTGAAAGCTCCACATTGCGAAACTGGAAGGGACCTTGGAACATCGGGGTTACACGAACGGTGAGATCGGGCGCGGTAAACCGCACGCGCCTTTGTCCTGCATCGGGCCTGACGGCATCGCTGAGCTGGAGACGGAAGGTCCCGCGCGCAGCCTCTGTTTCAAGCCGATCGACCGCAAGCGCGACCACATCTGTCACCGGATCATAATCGAGCCTGCCGGCAATGGCGTCGAGCGCAATCGGCTGTCCCGCCACCGCAATCTCGCCTTGTCCGGCATCGACCTCGGCGGAAAACCCCGTCAGCCCCACTGCGTCCTGGAACTCGAAGGCAAACGCCATGTCAGCAGGTAGCTGGCGTACCCGGTCGGGCGTCAGTCCGATCCGTGCGGCGAGGTCAGATACACTCCAGGCAGCGAAAGCCACTTCGCCAAACAGCGCGCTGAACCGGTCGCGGGAAAAAAGATCAATGGCAATGCCCCGGGGCAAACCAGCCTGGGTGCCGCGACCCGACAGGGTCAAGCGAAGATCGCCATCCGATTGGCGCAGCACCCCTTCCGCATCTGCAATTTCCATGAGCGGGGTGCCATCTTTCAGGACGACATCAATGTCGAAACCATTGATGCCGACCTCCTCTAACTTTATGGACGGCAAGGCGCTCTGGCCGCCAGCCATGATGGCACCGACCGCCCGCTCAATGAGACTGACCCATTCAGCAGGGGTCTGGGGCAGTGTCCCGGCAGGGATCGGTGGAAGCGGTTCGCCGGCGATTTCCCAGACTTCGTCGCTGACCTGGACAATGGAGAACTGCCCATCGATCAGCCGGGTCGACAGGATCTCGGCCTGGCCAAACAGGAGCGATGAGGCATCAAGGACCAGGGTAGCCCGGCGGGCGCGACCGGCACGGTCCCCATTTCGATCGTAGAGGACGACTTGTCCGGCGGTGACGATGATCTGCCGTGCCTCAGGGGACCATTCGAGCGCGGCCGACCCGAGGGTAACGGGACGCCCGTCCCGAGCATCGGTCAACGCTGCTTCGATATCGGCCTTGAACGCAGTCAGTTCGACCGGTCCCTGGGACAACCGCCAGGCGAACAGGGCCGCCGCCACCACTGCGAGGAACAGGATGCCGCCGATAATCTCGAAGAAGAGAACACGTGCGGTCTGGCGAACCACGATTATCGCTCCATCTCACACTGCATGCCCGCGGCGGGCACACAAACACATTATCGTATTCGCGCCCATTCACCATGCGCGGACGGCAGACAGGACCGATACCTATGCTTGAACCCGGCGCTCCCGCTCCTGACTTCTCACTTGCGGTATCGGGCGGTGGAACGGCGTCCCTCGCCGATTATGCCGGTCAAACACTGGTGCTATACTTCTACCCCAAGGACGACACACCAGGATGCACAACCGAGGCCAAGGACTTTTCCGAACACACCGAAGCGTTTGCCTCGAAGGGCGCCAGGATTCTGGGCGTTTCCAAGGATACGGTTGCCAAACACGATAAATTTGTCGCCAAGCATGATCTTGGGATTACCCTCGGCTCTGACGAGTCAGGCGCTGTCTGCGAGGCCTATGGTGTCTGGGTCGAAAAGAAGATGTACGGCAAGACCTACATGGGCATCGAACGCGCCACATTCCTGATCACTGGGGATGGCATTGTGGAAGAAGTGTGGAGAAAAGTTAAGGTAAAAGGACATGCGCAGACTGTCCTCGACCGGCTTTCAAGCTAATTCGGCCGTGCTGTAACAGTGAGGAAAGTTTCATGAATCCAAGGTTAAACGAAATTTAACCAGACCTTGCGAATAAAGCAGAAGAGATGATAGCGGAGGGCTTTCCTGCGCTGCCGAAATAGGCTTTAAGCGGGTGGGTTTATGGTGAACTTGTGGTCAAGCTGCTGCGGGTTTCAGTTCAGTAGTAAAACCGGCGGGCGATAAACTATGACGAAGTTGAGTACGAGAACGCAGGCTGCTTTCGACCGACTTTTCCCCGAGCGACAAATCTATCACCGCAGTGGCGGCACCGTTCAATACATCACCGTTTCACCCTGGCAGCAGGCCATGATGGCCGCGGGTGTATCGGCTGTCGTTGGCTGGACGATGTTTGCCACCGTCAACTACATTTTCTACGGCAGTTCCTCATCGGGACTGACGGCCGGGGACACGCGGGAGCTGGCCCGTTACGAACGCTGGGTCCAGGAGCTCCGGGCGAAGGACGCCTTGTCGAGAACGCTGCTTGAGGAACGCACCGACGAGTTCCAGAAGGTCACGGCCCAGTTCGAGCAGCGTCACCAGTCCCTGAAAATCCTGCTTGATGCGCTTGATGGCGGCGAAGATTTCGACGTGTCTGCGCTCCATGGCGACAATGCGACTCTGTTGCAGAAAGCCTCCATCGATGAGGCTGACATGCGCCAGGGACGCGACTCGCAGATCGTGTCCGCCTCGATGAATACGGTCGGTGTTCGCGCCAAGATCGACCAGCTTCGCGCTGAACAGGAGGCGTTCCTCGACAACACCGAGGATCTTGCGGTGCAGCGGACCGAGGAAGCACGCGGCATCCTGCAGTTAACTGCCGTTGGCAGTGCGCGGATCGAAGAAGGGCTCGAAATGGGTGGTCCCGTGGTCAGCGTCGCTGCCCTGGCGTCCGAGCAGTTCGAAAGCGCGGAGGATGCCGCCTTCGCTGCGCGGGTGATGCAGGTTGCAGCTCGGCTTGAGGAAGCCCGCTACTATGAGAGTATTGTTGCCCAGCTGCCTCTGGCCGAACCCGTGGGCGTGCCGTCGCGACTGACGTCGAATTACGGGCTTCGGGTCGATCCGTTTACCAAGCGGCCGGCCTGGCACAACGGGATCGATATGGCGGCCTACTACAAGGCGCCGATCGCGGCGACGGGACCGGGCGAGATCACCTATTCGGGCGTGAAGAGCGGCTATGGTCGAATGGTGGAAATCGATCACGGATACGGGTTTCGGTCACGCTATGCACACCTGCGTTCGATTTCTGTGGAAAAGGGTGATACTGTCGCCATCGGTGACAAGCTTGGTTTGATGGGGTCAAGCGGGCGAAGCACCGGGCCGCACCTCCATTATGAGGTCTGGTTTCATGACAAACCTTATGACCCGGCGAAGTTCTTGAAGGCAGGTAGACATGTTCACGAAAACTAAAGGCGATGGAAACACGCCACTGATGCCCACACCAGGCACGACACCCACCCAGGACGCTATCCGTTCGGCGTCCAGCAAACCCGCGGCAAAGGCTGCAGCTTCTATTATCTGCGCCGATATGGCGATCAACGGATCGGTTTCTTCGGAAGGCGCCCTGCAGGTCGATGGCAAGGTTGATGGCGACGTGACCGCAAAGGACATCACGATTGGGGCGTCCGGCATTATCACTGGCGAGGTCAAGGCCGAGATCGTCATCGTGAAAGGCACGATCCGCGGTTCGATCCGTGGCCGCAAGGTCGAGTTGGAAACAGGCTGCAAGGTCGAAGGCGACATCGTCCATTCATCCCTGTCGATCCAGGCGAATGCTGTTTTCGAAGGTCAGGTGAAACACGCCGCAGACCCGCTCAAGGAAACTGCACCCCGTCCGGCAGCACAGGCCCAGTCAGGGCCGGCACCTGTCGCCAATGGGATCGCCCAACCATCCGGTAACGCCTAACGCCCTGTTTGGACCTTTGGTCCATGAGGAGCCGAAAACAAACCGCCTGTCCGACGGGGATGGGCGGTTTTGTTTTGGCCAACAGGTCCACTTCGCATTGCCAGATGTCGATGATTGACGTGGCCGGCTGACACTGATGCTTCTGCGCCGGTTTCGCCACATCGCTTGCGGCGCCCGCCAAGGTTGGACGATCCAGGCAACGGTCAAGGTTACAGGGCAGCGGTTGATGTGCCGCAAGAGTCATGATCTTACCCCGAAAACATTCAGGATGAGGATTGTGTCATGAGCGACGAACAGAATGTCCGCGAGACCGCCACGCCCCTTCAGCGCGCAAACGCCGCGCTCGTTGTCGGCCTGAACGAAGCAGAGTCCCTCACGCTCGATGGATACGAAACCGAGGTACGCGCAGGCGTGGCTTCGGGCGACTCGCTGGTCAGGACATTAGCCACCGGCACGGTCTCCGGGGAATTTACAGGGGCGACTGGCCGCTACGCCCTCGATATCGGCTATTTCGAAGAGAGCGACGGAAATTCGCCATTCACTGTGCTGGTCAATGGTGTCGAGGTTTTTGCCTTCACGGCAAGCACGGGAAGCGAGCAACTGGGGCTGCCTGCGGCCGTTGAAAGCACTGAAATCGATCTCGTGACGGGAGACATCGTCACCATACGCGGCGAAGCCGATGGGCTCTCAACCGACGACACATCGCTCGCGCTGGCTCGCCTGGACACGCTGACGCTTACGGCAGTCAGCGGTCCCGGCGGCACGGTGATCGAGGGCACGCCTGGCCCCGATACCCTCACCGGCACGAGCGGTCCCGACACAATCAATGGCCGCGGTGACGACGACACGATCGATGGCGGCGACGGTGACGACCTGATCGACGCAGGCGCCGGAAACGATACGGTCAACGGCGGCGATGGCGATGACGACATTTCGGGCGACAGCGGCGACGACATGCTGTTCGGCGATGGCGGAGATGACACGCTGTCTGGCGATGACGGCAACGATTCCATCGAAGGGGGTGACGGTAACGACACCATCACCGGCGGGGATGGCGACGACACGATCTGTGGAAATGCCGGCGATGACGTCATGATTGGCGGATTGGGGGTCGATCTGCTGAAGGGCGGGATCGGCAATGATGAACTGTTCGGCGACAACAATCGCGACACTCTGCTGGCAGGCGCGGGCGATGACTTTGTCCGCGGCGGCGCGGGCGGCGATACGATCAATGGCCACGGCGGAAATGACATAATTGGCGGCGGGCTTGGCAATGACATGATCCGTGGCGGTTCGGGGGACGACCGCCTGTTTGGCGGAAACAACCGTGATACCCTGATGGGCGATGCCGGCAATGATCGCCTCGACGGCGGTCGGGGTGGCGATATCCTGACCGGGGGAGGCGGCATCGATACCTTTGTGTTCGACGCTGAAGATGGCGGCCGGGATACGGTGACCGACTTCGAAGCGGGCGAGACCGTGTTTCTCACCGGGTTCGGTTTCACCAGTATCGAGGATGCAGCCACCAACTTTTCCCAGAATGGAAATGCCGTCGTGTTTCAGGTCGGGGACGTCCGGGTTCTGTTTGAGGAAGCTGAGCTGGAAGAAGTCGTTGCAGCGATTGAGTTGCCAATCACCCAGGAGGTGGCGGTCGAAACGCTCGCAGTGGACGCGTTTGACGATGGCTTCCTGATTTAGTCACCGGGCTTTCGATCACCCCCGACGGGTTGACAGCGGCGGCGACGGCTGGCCACTCCGCATGGCTCGTATGAGAGCCCATGGGAGAGAACCATGACCGACGCGCGCCGCCGCATCCTGATCACGTCTGCCCTGCCATACATCAATGGCATCAAGCACCTGGGTAACCTGGCGGGCTCGATGCTACCGGCTGACGTCTATGCGCGGTTTCAGCGCCTTGGCGGTCATGACGTCCTCTATATATGCGCAACCGACGAACATGGCACACCGGCCGAATTGGCCGCGCAGGCTGCGGGCCTGGACGTGCGGGACTATTGCGACCAGCAGCATGAAATCCAGCGCGCCGCGGGCGACGGCTTTGCCCTGTCCTATGACTGGTTTGGCCGCTCTTCGAGCCCGGAAAACGCGACACTGACCCAGCAGTTCGCCCATGCGCTGGAGGCCAATGGTCTTGTCGAGGAGCGCGTCTCGCAGCAGGTGTACAGTGTTGATGACGGTCGGTTCCTGCCAGATCGGTATGTGGAGGGCACCTGCCCCCATTGCGGCTATGAGGCGGCACGGGGCGACCAGTGTGACAATTGCGGGCGGCTGCTCGATCCCACGGACCTGAAAGACCCCTATTCAGCGGTTTCAGGCAGCCGAAACATAGAGATAAGGGATACTGCGCACCTGTTTCTGCTCCAGTCCAGGATGCAGGAGGATATCAGGGCCTGGGTCGAGGCGGCCGATGACTGGCCGCAACTTGCCAAGTCCATTGCCCTGAAGTGGCTGGACGAAGGCCTCCGCGACCGGGCGATCACCCGCGACCTCAAATGGGGCGTACCAGTGCTGGGCCCAGATGGCGCTGTTCGCCCCGGATTTGAGGACAAGGTCTTCTATGTCTGGTTTGACGCTCCGGTGGAGTACATTGCCGCGACGAAGGAGTGGGCAACGGCAACAAAGCGCGACGATGGCGACTGGGCCCGTTGGTGGCGAACAGATGCTGGCGCCGAGGCCGTGGAATACGTGCAGTTCATGGGCAAGGACAATGTGGCCTTCCACACGGTTTCGTTCCCGGTGACGATCCTTGGATCAGGTCAGCCCTGGAAACTGGTGGACAAGCTGAAGGCGTTCAATTGGGTGACCTGGTATGGCGGAAAATTCTCCACCAGCCAGAAACGCGGGGTCTTCATGGACCAGGCACTGGACCTTCTGCCTTCCGATTACTGGCGCTGGTACCTGATCGCGAATGCGCCAGAGGGGTCGGACGCAGCGTTCACGTGGGAAGGTTTCCAGGCGGCGGTAAACTCCGATCTTGCCAATGTGCTTGGCAATTTCGTCAACCGGATCACCAAGTACACGGCATCGAAATTTGACGGAGCTGTGCCGGAGGGCGGCGAGCCGGGTGAGGACGAGGCCTGGATCGCTGGGGAACTCGCCGCACGTCTAACGGCGCTGAACCAGCACTATGAGGCCATGGAGTTTCGCAAGGCAGCCGCCGAGACCCGCGGGCTTTGGGCAGCGGGCAATGAATACCTCACGCGGGCCGAACCATGGGTGAAGTACAAGTCCGATGTGGATGCGGCTGCGATTGGTGTACGCACGGGGCTGAACCTCGCAGCCGTCTTCGGGATCATCGCGCAGCCGATCATACCCTCTGCCGCAGGCAAGATACTGGATGCATTGGGCGTTCCGGCTGGCAACCGCCTGTTCCCGAAGCCAGACGATACGGGCCTGCTTGACGCCCTACCCCGTGGCCTGACGGTTTCACCGCCCGATGTGTTGTTCCAGAAGATCGAGGACGAACAGGTGGCGCAATGGGCGGCTCAGTTTGGTGGGAACGCCTGAAACGATTGCCTGATCGGGCACCACAGGACAGACGCTGCTCGTCTGCCCTTGGTGCCAAAGTCAAGCGTTCGCCGCTCTGAAGCGTAGCGCAACGCCATTGTTGCAGTAACGCAAGCCGGTCGGCCGGGGGCCATCCTCGAACACATGCCCCTGGTGACCGAGGCACCGGGCGCAATGGTATTCCGTGCGGGTATAGAAGAGCTTGTTGTCAGGTTTCGTGCCGAGTACATCGGCTGAAATCGGCTCCCAGAAGCTAGGCCAACCGGTGCCGCTGTCATACTTCGCCACCGAGGAAAACAGCGGGAGGTCACAGCCAGCGCAATGATATACTCCGTCGCGCTGCTCATCGTTGAGCGGAGAGGTAAAGGCACGCTCGGTGCCCTCCAGCCGCAGCACGCGGAAAGCGCGGTCGGACAAGCGCTCTTTCCACTCCGCCTCCGAGACGGCACGCCAGGTCTCGACGTCATCTAGGGCGGACGTCGATGCTGTACTTACCAATGATGTGTCCGATGCGGCCCTGCCGCAGCCGGCAAGGCCCAGGAGGGCAACGCCGCCGAGAACAGTGCGCCGATCAGGTGTCAGGGGGCTTGGTCTATGTTTCATGGCGTTGAACTAGCGAGGAACCCGCGCTTCGACCACACCCCGTTCCATCAAGCTATCGTGACCATGCTGTTATGGCGAAGACGGGCTATGCATCCTCGCCATCCGGCCAGTGGACATCCCCATCAAGATCATCGAGCTTCGCCTGGAAATGCTCCCGAACATCCCGGACGGCCTGGTTGTAGATCTCAGGCCCAATGGCCGCGACCATCAGGTCAACGAGTTGGCCGGCGCGAAAGGGACTGATCGGCTCATCAAAGGTCGACTGGAAGAGCTCCATGACCCGGACTTCCAGGGCCTTGCGTCGCGCGGGATCAAGATCGTCGATCATATCAGCTCCCGATCGGGTGGTTTCTGGTGGCCGGGCTCAGTGGCCCTCGAACGTCATCAGCGCCTGGGCGTCGATGCCATGGGCCCGAAGCCGGTCGGCACCGCCCAGTTCCGGCAAGTCGACGAGGAAAACCGCGCCTACGATCTCTGCCCCGCCCCGTCGAAGCAGCTTGACCCCAGCTTCCGCAGTTCCCCCGGTCGCGATGAGATCATCAATCAGCAGAACCCGTTCACCCGCCCTGACGCCATCGGTATGCATGTGCAGCGCGTCGGAGCCGTATTCCAGGTCATAGGTTTCCGATAGTGTTTCGAAGGGCAGCTTCCCCGGCTTGCGAAGGGGCAGAAATCCAGTCCCAAGCGCACAGGCCACGGCGCCTCCGAAAATGAAGCCCCGCGCGTCAATGCCGGCCACCTTGTCGATCGCCTTGTCGTGGTAAAGCGCTGACATCTGCTCGATCGCTTCCCTGAAGGCGGCGTCGTGCCCCATAAGGGTCGATACGTCGCGAAACATGATCCCGGGTTTGGGGTAATCGGGGATCGTGCGGATGTGGGCTTTCAGATCCATATCGGGCGAAGCTCCTCAGCCGCTTTCTGGTACGAGCGTGAACGGACCAGACCTTGGGCCCCGGATCAAGTCCCCTGTGTACCCGACGCAGGCGCTTGCGGCGGTGTTGCCCTTTCCGGGGCAACGCCCGTCTGTGAGGATTCTGATCGGGTCGCCTCCAACCTGCGGCCAAAGGGACCGCGGGGATCGGCTTTCCGGTCATAACGCAGGGAATAGTACTCATGGGCCGTGTGGCTCAACGGGGCCGGCGTCAACGTCATGCCGTACTGGCGCAATCGCTCGACCACCTGGTCTCGTAGGTGACGATTGGGGAAAGCATCGGAGCGGAACCCATGCCGTTTCATCCAGTCCCGCACATACCAGGACCGCGTCGAGGCCGCCTCGGACGGCCGTGCACCGCCATGTTCTTCCCAGAGATACAAGGTGACGATGGCGTCGATGGTCGCATCGATCGAGGCATCGATTTCGTCCTTCGCCGGGCCGCCCCTGGTAATCGCGGACTTGAGATCGAGTTTGCGCGATTCGAGTGTGAGGTAGGTGGCGCCGAAAACCGAAAGGGCGTTCCGGTTCGCGAGGATGGGATGGGCGAAGATGGCGTCCATCTGCGGGTGGCGGATTGGCATCAGGTCACCCGCCGCCGCGTTTTCGCCTCGCGAGATCGGAGCCAGCTCCGCCATGAAACGCTGAATTGTGAGGCGAAGCTCGTGACCGACACCTTCAAGCGCACTGCGCGCGACGTCCTGGCGCTCGTTTCGGTCCAGGTACAAGATCCAGGCAACGGTTACCGCCGCCACCACCAGGAGGACGAGCGCCAGCGTCTGGAACTCTACACTGGACATGGGTTTCTCCCTTCATGCCACCCCGGTCCCTAGCAAAACGCTTGCCAGCCGTCGAATCTGCTCCTGTGCAGACCGGGCGACGGGGCCTTCAAAGCACCCGGCCCGCCACCACATCGAGCTTCGCGAGAAGGGCTGGATCGCGCATATCAGGCGCCGTAATCAAGGCATGGTCGAGGCAGGTCTCAATGCCTTGCGGAGAAGGCGCCCGTGCATGGCCCGACAGGACCTGACAAAGGGACACAATCGTGGAACGCGCGTGATCGGCGTTCTGGCCCATGATCTCCAGAACATTGGTGACCGAAACCGCGTCTTCTTCCTCATGCCAGCAGTCATAGTCGGTAACCATGGCGAGGGTCGCATAGGGGAGCTCGGCCTCGCGCGCCAGCTTGGCTTCGGGCATGTTGGTCATACCGATGACATCACACCCCCATTGCCGGTAAAGCCTGCTCTCGGCCAATGAGGAGAATTGGGGGCCCTCCATGGCGAGGTAGGTTCCGCCACGGTGGACTTTCACACCCTGGCCAGCGGCGGCATCGGTCGCAAGCGTCGCCAGCCTTTCGCAAACCGGATGTGCCATTGAGACATGGGCCACCATGCCGGGTCCAAAGAAGCTCTTCTCCCGGGCAAACGTACGATCGATGAACTGGTCAACGGCAACGAAATCGCCGGGGGCGTACGCCTCCTTCAGCGATCCGCACGCCGAGAAGGAGAGAATGTCGGTGACGCCAGCGCGCTTCAACGCATCAATGTTGGCGCGGTATGGCACGGATGTCGGGGTCAATCTGTGGCCCCGCCCATGTCGCGGCAGGAAGACCAAGTCTATGCCATTCAGCCGGCCCCGCATGAGCGTATCGGATGGCGCTCCCCATGGGGTCTCAATCGTTTCTTCCCTGGCATTCTCCAAGCCAGGAATATCGTAAAGGCCCGAGCCGCCGAGAATACCGAGTGTCCATTGGTCCATGGAGCGTCCTTTTACAACAAACCCCGCCGCGAACCATGTTCGGGCGGGGTGAAGTGTTCATATCCTGGCGACCGCTAGTGCTCGACGTTGCGCCACAGCCGCTTGTAGGAAAACCAGAGAAGGATGGCGAAGATCGTCAGATAGATCATCACAGCCAGTCCCAGCGATTTCCGGTTGGTCTGCTTTGGCTCAGCCGCCCAGGCCAGGAACTGGGCGATATCGTAGGACATCTGTTGGACGGTTGCCTCGGTGCCGTCCATGTACTCCACCCGGCCGTCCATGAGCTGCGGTGACATGGCGAGGAAGCCGCCATAGGGAACGTGACGCGGATCGCCGTCCCACTGGGGGGTCACATCGCCGGCCATGTAGGGATTGTAGTACTGACCAACGGGCTGGGTCAGGGTCCCGCCATATTCGGGATTGTCCTCGTCGACGATGTCCAGTTCCGGGGAGAACGCGTTTTCGGGGTAGCCCTTGATCAGGTTGTAGATGTAGTTGGCCCCGCCATGGCGAGCCTTCACGATGACCGAAAAGTCCGGAGGGTAAGCGCCATTGTTGGCCGCCCGCGCCATTTGCTCGTTGGCAAATGGCGACCGGAATGTATCCGACGGCCGGGCGGGACGGGTGACAGGGTCACCAAACTCGTCAGGCGTCGCATCCAATACGGTATCCTGGGCGGCAAAGGCCTTGACCTGCGGATTATCGTTCGCGTTCGGATAGGCCGGGTCGTAGAACGGCCCGCCCGGCTCGCCCAGGTTACGGTAGGACATGAGCTTCAAGCCATGGCAAGAGGCGCAAACCTCCCGATAGACTTGGAACCCCCGCTGGACACTGTCCATTTCGAACTTCCCAAGCGGCCCCTCGAACGGGAAGCCGCCCTCCGGACCCTCGGCATGCTTGGAGCCACCGGCAGCCGAGGCTGTTCCGGCAAGCGCCAGACCGAGGCCGGCGATGAAAAGCGTGCGCAAGTTTTTCATTGATCCTTGCTCCTACTCTGCCGCAGCCGGAATCGATCCACAAATCGGTCCTGTCGTCCCATTCGTCCTCTGCGGGCGGTACCCCAATCCCGGCTGCGG
>JBCBKE010000076.1:0-13663 GCA_038522375.1 Pseudomonadota bacterium
CGCACCATTCGGTACATGATCGATCTGTCCCAATAGGACACGCCGCTCTCCCTCATGGCTTCGAGAAAGATCTTGTCCGCTTCCTTCCGGCGGCCCTTTTCGCCAATCGCATAGAGGAAATCATGGATCACGGCGGCGGGCGCGTGGGGTCCGAACGGAGGAATCAAGGCTTGAGCGAGGCTCGGGATCGACGCGAAATCGGTTTCGTACCGCACCGGCGCAATCGCCGCGAGCCGCACATTGTCGATCCGGTGCACAAAGGCAAAGGGTTCGAGGATCACCGCAAGCCGGCGGCCTTCCCGCCCTGCGCCCCGCACCACGCCGACCTTGATATGGCCGATAAAGCCGTCATCTTCGCGGTTCAGCAGGTCTTTCACCGATGGACGCGCGATCCCGAAGCTCTCGGCCTGTTGGGGCCGGCGAACCGGCCGGACACTTTCGATATCCCGGAGGATTACAGTATCGGCCTCATCTCCGGCCATCGCAGCGGCGTCGGCCGAAACCTGATCAACAATGGCCGCTTCGTGCTCGGTCCATACTGCGCGTTTCCTCGCCATGGCGTTGCCCCCTGTCCGATGGCGAAGGTTAAACTCACGATAGCTGCAAAGCCAAGCGTCCATTTACCCGATGACACGCCGAACGATCAGGCTGCCTTCATGCCCGCCGCTGCATTGGCCGATGCCGAGAGCCATTCATCCGCGTCCCGCAGGGCGCGCGCCGCAACCGAGCGCTTCTTTGCCAGCCCCTTCGCCTTGCCCTTGATCCGCTTGCCCGCCTCGTCATGAAAAACGGTTTCGTCCGGGGGTGGGAACAGGCCGAAATTCACATTCATCGGCTGGAAGGACTGTTTTCCCCCAAGATGTCCCCCCGTGATGTGCCCTAGCAGGGCCCCCAGCGCAGTGGTTGGCGGCGGCGGAGGCAGGGTGATGCCCAGACGCTCCGCTGCGGCGAACCGGCCGGCCAGCAACCCCATGGCAGCGCTTTCGATATAGCCCTCAACACCCGTTATCTGCCCGGCAAAGCGAACAGATTGGCGATGTTTCAGACGCAGCTGTTGATCAAGCAACCGGGGGGCGTTGATGAACGTGTTCCGGTGGATCCCGCCAAGCCGCGCGAACTGCGCATTTTCCAGCCCTGGGATCATGCGAAACACGTCCGCTTGCG
The DNA here is from genome assembly GCA_038522375.1 of Pseudomonadota bacterium. GTDB lineage: Bacteria > Pseudomonadota > Alphaproteobacteria > Caulobacterales > Hyphomonadaceae > UBA5336. The sequence goes on from JBCBKE010000076.1 coordinate 1,165, forward strand.
CGCCATACTTCAATTTCGTCTGGAACCCGACAAGGTTCCAGAGCGTACCCAGGGCGTTGTCCTGGCGAAGCTGGACAATCGCGTGGCATTTCACGTCCGGATTGTGGGGATTGGTCAGTCCTACCGGTTTCATCGGGCCGAATCTGAGGGTTTCGCGCCCCCTTGCAGCCATCACTTCAATCGGCAGGCATCCTTCGAAATAGGGGGTGTCCTTCTCCCAGTCCTTGAACTCCGTTTTCGGTGCTGCAACCAGCGCATCGATGAAGGCGTTATATTGGGCTTCATCCATGCCGCAATTGATGTACGCGGCGGTGTCGCCACCGGGACCGGGCTTGTCATAACGAGACTGACGCCATGCCTTTGCCATGTCGATGCTCTCGGCATGGACGATCGGTGCGATGGCATCGAAGAAGGCCAGGTCCGCTTCCCCCGTTTCTGCGCGGATCGCCTCGGCTAGCGCGCCCGAGGTCAGCGGTCCTGTCGCGATGATCGTTGATGACCATGCATCGGGCGGGAACCCCGACACTTCGCCGCGCTCAACCGTCACAAGGGGATGGGCCATCAGTTTTTCGGTCACGGTGTGGGAAAACGCCTCCCGGTCGACGGCCAGCGCGCTACCGGCTGGAACCTGGTGGTTGTCGCCGGTTGAAATGACGATCCCGCCGGCCCGCCGCATCTCCTCATGCAGGACACCGACGGCATTGCTTGTATGATCATCGGAGCGGAAGGAGTTGGAGCAGACAAGCTCGGCGAGTTTGTCGGTCTGGTGCGCTTCGGTGCCGCGCGTTCCCCGCATCTCATGCAGGATCACAGGAACACCCATTTGTGCAGCCTGCCAGGCGGCTTCGGAGCCAGCCATGCCGCCGCCAATGATATGGATCGGATCAGGTTTCATGGACCGAGGTGTGCGTGGCCCACACGCTGCGGTCAAGCGCCCCGTTGCCGCCAAACCTGGCCCACTTACTTCACCATCGGCAGGAAAGACGAGAGGAGGCGACCATCGAACAGGGCGGAACCACCATGGGTCTGTTGGGTGCAATGCTCCGGGTGGGGCCGCCAACGCTTCGCACAGCCGCCGGCCCCACCCTTGTTGCCTGGGTGCTGATGACCGGTTCCTGGTGGCTCGTTTCGGGGATCGGCATGCGGGGGCTGTTGGGGATGGCCATCGGGGCGGTGCTGCTCGGATGGGTGCTGCACCGTCTCAGGGGCGGTGATCAGCCGGTGTTTGCTGCCCTTGGCCGCGTTGCCCTCTCCACGGGGCTGATCTCGCTCGTGCTTGGCTTTTTTCTCCTGTTGGCGGTCATGGCCGGCTGGATCATCGTTTTCGGCATCATGGTGAGTTCAGGTTTCGAGTTCGAGACGGCAGGTGCTGACCCGGCAGACTTCAATGCGGCCTTCGCCGTGTTCCTCGATCAACCGGCAGGGCAGATTTCCCAGGCTGTAATCTGGCTGGCCCTTGCCGTATGGGGATTGGCGGCGGTGCGGAGCCTGCCCTTTGCAACCGGAACAGTCTTGTTCGGCCGGGCCATTGTTCTCGAAGCATTCAACTGGACGCGGGGCCGCGCGGTGCGCATGTTTCCGGTGCTCGTGCTTGCACTGCTGCCTGGGGTGTTTCTCGCCTGGCTGTCTGGGCGCGCCTCGATTGACGCGCCGGTGGCGCAAATCGCCATCGCGGCAGCCGGTACCGTTCTGGCTTGGCTCGGCCTCGCCAACGCCAGTCAGATCAGTTTCGACGATAGCCATGCGGGGCGAGAACAGTTCCGCGAATCTCATTAAATTAGAAAAAGAGGTTAGGCTTTCGTTAGGGCGGCCATGACAATCTGAGAACTCGGAGGAACGTGTCCATGGCCCAGGCAAATCGGAACCCCAACTCTAATCGCGCTTTCGCGCCCTTTGCTGATGCAACGCGGCGAGGCGTTTCCTCCGTGTCCGGCAATACCGGCTCGGCACAACCCGTTCCGTCGCCAGCCAAGGCCCTCCAGGCCGTCCTTGAAGCGTCCGTCGAAGCGCAGCCGATGGGATACGTCCAAGCCTATTCGCCACGAACCGTAACTGCATCTGTTGTCACGCTTTGCCTGGCATTCTGGATGGCGATTTACCTGGCAGCATCGGCAGCGCTTTAGCGGGCCAGGGTCAAGCGCGGCCTGGTGCTGCCTGCAACCGGCCGGATGATACGCCAATACCCTTCAGCGCCCGTTGCCACTTGGTGTCAAAGTCCCTGCCGAACAGGATTTCCCAATCCGGTTCTCCGACCAGCCAGGCATTCTCCTTCAACTCCAGTTCCAATTGGCCCGGCCCCCATCCTGAGTAGCCGAGTGCCAGGGTCCAGTTCCGCGGCCGGTCGTCCGATGCAATGGCGTGGAGCACTTCACGGGTCGCTGTCAGACACAAATCGGACTGAATGGCCAGCGTCGCCTCGGCGCAACAGAAGTCGCTGCTGTGGAGGACAAACCCGCGATCGCTCCCCACGGGCCCGCCATCCAGGATCGTGCCTGATGGCAGGTCGCTGTCCATGGGAATGTCCAGTTGTTCCAGCAGTTCTGGAATGGAGAGATCGCCGAAGGGCTTGTTGACGACAATCCCCATCGCATAGTCCTCATTGTGGGCGCAAACCAGAATGACGGAGCGTGAAAACCGCTGGTCCCCGATGCTGGGCATCGCGATCAGGAGCTTTCCGGTCAGGTCAGTCGTCATCTCTCTACACCCCTATTGGCAGAGGCTCGGCTATTCGCCGATTATTGGCAAGGGTCAGGCTCGAATTCCGCTGACATTCGCCCTATCATGGTATCGAACCTCGAACACGGAGAACCACGATGACCATCAAAGCGGGCGACAAGCTACCGGATGCGACCTTTATGGAAATGACCGCTGACGGGCCGGTTCCGCGCTCCACTGCTGATGTGTTTGCGGGAAAAACTGTTGCCCTGTTTGCCGTGCCGGGCGCCTTCACGCCCACATGCTCTGCAAAACACCTCCCCGGGTTTGTGGAGAAGGCCGGCGATCTCAACGCAAAGGGCGTCGATGAGATCGTTTGCACATCGGTCAACGATGCGTTTGTGATGGGTGCCTGGGCGGAGCAGTCCGGTGCCGGAACCGTTGTGCGTATGCTGGCCGATGGGAACGGGGCGTTTGCGAAGGCCATCGGTCTGGAGCTGGACGCGTCCGGTTTCGGCATGGGCCATCGCTCCCAGCGGTATTCAATGCTGATCAAGGACGGCACCGTCGCCCAACTCAATGTCGAGGACGGGCCTGCATTCGAGGTTTCCAGCGCCGACTATCTGCTCGCCCAACTCTGACACCTCTGCGTCACGTTGGAGGCGGCCCAGGTCAGTATCGCACAGCCTGTCGGCATTGAGCTGCCTCCATTGATCGCAGTCAGGGCGGCAACAGCCTGCCAAGCCCTGAGCCGCTGAAAGCGGCCCCTGATCCCCAGGCCCCTGACCCTCTGGACATGGCGCCGCCCAATGCTGAAAGCGCCAGTCTTCCCCTCGTCCCCGGACCGTCGCTCCGGATACCTGTTCCAGAGCGACTGTTCGTTCGATGATTATCCCGTTCGCCTCTAACTGGCTTTAGTCATAGCGCCTGATGAGTGCGACGAGCCGACCTTGGATGCGAACCCGATCTGGTCCGAAGATGCGTGTCTCAAAGGCCGGGTTCGCCGCCTCTAGCGCCACGGAGGCGCCTTTCCGGCGGATGCGCTTCAAGGTCGCTTCTTCCTCATCGATCAGCGCAACCACAATATCGCCATTGCTCGCATCATCGGTCCGCTTGAGGATGATGAGGTCGCCATCATGAATCCCGGCCTCGATCATGGATTCGCCTTCAACCTGAAGCGCGAAATGTTCGTCATTATCGGGCAGGTCCAAGGGCGCTGAAATACGGTCCTGCTCGTGCTGGATCGCTGCAATCGGCACCCCGGCTGCAATCTTGCCCAGGACAGGCACTGATTTGGCGCCTGCTTCGACGGCCTGCCCTCCCGATATGACGCTCGGCCTGAATGGCATACGGCCGCCTGGCGGTGCAGAGGGCGTCGCTGACTCCGGGAGCTTGACCACTTCGAGGGCCCTTGCACGGTTTGGCAATCGCCGAATAAATCCCCGTTCTTCCAACGCCGTAATCAACCGGTGGATCCCGGACTTGGACGCCAGGTTCAGCGCTTCCTTCATCTCATCAAACGACGGAGACACTCCGTCTTCCTTGATCCGTTCATGGATGAAGAGAAGCAGTTCTTTCTGTTTGGCCGTTAACACGGGCGCACCTCCAGCAGGACTCTTTGTTCACAAGTGTTCTACTCGCGTTCCTGTTGTGGGTCAACTCCTATGCGTTGCGTAATTCGCGCGTGGCAGCGGTTCTGTTCGGGGCGCCCATCAAGCTCTCCCCGATCAGAAATCGTCGGGCGCCGGACATTTGTAGCCGCCTGATATCGCCGGTCGTCCTGATCCCGCTTTCGGCAATCCAGGCACGGTCTCCGGGCAGCAAGGGCGCCAGGTGTTCGCTGACGCCCAGGTCGGTTGTCATCGTCTTGAGGTTCCGATTGTTGATCCCGATCACCCCGGGCAGGTCCAGGGTCAAGGCCCGGTCAAGCTCGGCGGCATCATGGACCTCGATCACCACATCCATGCCGAGGTCCTTCGCCAGCACGGTCATCTCCAGGGCCGCGCCATCGTCAAGCGCCGCCATGATCACAAGGATGGCGTCGGCGCCGTGCGCCCTTGCCTCGACGATCTGATAGGGATCGACCATGAAATCCTTGCGAAGCAGCGGCAACGTCACCGCCTCGCCGATGGCTCTCAAATCTTCCAGACTTCCCCCGAAACTCGGCCCGTCGGTCAGGATCGAGAGGCAGGCCGCACCGCCCGCTTCGTAGGCCCGCGCAATTTGCACGGGATCCGCTCCGGGCAGGATATCGCCGGCCGATGGGCTTTTCCGTTTCAACTCACAGATCAGTGCATTCGCGCCATTTTTCACCGCCTGGTCCATGGCCGCTGCAAATCCCCGTGGGTCGGAGACTTCAGCCAACAGGGAGTCCAGCTGGCGCAAGGGGGTGGCGCGTTTAGCGGCTGCTACCTCTTCGGCCTTGTAGGCCAGGATCCTGTCGAGGGCCGTCACCACGGTTCAGTCCTTCCGCCCATGGGACGCATTGACCAGCGCTGTCAGCGTTGCCCTGGCCTTGCCGCTGTCCAATACCTCCGCTGCCCGCGCAGCGCCGGTCCCGAGGTCGGGCACCGCGCCGAGGATCAACAGCCCCGCCGCCGCGTTCAGGCAGACGGTATCGCGGAAGGGGCCTGCCTGCCCGTCAAGCAGCATCGCAATGGCCCCTGCATTGTCGTCCACACCAGAGCCTTCAAGGGCAGACAACGGCGCCCGCGACAAGCCCGCATCCTCCGGCGTCACGGTGAACCGGCGCACTTCGCCGTTGTGTACCTCGGCCACTTGCGTCGCCCCGGCAATCGACACTTCGTCAATGCCGTCGAGGCCATGCACCACCCAAGCCCGTTCGATACCGAGGGCCAGGAGCGCCTCGGCCATGGGGTCGATCCAATGCGGGTCGAACACGCCGAGGACCTGGTGGCTCGCCCCGGCCGGATTGGAGAGGGGGCCGAGCAGGTTGAACAAGGTCCGGATGCCGAGCCGGGCGCGAATGGGCGCCACATGGCGCATGGCGCTGTGGTGGCTGCGCGCATAGAGGAACGTCACGCCGGCCTGGTCGAGGCACAGTGTCTGGCGCCCCTCATCCATATCGAGATTGACGCCCAGCGCCTCCAGCACATCGGCCGAGCCGGTCTTTGGCGGCACGGACCGGTTCCCATGTTTCGCGACCCGCACACCGCAGGCTGCGAGCACGATGGCGCTCGCCGTCGATGTGTTCAGCGATTTCCACGCCAGCCCGCCCGTCCCACACGTATCGAGCAGGGGCCCCTCGACCGCGAGTGTCCGGGCATGGCGACGCAGAACGCGCGCCCCCGCGATCAGGTCCGCCGCCGTCTCCCCGCGCACCGCGAGTCCCGCCAGGAAGGCGCCGACCTGTTCGGGTGCCGCCGCGCCGGTCAGCAGTTCCTCGATTGCAGCCTCCAGGGCATGGGGCGCCAACGCTTCACGCCGGGCAATCGCCTTTATGGCGGCGGCAAGGTCCGGCGCAGGATCGGTCTGATCGGTCATCTTATCGGGTTAACGGGTAACCCGCCCAGTGGGAAGAGGTGGCGCTTTCGGCTTCGCTGCACCGAAGGCTGCACGTGCGCCCGCCGAGGCCATGGGCCAGGACGGTTCTGCGCGGTTTGGGCGGTTCTGATGCTGGTTTCCGGGCGAGCGTTTACGGCGGGTGGTGCGCCAGACCGGCGTTCAGCGGGCGGATGGAGGGGATCGCGGCTGCTGTGCCTGCGTCGGTTGCAAGGCACGATCCGAAACCCGTCACGGCCATCTCGTCGATGGACGGATCGTGGGACCTGGCGATGGCCTTATCCGTCCACAGCAACGGGCCGATGTCGGTGTCGCTGAAAACGGTACCGCCCAAGAGCGAGTGGCGTTGCGGCGGGACGCGGTAGATCATGCCGCTTTCATGGACCCAGAGCTGGGGCAGGGGCTTGCCTTGCCGAAGCATCTGTTCGAGCCAGAGCCCAACCACAAACAGCTGCCATACAAGGATTGGCCACCGGTGGGGCGGCACGGTCTCGAAGGCGGCGCGGATGGCGGGATGGCCTGACATGGGAACACTATAGCCCTGACCGGCAGGGGGGGCGGACAAGGTTTCGCGATGCCCAGTGTTTCCGGCGTTTTATCGGGGACAGAAACGGTTGGCCGGACATGGGGCGGGCGCTTTCCCGCGTCGCGACGGTTGCAAAACAACGTGTCGGTGAGGCTGCTGAGACGAAAGGGCGGGGCGGGATGTATTCCCACAGCCGTGTCGCGCGCTAAAGTCGCGCCTCAGTAGAAGGGAGGGCGGGCCGTTTGGCTCGCCAGGGGAGCGTCATGGGGCACGTCTATCGGTTCGTCTTGGGGTCAGTCCTCGTCGCCTGCCCTGCACTGGCGTGGGCGCAATCGGCGGATGTGGCGGAGCCGCGGGACTTCAGCACCTATCAACCGAGCGTCACGCCCGTTCGGATCGACCGCGCCGACGCCCCCCGGATCGATGGGCGACTGGATGACCCGGTCTGGCAGCGGGCCGCCGTCATCTCGGAGTTCTACCAGGTCGAACCGAATGTCGGGCCGCCCGCTGTCGAAACGCGGGTTTACCTCGCCTATGACGAACGGGCGCTGTATGTGGCTATCCACGCCTTCGAGGACGAACCGGAGGACATCTTCGCGACGATCCTGCAACGGGATGGCGATGTCTGGCGCGATGACATGCTGCGGTTCTACATCGATCCCTTTGACACGGGGCTGACGGGGTTCGGGTTTGACGTGAACGCCCTGGGCGCGCGGGCCGACCGGCTGGTCCAGGCCAATCGGCGGCCTGTCGACGAATGGGATACGATCTGGGATTCGGCGGGCCAGATGACCGAGGATGGCTGGACCGCTGAAATCGTCCTGCCATTCCAGTCGATCAGTTTCGACCCTGAAGCCGATGGCTGGGGCCTCATGATCACCCGGGAGCGTTCCCACAGGAACCAGGAGATCCGCTGGGCAGCCATCGATCAGTCCATCAACAAGTTCGGCTTCGCCCGGCCTGGCCGCCTGGAGGGCATCGGGGACGTCAATCGCGGCATCGGACTGGATATCGAGGCGCTGGCATCGGTGATCGGGTCAAGGGATTGGGAGCGCCCCCGGGACGACGACGTCACCTTTGAGCCGAGCACGAATATCTACTATCGCTTCACGCCGGGCCTGACTGGCTTGCTGACCCTCAACACCGATTTTGCGGACACGCCACTGGATGCCCGCCAGATCAATACGGGCCGGTTTTCGCTGTTCTTTCCGGAGACGCGCGACTTCTTCCTGCAGGATGCCGCCTTCTTCGAGTTTGCCGGCCGGACCTTCAATGGGGCGCCCAACGGGCAGCCCTTTTTCTCCCGCAGGATCGGGATTGTGAATGGCAGCCCCGTCACCATTGATGGGGGAATCAAGTTGAGCGGCGAGGTGGCCGGCCTGGAACTGGGGATCCTGTCGACCCGCACGGCCGAGACCGGATCGGTGGACGCCCAGACGCTGTCGGTGGCCCGGATCACCAAGGACGTCCTGGCGAGTTCGCGGGTTGGGTTCATTGCCACGGCGGGCGATCCCACGGGCCAGTCAGAGAACAGCCTCATCGGGGCCGATTTCCTTTACCAGACGGGCAGCTTCCTGGGTGCGGGCCTGCTTCAGGCGGACCTTTTCTACCAGCGAACGACGTCCGATCTTGTGGACGACGACGACTCCTTTGGCCTGCGGGTTGAATACCCGAACGATACGTGGGCGTGGGTGGTGGAAGCCCGGGAGATCGGCGAAACGTTTCGTCCCGCGCTCGGGTTCGTCAACCGCCCCGGAACGCGCGACTATGGTGCATCATGGACGCGCCGTTTCCGGCAGTCGGGTGGGTTCCTGCGATGGTGGCAGGCGGGCACAGCCCACGACTACGTCACCGATCTGAATGATCGCCTGGAAACCCGGGAAAACCAGGTCAACTTTGGCCTCCAGACCCAGGCCACCGATGAGTTTACTGCAACCGTCTTCGACAATGAGGAGCGGATAACCGTGCCGTTCTTCCTGCCGCGGGGAATCGAAATCCCCGTCGGCGCCTACGACAATGACGGCTTCAACCTCCGCTTTCAATCGTCCCTCGTCCGGCCCTATGGGCTGACCCTGGAGTTCGAGGACAGAGACTTCTTTGATGGCTCATCCACCACCGCCGCGGTTGAGCTGAGTATCCGCCCCAACCCCTATATCGATATTGGGGCGTCTTATTCGCGCGAAGACATTTCCGTTCCGAATGGGGATGTGGTCGTGCAGATCGGATCGATTGATACGGTGTTGAATTTTTCGCCCGATCTGTCCATCACGACCCAGACCCAATACGACAATATCAGCAACAGCCTGTCTTTCTTCGGGCGCCTGCGTTGGGAGATCCGGCCGGAAACGGAGGTCTTCTTCTCCCTCGGCCATGGCGCAATCATCGAGGGTGACGACTTTCGGCGGAACTTCGAATCGATCCAGACGCAGGCTGTCTTCAGGATAGGCAATACGTTCCGGTTCTAGGGCGTTTCAGGCATTGGCGGAAACACGTTGGCGGGCAAGGCCTGCCGGCCGGTCAGGCCGCCCCATTTCCTCGCTCCAAATGCAGAGGCGTTTGGCAACGCCAAATTGCCGCGAGCGAGACAAAACCGACGACCGATTCCGTCAAAGACGAAAGCGTTCTATAGCGCTTCCAGGAGAAGTGGGCACCGGTTCTCCGTTCGGAAGCGCGTCAAGACAAGGACTTGAAGCGGCGCGCCGATTCCATTTGAGAACGCGGCGCTCTAGGACTGGTGACGCTGTCGGGTGATGACGCCGAGCCAGTTCTTCAGCACCGCATGGCCATGCGCCGTGGCGATGGATTCGGGGTGGAACTGGAGGCCGAACAGGGGCCGGGTGACGTGCCGGACGGCCATGATCTCGCCGTCGGCGGTTTCGGCATCGACGCATAGCGACTGGGGCAGGTCCGGGGCGAGGACCGCGAGGGAGTGGTAGCGCACCACGTCGAAGCGTTCGGGAAGGCCTGCAAACAGTCCCTCCTGGGTCGTGCGGATCTCGGACAGCTTGCCGTGGCGGATGTCCTTTGCGGTTGCGACCGTGCCGCCCAGGGCCTGGCCGATGGCCTGGTGGCCGAGGCAGACCCCAAGCAGGGGAAGATCGTCGGGCGACTGGGTCACCACATCAAGACAGATGCCGGCTTCGTTCGGCGTGCAGGGGCCCGGCGACAGGAGAATGCCGTCGGCGCCCTGGTTCAGGGCGTCGGCGGCGGCCAACTGGTCGTTCCGGACCACCTCGGTGACGGCGCCCACATCGTGGAGGAAGTGGACGAGATTCCAGGTAAAGCTGTCATAATTGTCGATGACGAGGATGTGCGGCTTGCTCATTGGTCGAACTCGAACCTGGCGGCATGCTGGGCGGCGCGCTTGAGGGCGTTGGCCTTATGGACGGTTTCGTCGAACTCATATTCCGGCACACTGTCGAGCACGACCCCGCCGCCGGCCTGGATATGGACCTCGCCATCCTTGATCAGGGCGGTGCGCAGGGCGATGCAGGTGTCGAGATCGCCGTTCCAGCCGAAATAGCCGACTGCGCCGCCATAAATGCCCCGGCGGCTCTGCTCCAGCTCATCGATAATTTGCATGGCGCGGATCTTGGGGGCGCCGGAAACGGTCCCGGCGGGAAAGCCTGCAAAGAGGGCATCGACGGCGTCGAGCCCGTCGCGCAGGTCGCCTTCCACATGGGAGACGATGTGCATGACGTGGGAATAGCGTTCGACGATGAACTGCTCGGTGACAGTGACCGAGCCGTAGGCGGCCACCCGGCCCACATCGTTTCGGCCAAGGTCAAGCAGCATCAGGTGCTCGGCGCACTCCTTTGGATCCGCCAGGAGGTCGGCGGCGCGGCGGGCATCTTCCTCAGGATCGCCGGAGCGGGGGCGAGTGCCGGCAATGGGACGGATGGCAACGCGGCCATCGCGGACCCGAACGAGGATTTCGGGGCTGGAGCCGACAAGCGTGACGGGGCCCATGGCCATGTGGAACATGAAAGCTGACGGGTTCAGCCCGCGCAGGGCCCTGTACATGGAAATCGACTGCCGGTTGTAGGGCGCCGAGAAGCGCTGGCTGGGGACGACCTGGAAGATGTCGCCGGCCTTGATGTAGGCCCTGGCGCTATCGACCATGTTGAAATAGCGATCCTTGGTTGTGTTGGACTGGAACGCCATTGCATCCGCGGCGGCGTCGCCACCCGGTGTCAGGGGCGGTGGGCCATCGAGGGTTCGCTCGAGGGCGTCCAGGGCGAGATTGGCGGCCGCGTCGTCTCCGTCCTCGACGCGGGCCACCAGCAGGAGTTCCTGGTAGAGGTGGTCGAAGATCAGAATGACCGCCGGAACGACCAGCAATGCTTCGGGAACACCGAGGGCATCAGGGGCGGTGATCTCGACCGGCTCAAAATGGCGGATCATGTCATAGCCGATATAGCCGAACGCGCCCGACGCCATTGGCGGCAGCGCTTGGCTGGTTTCGGCCCGGGCGCCTGCCGCAAAGGCTCGCAGCGCGTCTATGGTGTGGCGACCCGCGGGTGCGGCATCGGAGAAGTCCATGGCCGCGCCCGTCTCAGCCACGCCATCCCGGACGCGGAACCACCGCAGGGGATCGAGCCCGACAAAGGAGTACCGTCCCAGGCGTTCGCCGCCGTGGATCGATTCGAACAGGAACGTGCCAGGCCGGTCAGGGCCGATCTTCAGGGTTGCGCCAACCGGAGTTTCAACGTCGCCGATCCGGTGGCGAACGATCAGCCTGGCCCGTGGGGAAGCGCCCGAGTCAGCCATTAGTGGGTGGCAGCCATCATTGGGGGGTGAGGATCGAGGCCTTGTAGGCCTCCAGCGCGTTCGGATCGGCCTCGAAACCGACCGCCTCGCGCACCTCGCTGTCCAGCGACGCCAGGATGTCGTTCTGGAGGGCGGTTGCAAGACGTGGACGCTCTGCCGCGCTGAGGACCCTTATATCCTCTTCGCTTGGCGGGATTATCCGATCGACGCTGACCAGCGTCACGTCTCCTTGTTCGGGACCGGGGACCACGACGACATCGCCCTCATTCGATGAGAACACGCCCTGCACGGCTGCTTCTGGCAGGCCGATCTCGTAGTTTGCGCGGGAGATTGACTGGGGCGCCACGGTCAAGGCCCGGCCAGCCGCCTCTGCCGCCTCGGCAAAATCGATTTCGCCCGCCACGACACGCGCCTTCAGTGCGTCGGCATAGGCCTGAACGGCGTCAACCGTCGCGTTCAACTGGTAAGCCGCGGTCACCTCGTCCCGGATCGTGTCCAGTGCAGGGGTGTAGGCCTCCGCGATGCTGCGGACTTCAGCCAGAAGCGTCGCGTTATCCCGATATTCTACAGGATCGCTCACCACATCGGTCGGGAGCTCGAACACGGCCTCCAGCAAGTCGGGCGCATCGGTGAGACCGAGATAGGCGAGGCCGTTCTCGGTGATGCCCGACCGGCTGATGGGGAGCCGCCGCATGACCGGCACGCCCAGCTCCCTTGCGATTTCCTTGAGGGTAAAGCCGGCACCGATCAACCGGTCCAGCTCGGTCGCGGCGTTGAAGTAAAGCCCTTCCGCTTCAGACGCCGCAAACTCCTCGAAGATCGTTTCTCTGACATCTTCGAACGGGAACGGATCCCCTGGGAGGATCGCGTTCACCCGCGCGACAATCCAGAGCCCATCCCGCTGGACGGGACCAACGACCGTTCCATCCCGCGCGGTTGGAGCGAAGAGACCCTCGGCCAGTTCCTCGATCACCAGTTCGGTCCGCAGGGCCGTGCGTTCGGTCAGGCTGACCAGTTCCGTGTCGG
>JBCBKE010000077.1:0-13009 GCA_038522375.1 Pseudomonadota bacterium
TCCGGCGAATACGCGTGAAACGCTGCGCCAGGCCGGCGAAGCGTTTGCCCAGGAGAAATGTGTTGTCATTTTCCCGTCCGGGAAACTGGCCCAGTTGCAGGATGGCGTTTTACTCGAGCGGGAGTGGTTCTCTACCGTGGTCGGGCTCGCGAAGAAGCAGAACGCCACCATTGTTCCATTGAACCTGCGGGCGCGGAATTCCCGGCTCTACTATTTCTTCGCGCGCATGAACGGCGAATTGCGAGATATCACCCTGTTCCACGAATTGCTGAACAAGCGGCGCTCATCGTTTGCGGCGACCTTCGGCCCTACTATTTCCCCGGCCGACCTGACGGGGTCGGGGACGGCGGTGACCGAAGCGCTCCGGAACTATGTCGCCTACGCGCTCGGCGAGACCCCCGACGTCACATTCAGCGCGTATCGCTCGACCTTGACGGAAGAGGGGTAAACGGCGGCAACGTCCCGACACGGCAGACGAAAAAGGCCAATCCTGCCGGACTGGCCTCTTCTCCCCGTTTGCTTTCGGCACCAGGGTTGTCGGATGCTACCGCTCGGTGAAGGATGGCATCCGCGCCTGCACTTCGCCGGAGTTCAGGGCAGCGGCATCACTGGCGAGCGCGCGGAAGCGCGGGTTGTTGGCCAGGGCCGAGACCAGGGCGAGTGTTTCGGTGGTGTCGCCGGTTGACGCTAGGAAACCGTCCAACGCCTCGAAGCCCTCGCGGCGTTCTGGATAGTAGAGCAGGCGCACCTGGGTCTCTGGGTCGATGTCCGCCAGTTCCTTCGCCCGTTCTATGGCATCGCGGAACCCGCCCAGGCTGTCGATGAGGCCCAGACCCAGCGCATCCTGCCCGCTCCACACCCGGCCGCGGGCGCGGGCATCGGCTTCGTCGCGGGTCAGGTCGCGACCTTCTGCGACGATGCCGATAAAGCGGTCATAGGTCCGTGCCAGCGCGTCGCGGAGGAGGGCACGTTCATCATCTGCGAACGCTTCGGTTCCCCAGGCGTCGGCATAGGTGCCGCCCACGGTGATGGTCTCCGAGGTCACACCGATCTCTTCCAGGCCGTCGGCAACGGCAAACTTGCCGCCGAAGACACCGATCGAGCCGGTGATGGTTGTCTCACTCGCCACAATGTGGTCAGCGCCGGCGGAGACGTAGTAGCCGCCCGATGCGGCAACCGAGCCCATGGAGACGATGACGGGTTTACCCTTGGCCTGGGCGGCTTCGACGGCCTGCCAGATCTGGTCGGACGCCGTTGCCGAGCCCCCGGGGCTGTCGACGCGAAACACGATGGCTTGAACCCGGTCATCGTCGCCGGCTTCACGGATGGCTGCCGCAACGGTGTCCGATCCGAAACCGACGGTGTTGGAGAAGAGGTCCTGGTTGGCATAGCCGGAAACGATCCCGCCTTCCCCGCCAACAACGGCAATCATCGGCGCCCGCGCCGGCGCGACCGGGGCAGTATAGCTGGCGATCGCCATGAGTTCGGCCGTTTCGCCGGCCCGCTCCAGGGCGGCTCGCTCAGCATCGGCTGGCCAGCCGAGCTTGTCGACAAGCCGGGACTCAAGCGCTGCCTCGGCAGGGACCGGGCCTGCTTCGAGCAATGCGGTGAGTTGAGCTAGCGGCAGCGAGCGATCATCGGAAATATCGCGGGTCGAAACAGACCACAGATCCTGCGCCAGCGCCGTCATCGCTTCGCGGTGGGGCTCAGTGTAGGAGTCGTTCTTGTAGACGTTTGGCGCATTCTTGTACTCGTAGAACTGCTCGATCTCGGCAGACACGGAAAGCCGATCAAACAGACCCTTGAGGAAGATGGTTTCGAACGCGACCCCCGAGACGGAAATCTCCGTTCCCGGTTGCATCCACAATTCGTCGGAGGCGCTCACGGAACGGAGACTGGAGGCGCCGGCGTTGAGGGGAGACCCCTGACTGTGCGCGATAACAAACTTGCCCGATGCCCTGAAGTCGCGAATGGCATCGCGAAGCTCCTCAGCGCGCGCACTGCCAACGCCGAAATCGTTCGCTCTTATATATAGTCCGCTAACCGCATCGTCAGAGCGAGCGCTTTCAAGCCGGGTCATGATATCGATGAATCCGACCTGGCCCGAAAACGCGGCAAATCCGACTGGCGGCGCCTGGTCGGCGAAGTCCTCCCGCAGGTCGAGCGTGAGGACAATGTTATCAGGCTTGGGGTCTGCAGCGGAGGCGACGCCGACAATGCCGGCGATGGCAAAGAAGCCGCCGACGAAGAATAGCAGCAGAGCCGCGAACGCGCCGGCCAGCGACAGGAGGAAGATTTTCACGGGGGCGCACTCCTTGTTTTCGGCACCTATCGAATATCGATAAATGATATGGTAAACTACAGCCGTGAGTAAAGAGCTAAATGTGTGCGGCGAACTGACGAGGCCTTGGAAACCCGCCGGATGCAAATCATATGTTGCCACTCAGAAGTGTGTTCGGTATGCAGCCGAGCTTCGTTGGGGCATCGCCAAGCGGTAAGGCAGCGGTTTTTGGTATCGCCATTCCCAGGTTCGAATCCTGGTGCCCCAGCCACTCCCCGTCCTCCGGGTTGAAGACGGCGCCCAACATTCGGGCATCTGCACTTACTATGTTGCCAAGCCGTCATCTGAGCTGCAATTTCGAAATAGAGTATGATCTGTGTTGAATAACGGGAACGCAGTTGATAGCGTCTTCGGGCCGCGTGCCCGTTGGGCGCAGGCATGCGCGGACCGGGGGGCCGGTTCAATGCAGGGAACAAGAGGGCGAACACGCCCCGCAAGAGAAACCGGGGAGGAACAGGGCAAACTGCCCGCCTCCGTGACTAGGGACATGTGTGTTTGTCCCCCACCACACAAGTGCCGCTTCGGCGGCCAGACAATGTTTTTTCGGGGTCCCGCGAAGAGGGCCACGACCTGCGCAGAGTGAGAGGCATTTCATGAGAACTTTCCTGACACCAGCCCGTGGCGCGATCGCCGCAGCGCTGATGATGGCAGCAACCGTGCCGGCGGAAGCGCAGCTTCGCCAGGCGCTCGAAACGGGCCAGGAGGCGACCCGGCAGGCCGAGCGGATCCAGGCCCAGATCAACCAGCTCGATGATGAGCGGTCAGACATGGTGGTCGAGTACCGGTCCGTGCTGCAGCGCCGCGATGCCGCCGAGCTGTTTGCGCGCCAGCAGGAAAAGGTCGTGGAAAGCCAGCAGCGTGAGATCGAGTCCCTGACGGACCAGCTTGGCCGGGTTGATGAGATTACGGCCCAGACCATTCCGATGCTGCTCGACATGATCACCGACCTGAAGGCGTTCGTGGCGGCCGATCTGCCGTTCAAGCAGTCAGATCGTCAGATTCGTCTTGATGGGCTCGATGCAGCCATGGAGGATCCGCAGGTTTCCACGGCTGAACGGTATCGCCTGATCATCGAAGCCTACCAGAACGAGATGGAGTACGGGCGTACGATCGATACCTGGTCCGAGGATGTCCAGGTTGGCGATGCCACCAAGACCGTCGATTATTTCCAGTACGGCCGGGTGGCCCTGGTGTGGATCGATCCTGAAAACCGGGAAGGCCAGTTCTACAACCGGGCGGCAGGCGAATGGCAACCGTTGCCGGGCAACATGATCGGCGATGTCCGCGAGGCCATTCGCGTGGCGTCTGGCAAGAAACAGCAGGAAGTGCTGTTCGGCCCCGTCCAGAAATTCTCGGTCCAGTAGCGGCCGCCAGCGTAATTTGAGGTTCAATAGATGACGATTATCAAATCCCTCAAGGCCCTTGGCACCGCAGCGGTGCTTGGCCTTTCGACCCTGGCGATTGCGGCGCCGGTCAGTGCCCAGTCGCTCAGCGACGTGCTTGATCGCGTCCGCCAGGATTCCGAAGAACTGTCGGCTGAAAACCAGGCCCGTCTCCGCGAATTCCAGCAGGCTCGCCAAGAGCAGGCAAATATCCTGGCCGGCGCCAGGCAGGAACTGGCGGCCCTTGAAGGCCGAGGCCAAGCGCTCAGCGCCGAGTTTGACGCCAATGAGGAAGAGCTTGGTGCACTCCAGGCGGAATTGGAAACCCAGGCCGGCGATTTCTCTGAACTGCTTGGCCAGTTCCGGACGGCGGCTGGCGAAACCATGCCCGAGATCCGTGAAAGCTTTGCGAACTTCCAGTATCCTGGCCGCGTTGAACAATTGTCTGGCATTGCCCAGGCGCGGACGCTGCCGACACGATCGGACCTTGATAGCCTGCCCAAGGCGATCCTGCAGGAAATGATCGCCCAGTCGGAGGTCACTGCATTCACGGCCAATGTCTCCAACATTGGCCCTCAAGGTGAGAACCAGGACGTCGAGATCATGCGGA
Organism: Pseudomonadota bacterium; assembly: GCA_038522375.1. GTDB lineage: Bacteria > Pseudomonadota > Alphaproteobacteria > Caulobacterales > Hyphomonadaceae > UBA5336. The sequence goes on from JBCBKE010000077.1 coordinate 4,334, forward strand.
TCGGTGTCTTCACGGCAGCGACGACCGACGGCACGGATTTCGTGGAGGTTGTGACACCGGAAGGCGGAACGCCAAAACTCGTAGCGTTCGGCCGCCAGCCCCGCGGTGAATTCTCTGGTGCGATGTCATCGCTGATCAATGCGGGGCCTGACCAGGTGGTTCGCGCACCGGTCGATCCCTCGAAGGGCAACCTGTTCGGTATTCTCGGCGACCTGCCAAGCATGGGCGACCGGCTCGGTCAGGGCGGCCCGGTTGGCTTCCTGATCTTCTACATTCTGCTGCCGATCGGTGTGGCGCTGGCGCTGTTCAAGATTGTCAGCCTGTTCCTTATGGGCAATTCCATGCGCTCCACCGCGAAATCGCGCCAGGCCGGCACCGCTAACCCGCTCGCCCGGGTTTTCGAAGCCTATGAGCAGAACAAGAATGACGATCTCAACACGCTGGAACTGAAGCTTGACGAGACCATCCTCAAGGAAGCGCCGAAGATCGAGCGGTTCAATGAGATCGTGAAGGTCCTTGCGGCGGTTGCACCGCTCCTTGGACTCCTCGGTACGGTGATCGGCATGATCATCACCTTCACCGCAATCACGATCTACGGTGCCGGCGATCCCCAGCTCATGGCTGGCGGTATCTCGACAGCCCTCGTCACCACGGTGCTGGGTCTGGTCGCTGCCATTCCGCTGATCCTGCTGCATGCGGTCGCGTCGGCGATGGCACGGAGCAATCAGCAAGTGCTGGACGAGCAAGCGGCCGGTCTGGTTGCAGAGCGGGCGGAAGCCTCTGGTCGGGGTATGGCCTAACGGCCACCCCACTCTAGTGAGATTGGAGAATCCCGATGGGATTTGGTGAACTACAGGAGTTCCTCGACCGGGGTGGACCGATCCTTGTGATCTTCATTCTGCCGGCGACGTTCTTCATGTGGCTGTTCATTCTGGAGCGGATTTTCTACTTCCGCTTTTCCCACGATACGATTGCCCAACGGGCCATTGATGAGTGGAATGCCAGGGCGGACAAGTCCTCGAAGTACGCCTCTTGGATCCGGGACAAGTTGGTGTCCGAAGTGCGTCAGAAGGCCGAAGCGTTCACGGCCATTGCGAAGGTTTTCGTGGCCCTGGCGCCCTTGCTTGGGCTTTTGGGAACCGTGACGGGCATGGTTTCGGTCTTCGACATCATGGCGTTGACGGATGGGGCGGACGCCAAGGCCATGGCGGCCGGCGTGTCCCGCGCCACCATTCCGACCATGGCAGGCATGGTTGCGTCCATTTCCGGTATCATCTTCACCTCGGGGATGGACCGCAAGGTGAACCGACTTGTCCAGCAGGTCGAAGATTCGATGGAGGTCCGCTGATGCGTGGACGCGCTTTAAGACGCCCCCAGGAGGCTGATGTGGACCTCACGCCCATGCTGGACGTGGTGTTCATCCTGCTGATCTTCTTCATCGTCACCGCAACCTTCGTTCAGGAGCGGGCGATCGGCCTTGAGCCGCCGCCACCACCACCGCCGCCCAATCAGCCGCAGAACCCCCAGCCGACTATTCAGATCTATGTGAATGAAGAGGGCCTGATCCGGGTCAACGGCCGGGCCGCGGACATCGGGTCAGTGCGGCCGAATATCGAACGGCTAAAAGCTGAAAACCCCGAAAGCGCCGTGATCATTCAGGCCCATCCCGATGCGGAAAACGGTATCATCGTGGCTATTCGCGACAAGGCCTATGCAGCCCAGGCGACGCCGGTGAATGTGCTCTTGAGCGCGCGGCAATAGGAGAGAGACACCATGGCAAGACGTGCACGGGCCGGGGCGAACGGGAACAACGATCAGGACGTGAATCTCACGCCAATGCTGGACGTTGTGTTCATTCTTCTTATCTTCTTTATTGTCACAGCCCAGTTCATCAAGGAGCCGGGCGTCGACATCAACCGCACCGATGTGGAAACCGACGCCTTCGTCAAACCACTCGCCATCCTTGTGGCGATTGACGCCGAGAGCGACATCTACATCGACAAGCGGAAGATTGACCCGAACGAAGTCGAGTTCACGCTCAAGGAGCTTCGCAAGGACAATCCAAAGGGCGAGATCGTCGTCCAGGCCGATAACAAGTCGCGCGCGGAAGTGTTGATAGGCCTGATGGAAACGATCAAGTCTGCCGATGCGGCGACGGTCGTGAATGTTTCGACTGCGCTGGACTAGGATCAGGAGGAAGACGCCATGCTGACAAACCCTTTCATCCGCCTCGGGATAGGCATGCCCATCGCCATACTCGTGGTGCTCGGCCTCTTCCATTTCATGCGGCTGGCAATCAGCCAGAACTTCGAAGAACCCGATGAGACGCCGCCGCGGGTGCTTGAGGCCATCACACCTGAACAGGATAGCCAGGACGTCCGTCGCACCCAGCGGAGTAAGGTGCGGAAGCTTGATGCGGCGAACAAGCCCCCACCACCGCCGAAACTGGCGACCCGGAAGTCGGATATCGACCTTCCCGCGGCAAATATCAGCGGTGCCGCACCCACGGACGTGAACTTTGCCCGGCTTGATACCATGTCACTGGGCAATGTGTCAGTGTCCGATCGGGACGCCCAACCGATCCGCCCTCCAACGCAAACCTATCCCCAGCGCGCAGCCGAGCGGGGGATTGAAGGCTCGTGCGATGTCCGCCTTGACGTTGATGTGCGGGGCCGGCCTTACAATGTGGAAGCCGAGTGCACGGACAATATTTTCAAGCGGGCAGCGGAGCGTGATGCGAGCCGGGCGGAATTTGCTCCAAAAATCGTGAACGGCGTTGCGGTTGAACGTCGGGGTGTTGTGTACCCCTTTATCTATCAAATGGCGGAGTAGGCGTTTTGTTGCTTCCCAAGACAGGGGGCCAAAGCCAGGCCCCCTTCGCAGGCGAAACCTAGGAGAAATTTGATCATGATCTCTTCCGTGTCCAAAGCAGGCGCCCTTGTCGCCATCTCCACGGTTTTGGCGTTCGGTAGTGCTTCGGCGCAGGCGCCCTGTACCGAGACGCAGATGACGTCGAGAATTGGACAGGTCTTCCTCAATGCCGACAATTTCCTGCGGAATGAGGAAAACCCCCAGGCGGCTCAAGCAGAATTGGCCAAGGTCGCAGAGCTTGAGAAGAACTGCTACGAAGAGGGGATCATTACCCGCCTACGCGCGTCGATCAAATTTGAGCTTGGCGATTATGAAGGCGCTGCGCGGGACATGGAATCCGCGATCGACCGCAACCTGATCGCGCCCAATGACGTTCAAGGCGTTCTTTACCAGACCGCGCTGCTCTACCTGCAAAGTGACAACCGGGACAAAGCCCTCAGCTTCATGGAGCGCTGGATCGCTGCCGGCGCGACACCGACCCGGGATCAGAACTGGCAACTGGCGGTGCTGTACCAGCAGGACGACCAGTACGATAAGGCCCTGCCTTATGCCGAGCGCGTGTTTTCCGCCGATGGCCCCGAAGCCGAACGGCAGGTCTACGATTTCCTGATCCTGCTCTACGATCGCACGGGTCAGTTGGGGAAAAAGGCACAGTTGCTGGAGACCCTGCTGGAGCGCGACCCCACCGATCGCTCGATCTGGGATGCCATTGCCTATGACTATTCCCGCGCGGACGATATGCGGTCTGCTTTCGAGATTCAGAAAGCGATGTACCTGTCCGGCATGTTGACCGAGGAAGACGAGTTGATGCGCGTCGTGAACTTCTACAACGAGTTCGATGTCCCGTATGCGGCCGCAAAGACCCTGGAAAAGGAGATGAACGCAGGGCGCATTGCCCGGACGCCTGAGAAAATGGAATTGCTGGTAAACCTGTACCAGGTGGCACGGGAGTTCGAGCGCGCCATTCCGATTATCGAACAGGCGGCCCAAGCGGGCGGCGGCGGCAAGATGTATGAGCGGCTGGGCCGGTCCTACGCCGAACTCCAGGAATGGGAAAAAACCGAAGAGGCCATGACAAAGGCGCTCGACGCCGGCGGATTGAACGATCGCGGCGCGGCATGGGTCCTGATCGGTCAGTCCCGCTACGAACGCGAGGATCGCGCCGGCGCCCGCGAGGCGTTCCGCAACGCCAACAGCCGGGGTGGCCGGGGCTGGTTGGCCTTCATGGACTCAGAGGATGGCACGGCCGTGGCGCTCAGGTGCTTCGATTTGCAAAGCGCCGTCCTGGAAAAGGAAAACGAGAAAAAGGCTTGCGATCAGATCCGTGTGCTCGGCGAGGCGCAATTGCCTGAGACCTGCTCGACAGTTGAGGCCCGGGTCGAAGAAGCCAAAGCGGCGTTCGCCGCCGATGAGGTGTGCGTGGCGCGCGCCAGCTAGGGCGGGCATCGCGCCGCTCGCGTTACCAAGGGTTGGCGGCGAAGCTGACCGCGCCGTTGGGGCATTAGGGCCCACGTCAGGGCTCACAGGTCCAAAACCATTGATGGGCGCCCTGCCGGGGCGCCTTTTCTTTTGACCGATTGACACAAGGCTCGCCTGAAATTTACATACCTATTTATATAAAGGGGTATGGAATGAGTGGCGACGTGCTAGCCGACATTGGTCATCTGGGATTGGGGAGCCGGGTGAAACGCCTGGCGGAGCGCTTGCTGTCGGATGCAGCCGTGATCCATGCGGAGAGTGGTGAGCCGCTCCAGCCGGGCCAGTTTCCGGTCATTGCCGCACTTGATCGGTATGGTCCCCTTACTGTGAACGCCGCTGTTGCGGCTGTCGGCATCAGCCAACCGGCCATGACGCGCGCCATTTCAGATCTTGTCGCCTCGGGACTGGTCGTTGTGACCCCGTCGCGCGATGACAAACGGCAGAAGCTGATATCCCTCAGCGAGGCCGGGCAAGCGCTGGTCGCCAGGATGAAACGGGCCATGTGGCCCAGGGTCGATGCGGCGGCCAGGGACCTTTTCACGGGACTTTCGGGCGATTTCCTGGCCCAACTGTCCCAGGTGGAGGCGCGTTTATCTGAGCAGTCCCTGCTGGCCCGGGTGAGGGCCGATGCGCGGGAGATTGTGCCTTACCGCGATGATTTGGCACCATTGTTCTACACGATCAACGCCGAGTGGATTGAGGACATGTTCGTTCTAGAGGACCACGACCGGCATGTTCTATCAAATCCCCGGGAAACCATCATCGACCGGGGGGGAGACGTCCTGTTCGTAGCCGTTGGCGGGTTGGGGATTGTGGGCACCTGTGCGTTACAACCTGACGACCATGGCTTCATCGAACTGACGAAAATGGGCGTTCTTAAAGTGGCGCGAGACGCCAAGGTCGGCGAATTCCTGCTAAGAGCGGTACTTGAAGTCGCCCGGGCGCGGGGCTTTCTCGAAAAGCTCTATCTGGTCACAAACACGGCGTGCGCCCCTGCCATCCATCTCTACGAGAAACTGGGATTTGTCCATGATGGTGAGATCATGAACCTGTTCGGAAGCCGGTATGCGCGCTGTGATGTGGCCATGCGTTATCGCGGCCCGGGACAAGCCGTTTAGCGCGCTTCCGCCAATGCTGACAACTTGCGCTGGACTGGCTTCAGGAGCCGCTGCAACCGTTCAACCAGATATCGCTATTGCTCGTCGGCACGCACTCGCCACGGATCAAACGGTCGATCCGCGCAACGCGGCGTTCCAGCGCGAGGTCAGGTGCGCTGACCCGAAGGTCGCCCGGCGCAATCATTACGGCGATGAGCGATAAATAGTCTCGGCGATCAAGGTCGGCGACGGGACTGGCGAAAAAGGCTTGGCTGGCCGTGTGCACGCCCGTGATCCATTGACCATCCTTGGGGCCCATGGGGGCAAGGTCGAGGGCAAGGGCGAGGATTTCAGTCTTGTCGAGTTCGTTCTCCAGGGCGATAGCATACGCGGTCTGCCGGATCCTGCCGATGCCTCGCCGGAAGTCCTTGAACGCCAGCCGTTTGGCCAGCGATTGGGAAATCGTGGTGGCCCCGCCGCCGGGGGAGCTGAGATCGACCCCTGAATGGTCGAAGAAGGCGGGATCTTCAACCTGGAGGTAGGCTTCCAGTTGCCACGGCTCCAGGCTGTCGGGCCCACGACCATCCTCGATTATGACATTGGCAAGGGTCTTGAGGCGGGGGGCATCGCGCAAAGCATCGCGATACCCATCGGCGGCATAAAGGACCAGCGCGAGCAGCGCTGCAGCAATTGCCCAGCCGATCTTCTGTGCCACGCTCACCCGACAGCCTCCATCCCGTTCTGTTGCGTTACCATCATGCTATAGCACAGCTTGGGCTGAACTGGGGCGAAGCAGGCGGAAGAATGGGGCGATTTGCGGACTGGCGAGTATTTGTCAGACAGGCGCTACCAATCCAGTCCGTCCGCCTTCCCAACGGCCGAGAGGGCGAAGGCGTACTCGATCGCTGTTTCCTTGAGCCCCTCGAACCGGCCAGAGGCGCCGCCATGGCCTGCTTCCATGTTGATGCGAAGGAAGTAGGGGCCGGCATCGGGTGCTTCGTGGCGCAGTTTCGCCGCCCATTTCGCCGGTTCCCAATAGGTCACGCGCGGATCCGAGAGGCCTCCGGTGATCAGCATCGCCGGATATGCCCGTTCAGCTACCTGGTCATAGGGGCTGTAGGCCAGGATCGTGTCGTAGGCCTCGGGATCGGTGAGGGGGTTGCCCCATTCGGGCCATTCGGGTGGGGTCAGGGGCAGGGTTTCATCGGACATGGTGTTGATCACGTCCACGAACGGGACAGCGGCGATGATGGCGGCGAACAAGTCCGGGTCCATGTTCGCGGCGGCCCCCATCAGCAGTCCACCGGCCGACCCACCCAATCCGACGACGCCGCCTTCATAGCCGTAGCCTTCGCTGACCAGGTGGCGCCCGGCCGCAAGGTAGTCCTTGAAGGTGTTTTCCTTCTTTTCGAGCTTGCCATCGAGGTACCATTGGTAGCCCTTCGCCATGGAGCCGCGGGGATGGACGATGGCGTAGATGAAGCCGCGATCGACGAGACTGAGCCGGGACGTTCGAAAGTCAGCCGGAATTGTGATGCCGTAGGACCCGTAGCCATAGAGCAAGAGCGGCGCCGTGCCGTCGATCGGGGTGTCCTTGTGGCGGAGCAGGGTTACCGGAACCGCTTCGCCATCATGGGCGGGCGCCATGATCCGGTCGGTGAGGTAATGGCTTGCGTCATGGCCCGACGGCACTTCGCGGGTCTTGCGCAGGGCCCGCTCGCCGGTGCTTAGGTCATAGTCGTAGACCGCGTCGGGCGTCGTTGGTGAAGCGTAGTCGAACCTGAAAGTCGTTGTATCGAAGGCATAGCCCGTCGAGATGCCAAGGTCGTAGGCGGGTTCATCAAAGGAAATCTCCGTTTCCTCCCCAGTGTCGCGGGCCCGAATGATGATCGTTGGCAGGCCATCGGTGCGTTCCAGGCGGATGAGATGACCGCTGAGGGCTTCCATGCCGAGGATCAGCGTGCCGGGACGGTGCGGGACGAGATCGGTCCAGTTGTCCTTGCCGGGCGCTGCGAGAGGCGCAGTGACCAATTTGAAATCAACCGCGTCGTCTGCGTTGGTGGAGATGATGAGCGCGTCATTCCAGTGCTCGGGGGCGTACTCGATGCCCGGTTCACGGGCTGCGATCAGAACCGGCTCGGCACTGATGTCGTCTGCTGGCAGGAAATAGTGTTCCGAGGTGGTGTGATCATTGGCGCTGATGAAAACCAAAGCGTCGGACTGGCTCTTGCCGACCCCGACGAAAAAGCCGGGATCGGCCTCGCGGTAAACTTCCACCGATCCGTCGCCGCCGAGCGTGTAGCGGTTCACCGCGACGGGCCGGCTGTTGTCGTCGCGCTCGACCCAGAAAATTGTCTCGCTGTCGGCGGCCCACACGAATGAGCCATAGGTTCGCTCAAGGGTGTCGGGCAGGTCTTCGCCGGTTTCGGTGTCACGGAACCTGATCGTGTAATACTCGCTCCCCTGGGTATCGGTGGCATAGGCAACATAGCGATGATCGGGGGAATGTGAGACGGTACCGAAGCGGAAATACGCCTCTGCCTCGCCGAGGGCATCGCCGTCGAGCAGAACCGTGTCCTCCGCCTCCATGTCGTAGATATCGGCGGCGGGCTTGCGGGCGATGATGGGGTATTCGCCGCCCTCACGATAACGGGTCAGGTAAGCCCAGGGGCCATCGATATTCGGAAGCGACTGTTCGTCTTCCTTGATCCGGCCCCGCATCTCGGCAAAGAGCTCCTCCCGGAGCGCTTCGAGCGGGTCTTCCAGCCTTGCTTTTGTATAGGCGTTTTCCGCTTCGAGGTATTCGCGGATGTCGGCTCGCAGGACGGACGGGTCAGACATGACCTCCTGCCAGTTGTCGTCCCTGATCCAGTGATAGGGGTCCGTCCGGGTGCGCCCCAGCTGCTCGATCGTGACGGGCTCGCGCTTGGCGACCGGTGGTGCGGGCATCGGATCAGGCATGTCAGCGGTCTCCAGAGTGTCGGTGCCAGTCAAAGCGGTATCGGTCGCAGAAACCCGATCAGGCATGGATGGGGCGGTAGCGGTGCAGCCGGCAATCAGAAAGATTGCAGCGATGGGAATGCGCATCATGGACCTCGCTGATTTTTGCCTATCGAGCCCGTTTGGCGAGAGAAGTCCAGCCTATGCTGTTGGCCTGAAGTCCAGCACGACGCCATTGATACACCACCGCTCTCCGGTTGGGGGCGGACCGTCCTTGAAGACGGGGCCC
>JBCBKE010000078.1:0-12825 GCA_038522375.1 Pseudomonadota bacterium
AATTTCAGCACCTTGCCGGTGGCGTTTCGCGGCAGGGCATCGACGACAGCCATGTGCTGCGGGCATTTGAACTTGGCCAGTTCCGTCTCGCACCGCTTGGCAAGGTCCGACAGGTCCAGCTGTGCGCCTTCCCTCAACACAATGACAGCGCAGCCCGTTTCACCCCATTTGCTGTCAGGCACGCCAATGACCGCAGCTTCGGCGATCTCAGGCATTGCATAGAGGACATTCTCGACCTCAGCCGGATACACATTCTCGCCGCCGGAGATGTACATGTCCTTCAGCCGGTCCTCGATATAGCAATACCCGTCCTCGTCAATCCGGCCGATGTCACCGGACCGGAACCATCCATCGACGAAGGCCTCGGCGTTGGCATCGGGCCGGTTCCAGTAGCCGGGTGTGATCGCGGGACCGCGCATCCAGATCTCGCCAAGTTCACCGGGTGAGGCGTCACTCCCATCCTCGCGCACGATCTTCATCTCCGTGTGCATCATGGCCCGTCCGGCAGAGCCCACCTTGCCAGGGACATCCTCCTTGGCGACTGCGCAATTGGAGGCCGTACTTTCGGTCATGCCATAGCCTTCCTGGATCCGGATGCCGCGTTCGAACCACCACTGGACGAGGGCATCGGGCACGGCCTCTGCGCCCGCCAGCATGGTGCCGACGCCGGAAATGTCGAGCGTGTTGATATCAGGATGGACCTTCATCGCATTGTACATGGCCGGCACGCCGAGAAAGTGGGTGATGCCGAGTGAGCGATCAGCGAAAAGGTGGAGCGTGGCGCCCGGGTCGAACATGCGCTGGATGAGCGTGGTTGCGCCGGGGTAAAGCGCGTTCGACACCATGGCGAAGCCGCCGATATGAAACAGGGGCATGGTGGCAAGGGTCACAACGGATGGCCCCGTTTCGAGCCCCATGGCGCCGTTAACCGCGGCGAACGTGACCATCTCGTGGGTGATCACGACCCCTTTTGGGCGGCCCGTCGTGCCGGACGAGTACATCAGCAGGCAAGCATCACTCATCGGCTGGTCGAACGGCTTGGCGGACAACGGTTGTACGCTTTCCAACACCTCCTCATAGGGCGACGCACCACCCTGCCCGTCAGTCATCACCCAGTGATCGACGGAGGTTTGCGGCTTCAGGGCGCCCGCAAGTTCTGCAAACATCTCATCAACCAACACGAGCTTGGGGCCGGAGTCGTTGACGATGAACGCAAGCTCCGTGGGCGTGAGGCGAAAATTCAGCGCCAGGCCGATCGCGCCAATCCGCCATGCGCCAAAGACGAGTTCGACGATATCAGTCGAGTTCAGCGCGAGAAAGCCTACCCGGTCGCCGGCGCCTATTCCCAAACTCTGGAGGTAAGCGGCAACACGGCCGACCCTGTCGTGCATGTCAGCATAGGTGAAACGACGGCCGCTTGCGACATCCATCTGGGCAAGCTTGCCTGGCTGGACCCTGGCATGTTGAGCGATCCAGTCCACGGCGATGGGACTGCCCTTTGCGGGTGGTAGCTCCCTCGGTGTTTGCGTCGCTGACATCTTCATCCTCCCCTAGCGGTTCGACCGCATTTCGGCCAATGTGCGAGAGAGAAATCGGATTGACAACTACCCTTGGGAAACCAGCACATCTAGCCGCGCGGCAGCGAATAGTTCGGCGCTTCTCTTGTCATCATGACGTCGTGTACGTGACTTTCGTTCAGCCCCGCTCCGGTGATCTGCAGGAACTCAGCCTTCTCGTGCAACTCGTCCATAGTCCTGGCGCCAACATAGCCCATCGCGGCCCGAAGCCCGCCTACCATCTGGTGGACGATCGGCGCGATAGGGCCCTTGAAGGGGACCTGGCCTTCGATACCCTCCGGCACCAGCTTGTCGCTTGCAGCGTCTTTCTGGAAGTAACGGTCCGCTGATCCCCGCGCCATCGCACCGAGACTGCCCATCCCCCGATAGGCCTTGTAGCTGCGGCCTTGGAACAGGAAAACTTCGCCGGGCGCTTCTTCCGTACCGGCAAAGATCGACCCCATCATCGCAGTCGACGCCCCCGCAGCCAGGGCCTTTGCAAAGTCGCCAGAGAACTTGATACCGCCATCGGCGATGATCGGCGTGCCGGACATCTCGGCCGCAGACGCGCAATCGGAGATCGCCGTCAGTTGCGGCACGCCAACGCCTGCTACAACCCGCGTTGTACAGATCGAGCCCGGCCCAATCCCCACCTTCACCGCATCGGCGCCTGCATCAATCAGCGCCCGCGTGGCATCGCCCGTGGCCACATTGCCAGCGATGATCTGGACCGAATTGGAAAGGCTCTTCGCCCGCGTAACGGCTTCAAGCACAGCCCTGGAATGGCCGTGGGCGGTGTCAATCACGACGGCGTCTGCCCCCGCCGCAATCAGTGCTTCCGTACGCTCGAACCCCTGATCGCCCACCGTCGATGCTGCGGCCACACGAAGCCGTCCAGCGCTGTCCTTGGCCGCGTTGGGGTGTACGGCCGCCTTGTCCATGTCCTTGACCGTGAGGAGACCGATACACTTATTGTCATCGTCCACGATGATAAGGCGCTCGATCCGGTGTTTGTGGAGCAGCTGCCTGGCATCAGCAATATCGGCATCCATTTTCACGGTCACCAGGGCCTGTGTCATCAGGCTCGCCACGGGCTGGTTCAAGTCTTCGGCGAAGCGTGTGTCCCGGTTGGTGATGATCCCGACGAGGGTGCCATCCTCCTGAACCACCGGAATTCCGGAAAACCCGGTGCGTTGCTTGAGCGACTGCAACTCACCAAGTGTCGCCTTGGGACCAATCGTTACAGGGTTCATTACCACCCCGCTCTCATACTTCTTGACCTGGGCGACCTCGCCCGCCTGCGCATCCACAGACAGGTTGCGATGGATCACGCCGATCCCGCCGGCCTGCGCCATGGCGATGGCAAGACCGGCCTCGGTGACCGTGTCCATGGCCGCCGATAGCAAGGGAATATTAAGGTCGATTGTCTTGGTCAGTCGCGTTGTGACGTTAACCTCGGACGGCGTGACTTCACTCGGCCCCGGTGTCAGCAAGACATCGTCGAAGGTGATGGCCTGGCGGATTTTCATCGGGCGGCTCCCTTTTTGATCTCCTAGGGGAGTCGCCATGCCTTTGAAAGCCCTGAATTGCCCGAACCGGGTGCCGATACCGACGGTGATTAAAACATGCCGGATGAACCGGCCAGCGAACCGGAAACAGCTGGGCCTTTTCACTTTTGGTTACTGCTCGTCAGCGTTCAGCCCGAGCGCTTCGGCGGCCGGAACCCTTTTGCCACAACGAATATCTCGGGACTTCCAGCCCGGCTCGCTGGTGGCTTGACGTGTTTCACCTCGGCGAAGTTCAGCTTCAATGCCGCGAGTACTTCCCGGGTCGCCCCGCCCTGGAAGACTTTCGAGACGAAATGCCCGCCGGGCGCCAGATGTTCTTCAGCAAAGCCGAGGGCCATCTCCACCAGTGCTATCGTGCGAAGATGGTCAGTTTGCTTGTGGCCAGTCGTGTTTGCCGCCATGTCCGACAAGACAAGATCCGGAGGGCCGGAAAGGCCTTCCAGCAAACGCGCCACGTCGGCCGGCTCATTGACGTCGCCTTCGACGATATGGACCCCTGCGAGGGGTTCGACCGGCAAAAGGTCAATGCCTGAGATCTCCCTTGCTCCCTTCTCCACGAGCACCTGCAACCATCCACCCGGCGCGCAGCCAAGGTCGACCACCCGCTGGCCCGGCGCCAGGAAGTTCGCCTTCCCATCGAGTTCCAGGAGTTTGTATGCCGCCCTTGCCCGATAGCCTGCATCCCGCGCTTTCTGGACATAGGGATCAGTGAGTTGCCGCTCAATCCACTTCTTCGAACTCTCGGATTTTGCGTTGCGGGCGATCACTTTTCGCTCCCCCATGCGCCGGCCGGAGCCTTGCTTGCCATCCTCGCCCTTTGCCGGCCCTTTCCAGCGCCGCTTGCCATCATCGGTCATGATGGATTGCCACCATGGGGCGTCAGGTCGGCTATCGTCGCAGCATCGTGCTTCGCGCCAGCTTTCTTCTTGCGGCTGCGACGACGGTTCTTGCGGGGGCCATACATCATCGACAGGAGCAGCCCTTCACGCAGGCCTCGATCGGCCACCCGCAGCTTCTGCAACGGAAACACGTCGAGGGCGGCGTCGAGGATTGCGCACCCCGAGAGCATCAGATGGGCGCGGTCGGGTCCGATCGTCGGCAACTTCGAACGGCCATCGGGGCCAAGACTGTTCAACAGCGCCACGGTCTCTGTCGCCTCGGCCCGACTGAGCCAGGCTCCATCAACCGCGTCGCGTCGGTATTTGTCGAGCTTCAGGTGCACGCCCGCCAGACACGTCACCGTGCCCGACGTCCCGACCATGTGTGCAGCCGGGTCGGCAAGGGCTTCTGCTGCCAAGCCGTAACTCTTCCACCCCCTGAAGACTTCGACCGCATGGGCCTTCATCGCCGCGTAGGCCTCCGCTTCGGTCGCGCCCGGGAACGCCTCGAACAGCGTGACAACCCCCAGTGGAAGCGACCCCCACGCCACCATCGGCGCCGACTTGAGCAGGACGTCCATCCGGCTGGTATCGTTTTCGTCGGCGGTGAGGGCCTTCGTGTCGATCAACGACAGTTCCGTCGATCCGCCGCCAACATCGAAGACGAGGACATGCGGCGCTGCCGCATCAAGCAAGTCATGGCACGCGACCAGGGCAAGGCGCGCTTCTTCCTTCGGCCCGATGATCTTGAAGCTGAGCCCGATCTCTTCCTTCACCCGGTCGATGAAGGCCCGACCGTTTTCCGCACGCCGGCAGGCTTCGGTGGCGATGCAACGGACGTGGGGAACACCACGCGCCTTGAGCTTGTCACGGATCTTTCCGAGGGCGACCATGGCGCGTTCGATTGCAGCATCAGATAGCCGTCCGGTTGCGTTCAGGCCTTCCCCCAATCGTGCGAGTTGAGCATAGCTATCGACCACGCGGAACGTGCGCCCATGGCGCCGCGCGATCAAAAGCCGACAGTTGTTCGTGCCCAGGTCGACCGCCGCATAGAGCGGCGACTGGCCCTTGGCGCGCTGGCGCGGCCCGCCCTTGCGTGCCCGCCTGCCATTTTGCGTTGCCATAAGGTGGCCTAAATCTTGTTCGTTGCCCTAACCTGTAGCACAAGCACCGCACATGAGTAGTCTTTCGAAATTCTTCAGCCGTATCGGCGCCGCTTTTGGCCTGGTCGACCGCACGCCACCGGACCCGGTGCCCGGCCCCGCACCGGCGGGTGAAATCCGCGAGCAGCGGCCACCCAACGAGTCTCGCCGTGTGGCCAAGTTCCAGATCGGTCAGGTCGTTCGGCACCGAATGTTCCCATTCCGCGGCGTCATTTTTGATGTGGATCCCGAATTCAATAATACCGATGAATGGTACGAATCCATTCCCGAAGAGGTTCGCCCCCACAAGGCCCAGCCCTACTACCACCTTTTCGCTGAAAACGAGCGAACCCATTACGTGGCCTATGTCTCAGAGCAGAACCTCCTTCCGGATGAAACCGCGGAACCGGTGAACCATCCTGATATCGTTGACGTTTTCGACGTCGTCGATAAAGGCCAATACCGGCTGAAATCGTCCATGGCGAACTGATATCAGCGTGACCGCAGAGAACGGCAGCGCCCCATTGTGGCCCCATGCGACGCGCCCATCGGTGGGTGTTCCCGTGATCACGCCCGAGAACGCCTTTTTCCTGAAAGCGCGCCGGACCGCACAAGAGTATTTCTTCAAGGGCCTGTTCTCAGAACCGAAAGCGACCATGAATGATGGCCGCGTTGAATTGGCAGCGGTGCGCCAACACCTCAGGCCGGGCAGCGTGATTGTCGATGTGGGCGCCCATGTGGGGGTCTTCTCCCGGCGGTTTGCCGCGCTGGCGCCCGATTGCACCGTGGTTGCGTTCGAACCCCAGTCGCTGCCGCGAGCCGTCTTCAGCATGGTCGGGTTCTTTCGCAACAAACGAAATATCCTGGTCATGCCCCTGGCCCTTGGGGCGGACGCCGGATTGATTGAGCTATCGATCCCGATCAAGCGCAAAGGCGCAGTCGGGATCGGTCTCGCCCATGTCGGCGATGATGCTGACTTGAAAGACCGTTTCGACGTCAGAAAAGAGCTGGTGGCGATCGCGCGGCTCGACGATGTGCTGGCGCGGATGGACCTGGGTCCGGTTTCACTGATCAAGATAGACGTGGAGGGCGGCGAGTTGGGCGTCCTGCGAGGCGCGACACAAACGCTGGAAACCCATGGGCCAGCCGTCCTCTGCGAAATTGATGGGCGAGAGCACCGGTTCGGTGACCAATCGGACGCGTTGGGGGCATTTCTTCAGGCACTCGGCTATGCCCCTTTCAGCCTTGAAACCGGTGCGGCGCTACCGATGGATGGGCTTGAGAAGAACACGCTTTTCCTGAAGGGGTCGACCTGAAGCGTTTTCGCCTTGGGCGGCAACCCGTGGCGGGCATTTGGTATCGCCCAACTGCCGAAAGCGACGCCAATGCGGCGCCCGGCAGCTAGGCGCTCCGCCCGGTGTTGGAGAACCCCTCCGCCCAACCGGGCGAAGGGGGCTCCTTATTCTGGGTCAACCCCGTTGGGATCAGAGTACCCCGAGCATTTCGGCCACGAGAGGATGGCGCACCACATCTTCGCCTTCCAGGCGAACAACGCCGACATTCTCCATCTGCTCCAGCTTGTCAGCAATGGGTCCGAGACCCGAGACATCCACTGGAAGGTCCGACTGGTTGGGGTCGCCTGTGATCACCATCGTCGAGTGCCAGCCCAGCCGCGTCAGCAGCATCTTGAGCTGGGAATAGGTGCAGTTCTGGGCCTCGTCGATGACCACAAACGCATTGTTCAGAGTTCGCCCGCGCATGAAACCGATCGGCGCAATCTCGATCAGGCCTTCATTCATCATGTGCTTGAGCTGGTTGGGGCTGAGCCTGTCCGACAGGGCATCGTAGAGGGGCCTGAGGTAAGGCGCCAGCTTGTCTTCCATGGCGCCGGGCAGGAAGCCGATTTGTTCACCCGCTTCCACGGCAGGACGGGAAAGAACGATGCGGCCAACGCGGCCCGCCTGGAGTGCTTCGACGGCCTTGGTGATGGCAAGATAGGTCTTGCCTGTTCCTGCCGGACCCACGGCCGCGACGAGCGGCTTGGTATCAAGCGCCCTGAGCAGCGTGGCCTGGTTTTCCGAACGGGGCTTGACCGTCTTCTGGTACTTCTGATCGCGCGGAACCGTGGATTTCTGTTTGGGCCCCTTTTCAGTGTCATCAGGATGCCATCCGCCTTCTATGGCATAGAGTTCGGCGCGGTTCCGTTTGGCGCTATCGTCGAAGAATACGCCGGTGTCGAATTCGGCGGCTGCTTTGAGGCGCTTTGCGGTGTTGCGTTTACCCATGGATCACTCCCGATTGAGGACACAAAAAAACCGCCGAGCGGGGTGCGCGGCGGCTTGCGGACTGGTGTGCGGAAGAGCGAGACTCGGAGTCCGCTGCGGCGCCCGGTGGTGGGCTGGCAGCTTTCAGCTTCAAGACTGTCAGGTGGTGCATGAGGCCCCAACCTTTCGCTCTACACACGGTAATGATTAACGGCGAAATGGGTTAACGCCCGGTTACGGTTCGCTTAAGCATTTGTGACAAATTCCAGCCGGCCTGCGGCAAGACACAACTCCGGGAGACGAGACAATGGCGCTTTACGAATTCAATGGGGTTCGCCCCCAGGTACCGGCCAACGGCGACTATTGGGTGGCCGAGAATGCGACTGTGCTCGGGAACGTGGTCCTCCAGGAGGGCGCCAGCATCTGGTACAATTGCGTCCTCCGCGGTGACCATACCGATCCGATCTCCATCGGTCAGAATACCAATATCCAGGATGGCACCATCATCCATATCGACGACGGCCAACCCTGTACCATCGGCGCGAACGTCACCGTCGGGCATATGGCGATGCTCCATGGCTGCACGGTAGCGGACAATTCGCTTATCGGCATTGGCGCAACCGTACTTAACCGGGCACATATCGGGCGCAACTGCATCATTGGCGCCCATGCGCTGATACCGGAGGGGAAGGAAATCCCCGACAATTCCCTTGTCATGGGCGCGCCCGGCAAGGTGGTGAAGGAAATATCCCAGGTTCAGGCGCAAGTGATAAAGATGAGCGCCCTGCACTATGTCGAGAATGCCCGCAAGCATCGGGACATGATCACGCGCGTCGACGGCTAGGCGGCATCCGACCGGGCGGCAACCTTGGCAGGCGTGTAGACGAACTCATCGCCGGCGAGGTCGATCGCTGGCAGTTCGTAGCGCTCACGCCCGAAGTCCTGGTTGTGCTGCCAATCACGTTTGGAGCCGCGCTTGGGCATCAGGTGAAGGCTGCGCATCAGGTAGCCGGGATTGAAATTGTCGGTATCGATCCAGGGCAGGATTTCCATATCCTCGTCTTCGGCGCGGAGTTCGGTCCGAACCTCGCCGATCTCCTGTCTATCCATGTGATTCAGGAGGCGGCACACGAAGTCAGCCACGAGATCCACCCGGAGCGTCCAACTCGACCGGAAGTAGCCGAACACCCAGACCATGTTCGGCACACCGGTGAACATCATGCCGCGATAGGTCACGGTCTGGCTGAAATCGACCGGCTCTCCATCTACCTCGAAGGGGATGTCGCCCATGACTGAAAGATCAAATCCCGTGGCCGTGATAATCACGTCGGCCTCCAGGGTCTCACCCGATTTGAGAAGGATACCATCCTCGGTAAACCGGTCGATCTGATCGGTGACGACGCTGGCCTTGCCTTCGCCGACCGCCTTGAAGAGATCGCCGTCCGGCAGGAAGGCGAGCCTTTGTTGCCAGGGACGGTATGTTGGCGTGAAATGGGGGCTCAACTCATAGTCTTTGCCCAGATAGGCCTTGGCGGCTTCGAACAGTTCAGCCTTCACCGCATCGGGTTCCGTGATGCATCGGGCGGTGGTCTCTTCCTGGTCGAAGATCGCCTTCTTGCGCGCGATGTCGTGGACAAGATCATCTTCGACCCCGATCCGGCGAAGTTCATCGGCGAGTTCATTGCGGTTCTCGGCAGGGAAAAAGTAAGTCGGCGAGCGCTGCAGCATCGTCACGTGGGCGCACGTATCGGCGATGGCTGGCACAACGGTGGCCGCTGTCGCTCCAGACCCGATACATACCACCCGCTTGCCTGCAAGATCGACGTCCTCCGGCCAGGTCTGGGGATGGACGATCCGCCCCTTGAACGTGTCCATGCCGTCCCACTGGGGTGTGTAGCCTTCAGACTGGTTGTAATAGCCTTGGCACATCCAGAGGAAATTGGTTGTCATCGTCAGCTGTTCGCCGGTATCGCCCCGGCTGACCTGAACCGTCCATAACTGGTCTTCCGACGACCAATGGGCGTGGATGATCTTGTGTTGGTAACGGATCTGGTCGCCGATACCGTTCTCGTCGATCACCTCGCCCATGTAGGAGAGGATTTCCTCCGCGGTGGCGATGGGCGGTCCGACCCATGGCTTGAAGCGGTAGCCGAAGGTGTAGAGGTCGCTGTCGGACCGAATGCCCGGATAGGTATGCATTCGCCAGGTGCCGCCATAATCCTCGTGCGCCTCGAGGATCACATAGCGCTTCCCGGCGCACTGGTCCTGAAGATGGTAGGCGGCGCCGACACCGGATATCCCGGCGCCCGCAATCAGGACGTCCACGTGCTCTGTCTTGATGTCCGTCTTCAAAGCGCTTTCGGCATTCGCCATTCGCCAAATCCTCCCAGGGGCTATTTTCTTTGTGTTTTCTGGTGGCAGTGAGACACAGCTCTGCGATTGGGACAATACGGTAAAGACCCCGCTCTGGCGAGCGGGGCCTGATGGACCGGGGTTCCGGCGTCTGAAAGGGGCAGCCTCAGAAGGCGACAACCAGCGTGGCCTGGAAGGTCCGCGGGTTGAACGGCCGATAGAAAGCATTGCCATTGCCCGTGGTGGTGAAGGTGAAGGCAAGCGTGTCCTCGTCGAGAATATTGTCGACGTTGAAACGCAGGCTGACATTCTCGCTGATGCCGAACGGGTTAGGCCCGCCAAAGTCAACGAACGCGCTCCAGTTCCAGAACGCTTCCATCCGGTTGCCGGGCTGGGTAGCCGCTTCCTGGAAGTCGGCGAACCGCTCGCCAGTGTAGCGCCCCGTGAGGTTGGCGACGATGTAGTCCGTCGGCTCCACCGTGACGCCGACCGTGCCGAAGAATTCGGGGCTATCGGCAAGTTGGCTGCCGGCCGGGTTCACCCCGAATCCATCCTGAAGTTCCGTGTTGTTGTAGGTGAAGTTCACAATGCCGAAGACCATGTCATTGAAGAATTCAGGCTGGTAGACCCCGGAGATCTCAACGCCCCAGGCCGTGGTCTCACCGGCATTGATGAAGAAGCTTTCGGGCTCCTGGGTTGCCGGGTTCAGCACATTGCCGGCGACGATCCGGTTATCGAACTCCGTGTAGTAAAGCGCGATGGCACCGTTGATCTGGGGCCGGCTGGTCCGGTAGCCAATCTCGTAATTCGTCGCTTCCTCCCCTTCAGGCGAGGGCGCATCGAAAGTGATGGCATTGTCGAAGATTGCGTCCGCGCCCCGCGGGGTAGCCAATGTGGATTTTTCGTAACCGGCTCAGAAAAACTTGATCGTTTGCGGCGTTTTTGGGCAGCAGGGTGCAGCTTTTGCCGCAGTTTATCACCAAAACTGGCGGCTCTGGCCAAATGGGCCGGGCGGGCGTAGGCAGGGTCCATGCGGATCGCGACCTGGAATGTGAACTCGATCAAGGCCCGGCTACCCACCGTCCTGGAAGTGCTGGACGCGATCGCTTGCGACGTCGTGTGCCTCCAGGAAATCAAGTGCACGACCGATACGTTTCCCGCGATGGAGCTGGAAGAGCGCGGATGGACCTGCGCCGTCCATGGGCAGAAAACCTACAATGGCGTCGCCATTCTCTCGAAACTGCCCCTCGAAGATGTAGAGATGGGACTTCCAGGCGACGAGGACGACGCCCAGGCCCGTTACATCGAAGCGACGGTGATGGGCGAACGGCCAATCCGCGTGGGCGGGCTCTACCTGCCGAACGGTAACCCGGCGCCCGGCCCGAAATACGACTACAAGCTCGCCTGGATGGCGCGGCTCACGGCCCGGGCAGAAACGCTTCTTGCCACCGAGGAACCGTTTGTTCTTGCTGGTGACTACAACTGCATTCCTCGGGACGAAGACTGCTGGGACATATCCCAGTGGGCCGAGGATGCCCTCGCCCTGCCCCAGACACGGGCGGCGTTTCGTCGCCTCCAGTGGATGGGACTGACTGAAGCTTTCGAGACCCTCGACAGCCGGGCCCATGAATACACGTTCTGGGACTATCAAGCTGGTGCCTGGCAAAAGGACCACGGTATCCGGATCGACCACCTGCTGTGTTCGCCTGAAGCCGCAGACCGGCTGAAAGGGGTTGAAATCTACAAGAAGGCCCGCGGGCTCACCAAGCCATCAGACCATGTCCCCGTTATCGGGGTGTTTGCTGACTGAAGCCGATCAGCCCGAGCGAAAAGCTTGCCACCGCAAGTTATCGGGGAAACAGTAGTACTATAAAACCCACCGAAGTGCCGAGGTCCCGCATGTCACTGCCCACAACATACCTACAGATGGTCTCGACCGTTACCGCAGAGGGCGATCTCCGCATGGAGCTTGTCGAGAAATCCATGCCTGAGCCGAAACCTGGCCAGATCATCGTCAAAGTCGAGGCGACCCCGATCAATCCATCCGATCATGGTGTCATGTTCGGCTGGTCCAACATGGCGGCGGCGACGACCAAAGGCACGGGCAAGGATACGGTCCTTACTGCGCCGGTTCCCGAACAGGGCCTGCGGGTCATGAAAGCCAGGATTGGCCAGCCGCTGCCGGCGGGCAATGAGGGCGCTGGAACCGTTGTCGCCGCTGGCGAGGATGGTTACGCACAAAGCCTGATCGGCAAGACCGTGGCCGTGATGGGAGGCGGCATGTATGGGCAGTACCGGGCCGTCGATGCGACCATGGCTTTACCGCTGCATGAGGGGCACACGGCCAAGGACGGTGCATCATGTTTCGTGAACCCGCTGACAGCGTTGTGTTTCCTGGAAACCATGCGGATGGAAGATCACACGGCGATTGTGCACACCGCTGCAGCCTCCAATCTCGGCCAGATGCTGGTGCGGATCTGCGAAGCTGACGGGGTCGACCTGGTCAACGTGGTCCGCAAGCCGGAGCAAGCCGAGCTGCTTCGCGGCATGGGCGCCAAGCATGTCGTGAACAGCAGCGAAGACAGCTTCATGTCCGATCTAACGGACGCTATCCACGAAACCGGCGCAACCCTTGGCTTCGATGCCACGGGCGGTGGTCAATTGGCGTCGAACATCCTGACAGCAATGGAAGGCGCGGCCGCCCGCACACCGGGCGCCTATAGCATTTACGGCTCCATCAAGCACAAGCATGTCTATCTGTATGGCGGGCTGGACACCTCACCGACCAAGCTCACGCGCGGGTACGGAATGGCCTGGGGTGTGGGCGGATGGCTCCTGCCAAACTTCCTGGCGAAGGCCGGCGATGAGGTGGCCGTCAGGCTGCGCAAGCGCGTGGCCGATGAATTGAAGACGACCTTTGCAAGCCATTACACAGAGGAAATTTCGCTTTCCGAAGCGCTTCAGGCCGATGTGGTTGCGCGGTACAATGCCCACACGATCGGGCTCAAGGCGACATTCCACGCCGCCTAGATGTCTTTCTGCGGGCAGATCAGGAACTTCTCGCC
>JBCBKE010000079.1:0-12664 GCA_038522375.1 Pseudomonadota bacterium
TTCAATTTGGGCGAAATGACCGTGACACGGTGCTCGGTGATCCTGTCTGATGGCCGGGTTGGGCATGCCTATGTCGCCGGGCGATCGAAGGAGCATGCTCGCATTGCCGCAATCCTGGACGGATTGATGCAGGGTGAGGAAGCCGGCGATGTGACCGCCAAAGTGCTCGAACCACTACAGGCAAAACTGACTGAGAAACGCGAAGCGACGGCCCGCAAGGCGGCGGCGACAAAAGTAGACTTTTTCGCTTTGTCGCGCAGTGCAAAGGTCAAATAGGAGCAAATGGTGGGGGATGGTCAAACCTTGAAACGCGGTTTTCGACATCCGGCGCTCGAGTCCCAAAGGGCATTTCGCGCTCTCATGCAAGCCTGGGCCTGCCCGGGATCACGCGCCGCATTTGATGACGTCGACACACCAGAGGGATGGAATATCGCATCTGCTGTGATCGCCTTGACGCTTTGCGATGGCGATACGCCAGTGTGGCTGTCGGCGCGCGCGGCTGGCGCTTCAGACTGGTTGAAGTTCCACTGCGGCAGCCAGATTGTAGACGCGGGAGCGATAAAGCGCGCCCAATTCGCAGTCTGCCATGTCAGCGACACGCCTGAACTCCAGAGCTTCAATCTTGGAACAGCCACGTCACCAGAAGACGGTGCAACACTGATTTTGATGTCAGATGAACAGCCGTCTGACGGACCTGCCGTTACTCTGGCGGGGCCGGGTATCGAGACAACCACCACGCTGGATGCGTTTTCGCTTCCGGACGGCGTCTGGGCCCAACGTGCGTTGCTCGCACGGCTTTATCCGGCTGGTCTTGATTTCATCCTGACAGATGGTGCGGGCGCGGTGTGCATTCCGCGCACGTGCCGCGTCCAATGGGAGCAGAACTGATGGCCTATGTTGCAGTAAAAGGCGGCGAGAAAGCCATTGCGAACGCCCATGCTTGGCTGGACGAACGGCGCCGCGGCGACACTGCCGTCGCTGAACTCACCACCGAGCAAATCAAGCAACAAATGTCCCTCGCCGTTGACCGGGTCATGGGGGAGGGATCCTGCTACGACCGCGATCTGGCAGCATTGGCGATCAAACAGGCGATGGGAGATCTGCAGGAAGCGGTGTTTTTGCTGCGCGCCTATCGTACGACATTGCCGCGGTTTGGTGTCTGCCAACCTGTGACGACGGACGACATGGCGGTGGAGCGCCGCGTCTCAGCCGCCTTCAAGGATCTGCCAGGCGGACAGGTTCTCGGCCCGACCTTTGATTACACTCACCGATTGCTGGAATTCAAACTGGCCGCCGAAGGCGGTGAACGACCCGCTGCTCCAGCGAGTGATGCCCCGATCGAACATCCCCTCCCAACAATTGCGGGCGTCATGCAGTCCGATGACCTGCTTGAGCCTGCAGAGACTGAGAACGCGGACAAGACGCCCTACGATCTCACCCGTCAGCCAGCACGCTTTCCGGCCGACCGAGACCAAAGGCTCCAGGCCCTGGCGCGGGGAGATGAGGGCTTTCTGCTCGGACTGGCTTATTCGACCCAGCGCGGTTTCGGGTCGACTCATCCGCTTTGCGGCGAGATCCGCATGGGTGAGGTGACGGTCGAGTTTGAACCCGAGGAACTCGGCTTTCCGATTGAACTGGCCGATTTGCAGGTCACCGAGTGTCAGATGATCTCCACAGGCCACAGCACCGAGGACACGCCGCCGCGCTTCACCCGCGGCTACGGGCTGGTCTTTGGCCATTCCGAGCGCAAGGCCATGTCGATGGCGATTGTCGACCGCGCGCTTCGGGCTCGCGAGCTTGGCAAGACCCCTGCCTACCCCGCCGAGGATGAAGAGTTCGTGCTCTATCACTGCGACAGTCTTGAGGCCTCAGGCTTTGTCCAGCATTTGAAGCTGCCCCACTATGTGGATTTCCAGGCCGATCTTCAGAATCTGCGCAAGGCCCGGGCACGCTGGGACGCTGCCAAGGCTGCAGCGGTTGCGGCAGACCCGTCTGTGCCGGAGGCGGCCGAATGAGCGAAGCGTTCACAGAGCTTCCAGACATCGAGCCCGGCTACAATTTCGGGTATCTGGACGAAGCCACAAAGAGAATGATCAGGCGCACCCTGCTCAAGGCGCTGGCCATCCCGGGATACCAGGTACCGTTTGGGTCTCGCGAAATGCCGATGCCCTATGGTTGGGGCACGGGCGGCGTCCAGATCACGGCTTCGCTGATTGGTCCTGAAGATCGGTTCAAGTGTATTGATCAGGGTGCCGATGATACGACGAACGCTGTGTCGATCAAAGGCTTCTTCAAGCGGATTGCGGCCGTCGAGCCAACCGAAGACACCGAGGACGCCACGATTGTTCAGACGCGCCACCGCGTGCCGGAACATCCGCTGAAAGCGGGTCAGATCCTTGTTTTCCAGGTGCCGATGCCGGAACCGCTCCGCTTTCTGGAACCGCGGGAGACTGAAACCCGCGCCATGCACGGCTATGAGGAATACGGGCTGCAATACACCGCACTTTATGAGGATGTGACAGCAAACGGGCGGATCAGCTCGGCCGCTGGCTATCCGGTGAAAGCCAATCATCGCCACATCATGACGCCCTCACCCATTCCCAGCTTTGACAATCCGAAGCTGCACATGACCCCAGCCATCCAGCTGTTCGGCGCTGGCCGGGAAAAGCGCATTTATGCGCTACCGCCGTACACCGATGTCCGCAGCCTGGATTTTGAGGACAAGCCGTTCCAGATCCAGTCCTGGTCGATCCCCTGTGCGTTGTGTCAATCGACCGAGTCTTATCTTGATGAGGTCGTCACCGATGACAAAGGCGGGCGCATTTATGTTTGCTCGGACACCTATTACTGCGGGCAGCGGCGCGCCTCCAAGATGAGGGCGGTCGATGCTGGATGATACACCTTTGATGGAGGTTCAGGGCCTTACCAAACACTACGGCTTTGTCACGGCATGCGAAGCCGTCGATCTGGATGTGTTTCGCGGCGAAGTACTCGGAATTGTCGGCGAGAGTGGGTCGGGAAAAACCACCTTGCTGAAATGCATGGCTGGAGAAGTTTCACCCAGCAGCGGAAAAGTGCTGTTCGAGGATGACGCGCTCGGCAAAGTCGATGTCCACGATCTGGACGAGCCTGACCGGCGGCGCTTGTGCCGAGAAGCCTGGGGCTTCGTGCATCAAAACCCCCGCGATGGCCTGCGCCAGCGAATCTCCGCTGGGGGCAATATTGCCGAGCCTTTGCTCAATCGCGGTGACCGTCACTACAGGACTTTGCGGCAGACAGCGCTGGAATGGATGGACCGGGTCGAACTGGATCGGGGGCGGATCAATCACCCCCCTGCAACCTTTTCAGGCGGGATGCAGCAGCGGGTGCAGATCGCCCGCAGCCTCGTGCACGGGCCGAAGATCGTATTCATGGATGAACCCACAGGTGGGCTGGATGTCTCCGTGCAAGCCAAGCTACTCGATACGTTGCGCGGACTGGTTCGGGAACTGGATCTCGCCGTGGTGATCGTGACCCATGATCTCGGCGTCGCACGGCTGCTTGCAGACCGCCTGATCGTGATGCGTCATGGCCATATCGTCGAGACGGGCATTACAGACCAGGTTCTTGATGATCCGCAGGACGCGTACACCCAGCTTCTGGTTTCGGCTGTGCTGCACTGATGACCGAGCCCGTTCTGTCCGTCACCACACTTAGCAAACACTTCAACCTGCACAATCAGGGTGGCGCCAAGATCACCGTGTTCGATGGTCTGAACCTGGAGGTTTTGCCCGGTGAAGCTGTGGTTTTGGGCGGACCGTCTGGCGCTGGTAAGTCAACGCTGATGCGCGCCATCTACGGCAACTATCTGGTGCAGGGCGGCGATATCTGGATCAATGGACCAGCTGGCCGGGTGAATGTGCGAACGGCCTCACCGCGGGCGCTTACACAGTTGCGGCGCTCCAGCATGGGGTACGTGTCTCAGTTCTTGCGGGTGATCCCGCGCGTGGACACGCTCAACCTGGTGATGGAACCGATGCTCCAGCGCGGCATTCAAGTCGAAGAAGCGCGTCAGCGAGCGATCAATTTGTTGAAAGCACTGAACCTGCCCGAAGGCCATTGGGCCTTGCCGCCAGCGACTTTTTCCGGCGGTGAGCAGCAGCGTGTCAACATCGCTCGGGGTTCCGCCGTCGAGTATCCTTTAATGCTTCTGGATGAGCCGACGGCCAGCCTGGATGCCGGAAACAAGGACATCGTGATTGATCTGATCAAACAGCGTATCGCGGCCGGCACATCAATCGTTGGAATATTCCACGACCAGATTGTCAGGGACGCGTTGGATGCCCGGGTCTTCGATGTTCAATCAGCTGCGTTCGAAACGCTTTAGGAGGCGTCCATGGAAACGATCTTCACCAACGCACAAATTGTTACAGCTGAAGCGGATTTCATGGGGTCTGTGGTGTTCCAGGATGGACGTATCGCGGCCGTCGACGACCAGTCAAGCACGGCACCCGGCGCCATCGATTGCCAAGGTGATGTGGTGATGCCCGGCCTTATCGATCTGCATACGGATAATCTGGAAAAGCACTATATGCCACGCCCCGATGTCACCTGGGATTCGATCGGTGCAGCCATCGCACATGACGCTCAAATGGCGGCAAGCGGTATCACAACCGTCTTCGACTCCTTGTCCGTGCGCGGTGCGTCCAAGACGTTTGACCGCCGTGAGCACCTCACACCCATGCTTGATGGGGTGATTGAAGCGCGCCAAATGGATCTCCTCCGCGCCGACCACAAGCTGCATTTGCGCTGTGAAGTCTCGATCCCCGGCCTGGAAGAAGAACTGGCCCCGCATCTCGATCATCCGCTTTTGTCGCTGATTTCGGTGATGGATCATACGCCAGGCCAGCGCCAATACCGGAACATGACCGAAGAGAGCTTCGCGGCAATGTTGGCCAAGTATGATCGCACCAAGGAAGATATCCAAAAGGCCATGGAGCAATTTCGGCTGCGCGCAAAGGGTCACCATATCGCAGATAACCGCGCATTCGTGTCCGGGGCGGCAGCATCCCGGAACATCCCTTATGCGTCCCATGATGATGAGACTGGCGAGCATATCATCGAAGCGGTCCAGGAAGGCGCGACCATTGCAGAATTCCCCGTCACCCTGGAGGCGGCCGCCCTGTCTAAAGAGTACGGCATGGACGTGATCATGGGCGCACCAAATCTCCTGCGCGGCGGATCGCACTCGGGCAATGTCGCTGTGTCAGATGTGGCGAAGGCCAGATCGATGAATATTCTGGCGTCAGATTATCTGCCTCTGTCCATGATCCGCGGCGCGTTCATGCTCACTGAAGCGCCCTTTAACTGGTCGCTGTCTGATGCCATCAACACCGTTACGCAGGGGCCGGCCAAGGCCGCGCGCCTGACGGACCGCGGCACCCTGACGAACGGGCTGCGCGCCGACATGGTTCGGGTCCGCAGGTCTGGGAATGACTGGCCGAAAGTGAGCGGTGTCTGGGTTGAAGGCGCGAGGGTGGCATGACGGCGCCAGAAGGCCCGCGTTGTGCAGTATTTATGTCGCCAGCGCCAGAGTCGGATTCTGCAAGGCTTGGCGCTGAATGGCTGGGGCGCGATTGCTGGACAGGGAAGTTGGTCGGGCAACCAAACGTCGAAGGCATCAGTCAAGCGACGAAACAGCCGCGGCATTATGGGTTTCACGCAACCATGCGAGCGCCGTTTGAACTGGCGAACAGCGTCACCTCGGACCAGCTTCGCGACACGCTTCGAGCCTTCGCAGCAGACCAGGCACCTCTTCGCCTCAACCTCTCGCCGCGTTGTCTGGGGCCGTTTCTGGCGCTTCAAACCGATGAACAGTCCCAGATCGCCGCGCTTCAAAGTGAGCTGCTACCCGTCGTTGAGCCGTTCCGGGCGCCGTTGTCGAATTACGACCTGGCCCGCCGGAAAAAGGCGCCGCTCACCGAACGGCAAATCGAACTGCTAGAACAATGGGGCTATCCTCATGTGCTGGATGAACTTCGGTTTCACATGACGCTCACCGGCCCACAATCATCGGCGGACCTGGACCGGTTCCGAGCGGCAGCAGAGCAGCATTTCGCTGGGTTTGAACATGCTGCCGATACGCTGGGTCTGGCCCTTTTCCATCAGCCAGACCGGCAATCGCCGTTCAGAGCGGAGCACTACTTTCCCCTAGGACCTACGGACTGAAAGACTTTATCACTTCGGCCAATCTGGCGATGCCGACATCCACATCGTCCAGATTCACGATCTCGATCACATCATCACCATCGACGGGAAAGGTCGCGGCCCTATCCAGGCGTTCATTGATCTGCTCGTTCGTCTCCCGCCCCCGCGCAAGTAGGCGCGCTTTCAGGATGCCCCGTGGCGCGGTTATGTGGACCACGATGCATTGGGAGAACACGTCTCGCGCCATATCCAGGGATTTGCGTGATCCGCTGATGACGGCGGTGTCGCCTGTTTCAAGCTCAGCCAATCGCGCAGCAGAAATCCCATAGGCCCGCCCATGGGCCCGCCAGTAGAGGGCGTAGAGCCCCAGCGCGGCGCGATATTCGAATTGTTCTTCAGTGACGGGTTGGTGGTCTTCCCCGTTGGGGTCCGGCGGACGGGTAATTTCGCGTTGGATGAAGTGCACGTTGCGGCACGCGTCCAGCAACATCCGCGCGCCGTTCAATAACGTGTCCTTGCCAGCGCCGCTCGGCCCAACCACGTAGACGACGCGTCCGGGTCCCGTCTCAGCCATGTTTTTCGACGAACGCGGCGGCATCGAAAGACTGGAAATCTGCCAGATTGGCCTTGATGGTCTGGTGGTCCCAATCCCACCAGGCGATATCGAGGATGGCATCCTGAATACGACGCTCAAACCGCTCGCGAATGGGCCTGGCCGGCACGCCGCCCACGATAGTGAAAGGTGGAACATCCTCAGACACGACCGCGCCGGCCGCCACAATGGCGCCGGTGCCGACGGACCGGCCAGGCAGTATCATCGCCCCGTGGCCGCACCAGACATCATGACCAAGCGAAACCTTGTGGCTGCGCCGCCACTCAAAGAACGCCTCATCATCCGTGTTTGCCAAGCCATAGGTTTTCGCCCGATAAGCGAAATGGTGCATGGCCGCGCGCCAGTGAGGGTGATTGCCGGGATTGAGCCGGACACCCTGGGCAATCGAGCAGAATTTGCCGATGTCGGCATAAACCGCGCTACCATCGGTGACGAAATAACTCCAGGCGCCGAGTCGCGTTTCGCTTAAATAGGTGCGGGCGCCGACAGCCGACCAAGGGCCCAGGATGCTGTCATGGACCAGGGCCTCATCATCGATCTTAGGTTCCGGCGATGGCGGCCCGGCATTGGTAAACCGAGCGAGAATATGCTCTGGAGCTTTCACCGACACATAGATCTCGCCCGCGTCCAGTTGCTCCTTGTTTCGCCGGAAGTTCATGCCGGTCGCACCTCACTCTCAAAGGGTGTCTTGGCCATACCCTGGGCAGCCAGGGCAAACACATCATTGAGCTTGTCCTCGTCCAGCTGCGTCGGCGGTCCGTCGAACACAACCTGCCCGTTGGCCATCGCAAGGATCCGGCTGCAATGCTCCTTGGCCAGCGACATATCATGCAAATTCATAAGGACGGTCATGTTCCGGCGTTCATTGACGGCTTTCAACGCGTCCATGACGGCGTGGGTATTGGAGGGGTCCAAAGCTGACACGGGCTCATCGGCCAGGAGAATATCTGGCGATTGCATCATGGCGCGGGCAATGGCCACGCGCTGTTTCTGACCGCCGGACAGGGTACCCGCACGCTGGAAAGCAGCATGGGCCATATCCAGCCACTCCAACTCGACGATGGCATCAATACGGTCGGTTTTCGGGAACGCTTTCATCAATGAGCGCACAATGCCGATAGATGACAGCCGCCCCATGAGAACATTGGTCACCACATCCAATCGGTCCACCAGGCCGAAATCCTGGAAAATCATGGCACAGCGGGCACGCCACTGGCGCAAGGCATGGCCCTTGAGATTATAGACAGGTTCGCCCTTCCAGAGGATCTCGCCCGACTCCGGCGTTTCGAGCCGATTGATCAGCCTCAATAGGGTCGATTTGCCTGCACCGGACCGGCCAATGATCCCGACACGCTCACCTTCATTTATGGTCAAGGATACGTCTTTGACGGCTTGGATGCCACCGAACGATTTCGAGACCGAACGTAGTTCGAGGGTCATGGTTCTACCCTTTCCAGATGTCCTGGCCGGACAGGATTGACCGGCGAAGACGTGAACAGATGAAATCAACGATGATCACCGTCGCGAGAAGGACCAGGACGAGGAACGACACCTCTTCAAAGGCGGCGATCCCCATCCGCTCTGACATCATCAGACCGATGCCGCCGGCGCCGACAACGCCAAGGGCCGCGGCGGCTCTGACATTGATCTCCACGAAGAAGAGCGACAGCCCCGCAAAACTTGGCAGCACCTGGGTAACGAGGCCCAGACGGATCGCCTGCGCGGGTCCGGCGCCGGCGGCTCGAAGTGCAACGACGGGACGGCGGTCAGCATTTTCCAGGATCTCGGCGAAGAGTTTGGCAAGATAAGGCGCCTCGGCTAGGGCAAGCGCGATAACGCCAGCCGCCGGTCCAAGCCCCACGGCGCGGATCATGATGATGGTCCAGATCAGCGCCGGGATGGCGCGCATGATGTCATAGGCGAACCGGATCGACCCGTGGGCAACAGGGTTTGAAATCAGCGTCTTGGCCCCGATGAAGCCAAATGGAAGTGCCAGAAGTATGGCCAGAAACGTGCCCGCAATGGCCATGGCCAATGTTTCAAGCAGTGCATAGCCAATGACGAACAGGTCTTCCCCCGGCGTAGGGCGGAGTAATCCGCTGAGGAGCTGCGCCGTGACATCCGACATCACAAACAGGCGCGACCAGTTGATGCCGAGATGCCATAGCGAAAATACGAACAGAGCGGCGATCATAAGCCATCCAGCATTCTTCTTAAAACGCTGAAGCGCAGTCGGTGCGATGTACTCGGGCGCCAATTCAAATGCGATCTGTTCTGGGGTGCGGGCAAGCGTGTTCACAGCACTCCCTCCGTGATGGCCATACGATGGCGCACCGTTTCAGACAGGATGTCTGAAATGACGATGACCGCCAGGATGAGCAAAAGGAGCGCGAAATAGGTCTGGTATTGGTTGAAATCCATGGCGCGGATCAGCTCTGTCCCGATGCCGCCCGCACCGACCAGCCCCAACGTTGTGGCCGATGAGATGCTGGTTTCCAGACGCAGGAAAATGAAAGACACGAACAGCGGCATCACCTGGGGCAAAATGCCGAAGCGCACTTGTTTTGCATGGCTAGCACCAACGGCGCGCATGGCCTCGCGCGGACGTTCGTCAATGTTTTCCAGCGCCTCTCCGAAGAAGCGGCCAAGTGTGCCAACACCGCTTAACGTCAAGGTGAGGATACCGGCCAGCGGCCCGAAACCAAACGCGGTCACGAGGATAATTGCGAGGATGAGATCCGGGACGGTCCGGATGATTTCCAGAAGCCGGCGCACCACCCAACGCACGGGGGCGATGGGATTGGTCGTGCTGGCCGATAGGATAGCCGCCAAAAGGCCGAGTACCGTCGACAAAACCAGGCTGACATAGGCGATCTCGATGGTCTCGATCATCAGGTCGCGCCAGATCGGCCAGCGATTGAACCAGTTGGCAATGGATCCCGCCGTGGACTGGTCCTCGAAAAGTTGATCAGCCTGAAGCTGCGGATTCATCCGCGCCAGGAAATCAGCAATGTTTGCAGAGGCTTGGCCATTGCCGGCCGCCGCAATGATGCCTGATATGGAAAACGCCCAGAAAACAAGGCTCGATACGATGAGCAATGTGATGGCGGTGATGATGCGCCTGCGGATCAGGCGGCTACGCCATTCGGATTCAAAGACAGCGATGGGAGACGGCCACGGCAGCGAAGACACCGCACCGCCCATTTTCTACTGCACCGTATTGCGGAAGGAGAAGGCCCAGGGCTCTGTGGGCTCGAATTCAAGGGCGTCTGTGCTGGCAATCGCTTGGAAAATTTCAGGTTCTTCAAAATGCAGCGCCGTATGAATGCCGATCAGACGGTACATCCGTTCCTTGCCCATGTCCGCCCGAACGGTCCAAGCCGTATCAAGCGGGGCAAACCCTCGCCAAAGGACTTTTGTGTCTTCACACTCTGACGCGTTTTCCTGGCAGAAGATCAGGAAACGACCAACATTAACCGCGATCAAGGAGTCGTCTGCCCGACTTTCGAGCGCGGCTGTGAGGGTGGGATCGACGAATTTTGAAATCGGAACCGTGACGGGTGCTCCCTGACCAACGATTTGGGCCAACGCATCGGCTTCGCCTTGGTTCATCGCGACAAAGAGAACGTCGCCGGTTTCGGGAACGTTGCTCGCCATGATTGGTGCATCTTTGGCACCGACGAGCACGAATTCCGTGCGCGCCATCTCTCCCTTGGGCCGAACGCGGAGGATAGGGCGAACGGTGTCGGCGACGTCACCTGTAAGATGCGTAGCCAGTGTCACGAAGTCGACGGTCCCAGCCGACAGCGCGTCGGCGGCTTGTTCAGGTGCCATGCCACATATCTCTACGGCGACACCTAACCGGATCTCCAAATGGCGGGCATATCCAGCGATCGGCCCGTCCAATGACGGATCGTCAGCTGCAGAACAGCCCGATTCAATACCGCCCAGGCCGATACGGAAGACATCTCTTGCGTCTTGCGCCAGTGCCGCCGAAGCGCCCAACAGCCAGACGATAATCGCCGCGCAAAGACCGTGAGTGCCTCTCATTCGCCGCCAGCCCCCTGCGGACCTTCGATCTCTTCCCGGCGCATTTTGATGATGCCATCGAAATAGGCCAGATCCACCGCAGCGAGGCTCCCACCGCGGGTTTGCGCATAGGTTTTCACGAGACCTGGGTCTTCATAGGGCAGGGCCATCAACACACCGCGCAGATAATCGATGTAGGCTTGGCTCTTCGTGCCTCGCACGACAAAGGCCGATTGCGGTATGGGGCCGGCGGTCCAGATGTACCGGTAGTCCGCCATGTCCAGGAGGCCTCGCTGGGCCATCCGGTCGGCCACACCGCCGCGCAATCCTGCCTCTAGGTCACCCGTGGAAGCCAGGGTGATGACCGCATCAAACTGCGAGGTGGAAATCGCCACGACACTTTGGATATGGCCGCCGGTCATGCCGGTTTCGCCGAAGAACTCGTCTGGTTCGATGCCCTGCTCACGCATGGCCCAGCGCGGATAAAGGTAACCAGACGTCGAATTCAGATCGACATATCCGACTTTTGCGCCCTCAAGGTCCTCTATCGACTGGTAAGGGCTGTCGGCGCGCACGAGGATCGCTGAATAATAGCCCTGCTCACCCTCGAAGTTGCGAAACACTGTGAGCGGGACGAGGTCTTCACCGATGAGGTCATGCAGACTTGCCAGGGCGCCGGAGCCGTAGATCGCCAGGTCGATTTGATTGGACGCCATGGCCTGGATAATTCCGGAATAGCCAGACACTCGCTGGGTGATGGTCGGTATGTCCATCCGGTCGCCAAGCGCCTTGTGGAAAGTATCCGGATCGTAGTCGATCTGCTCGGCTTCCGGCGGAACCGTCGTGGCAATCACGATCTCGGTTTCCACTGAACGCCAGTCATTCAGCGGGATATCGTTGGCAGCAGAGTCAGTGGCGGCGCCGCAGGCTGTGCAAAACAAGAGCAGCGCTATACCGCCTATGGCCAACCCGGTCTTGAACACGCCCGCGCCCTCGCCTCGATCCGATATTTGGGTACCGGTAGAATGTGACAGTCATTGCCTGGCCTCCGAACGAAAGGAAAATTATCACTCACATTGCGGGAAGCAGACCAGTTGTTCCACCTTTTAGCACTTCTCGTGCCGTATGGACTGTTGGTCACCATTGGTGGCTTCGGTAGCGTTAAACCACATATCAACGGCTGGATTATTCTCGCCGCTATCGTTATTTATGGGTTGGGTATACTCGTCCCTAGCCTAGCAATTGCATTCCGGCGCCTACACGATCGTGACATATCGGCTTGGTGGCTGCTGGCAGTCCTTATACCCATCATTAGCCTGGTGCTTCTCGTCTTCTTCGTGCTCCCTGGTACAAAGGCTCATAACGGATATGGTTCCAGTCCGCTCGCAGCCTGAGCATTCCAAAGCGCCCGAATGCCTTCGCCGCAAATGTCTGCCATCGGCAACAAAGCGGACTTGGTGACTTGGGCCTTGAATGTCAGCAAAGGGCCAACATCCGACGGTCTCGACTACTCAGCTTATGTCTCTCCGGATCCGAAAAAGACGAAACGGGCCACGATCTTGGGGGTGTGCCGCTAGCGGCGGCTGTCCTGCCGTTTGGAATCAGGTGGTCCTGGTTTCCTGCACAGTTTTCCGGCCTCGCTAAGGTATATCCGGGTTGTTGATCAGGCCGCTTTTTTCAGTTCGGTTTCCTCTCCGTATGCCTCGTCGGGCGTCCCCTTGCCAAGCGCCGAGTGAGGCCGCTCGCGATTGTAGAAGAGCATCCAGTCGTCGATGATGCGCTGGGCTGCAAAGCCGTCGGCGATGTCCTGCAGGTAGACCGCTTCATATTTGAGGG
>JBCBKE010000080.1:0-12301 GCA_038522375.1 Pseudomonadota bacterium
CGGTGGGGCCCCATCCGCCAGCATGAAACCCGGCCTGAGCGGGAAAGCCATTCCGGCGGCAACACCCCGGTCCTTGCTGACCCCTACGGCCTCCTGCAAATGCCATTGAGATCGGAATTCGCCCGGTTCGCCGCCCTCATTGTCGCAATCTCGAACCCGCACGCGGCCATTTTCCGCCTCGCCCGCATCCTGAAACGCCGGCAACAGCGGACCGGCGGCCCACTTCCGGTGTCCCTCGCCCGGCGGGCCCCTTCGCCAGGCCCCAGTGAGGTCAACCGAACGCTCGGTGAACTCGCCAGCCAGCTAACCGCCAAGCCCGCCCAGCCGAAGCCGCCCTGAACCGCCGGTTGATCCACGACCGCCAGCCACCGCCGCACCCCATCCGGTGCGGCCGCCCGTACTGGCCCTTCGATCTGGCCGTTCGATCTGGCCCTTCCATCGTCCGCGCGCTAGTAACGACCCATGCCCGATGCAAACATACTCGCTGAGCTGATCGGAACCGCTGACCGGGTGATCGTGTTTTCCGGCGCCGGTATCTCCACCGAAAGCGGGATTCCGGACTTCCGCAGCCCCGGGGGCGTGTGGAGCAAGATGCAGCCGATCTACTTCCAGGATTTCGTGACCGACCCGGACGCCAGGCGGGAATCCTGGTCCCGGGTGTTCAATCGCACGGCGGGGTGGACCGGCGCCAGCCCGAATGATGGCCACCGGGTCGTTGCGAGGCTCGTCGAGACCGGGAAAATCTCGACGGTCATCACCCAGAACGTCGATAACTTGCATCAGGATGGCGGGGTTCCCGATGACCGCGTGATCGAAGTGCATGGGAACGCCAGCTACGCGAGGTGCCTCAATTGCGGCGCGCGGCACGAATACGAAGCCCTGCAACCGCGTTTCGAGGCCGGCGAAGCGCTGACTTGCGATGTCTGCGGCGGGCTTTTGAAGTCCGCGACGATCTCCTTCGGTCAGGCCATGCCAGAGAAGGAGATGATGCGCGCGACCGCCGAGGCGGAGTTGGCCGACCTTTGCCTTGTGCTCGGCTCCTCCCTCGTCGTCTATCCCGCGGCCGAGATTCCCCTCATCACCAGGCGGACCGGCGGGAGGCTGGCGATCCTGAACCGGGAACCCACCGACCAGGACCCGGTGGCCGATCTGGTCCTGAACGCCGAAATCGGCCCCACACTTGTGGAGGTTGCGGAAATTTTAGGACTGGAGATGTGAGGGGTGTTTGCCCAGGAACCACGACAGCACGGGCCCGACAGGCAATCTCATGGGGACGCTGGACGCGGACCGCTTCCTTGGCTAGGCAACCGGTCAGTAGAGGGCCGCTGGCGGCGCCGGCATATCAGGGTCAGACCAGTCTCCGATGTCAACGATACGGTACGCCACTGTTTTCGCCGGACTGTTCATCCTCTGGCCCGTGCTCGCGATCCTCGGCGGCCAGGGCTACTCCCCGCTCCTGGTCCTCATGGCCATCGGCGGGCTGGCCTTCATTCGCATGCCCCAGTGGACGGAGCCGGGCCTTTGGTGGCTCGCCGTCGCCTGGGCCGCCACCGCCTCGCTCTGGGCGCCAGGCGCAGGCGGCACGAGCTTCGCCTCGGGCAGCCTCACAGGGGGTGACTTCTCCCTCGATATGACGCCCGTCCGTCTGGCACTCACGGCCCTGGCCGTGAACTGTGTCCTGCTGGCCCTTCGCTCGGTGACCGCCGAACAGGGCCCGAAAGCGGGCCGCCTCATCCTCGGTGCCGGCTTCGTCCACCTGGCACTCATCGCCCTGATGCCGCTAATTTATCCCCTGGTGATCGGGATGCTGTATACTGGTGCAGACATCGAAAGAGAGGGGCTGCAAAATGCGTTGCGCGCCATCAATGCGCTGACCCTGGTCTTGCCGATGCTGCTGGCCTGGTCCTGGCACACACCGCCCCACCTGATGCGGCGGCTAGGGGGGGTCGGTTGCCTCGTCCTGGCCACGCTCAGTGCGCTCGCCATGGGCAACCAGGCCGCCACTCTGGCCCTCGTCCTGGGACTGGGATGCATGGGTGTGGTCTGGCTTATGCCGCGATCGGGCTTCCAGATCCTGTTCAGCGTCGCGGCGGCTTACGTCCTCGCTGCACCTTTCCTGCTTGGTCGATTGGCCGGTGCGCTCGAAGCCCGCGATATCCTGCTGCCTGGTTCCTTCCAGTCCCGGGCTTGGAGCTGGGAGGTGGTCGCGAGCCGGGTCCAGGAAAAGCCGCTGCTTGGCCATGGCCTTGAGGCGACGCGCAACTGGACCGAAACCTACACCGCCTATCCGGAATGGATGGCCCAGATCACCGCGGCGGGCTGGAACCAGGCCGCCTGGAGCGCCTACCGCGTCATCCCCGGACACCCCCACAACATGGCCCTTGAGATCTGGGCGGAAACCGGCCTGATCGGCGCAAGCCTCACCGCATTGGCCCTGGCCGCCACCGGGTTCACCTCCCCAAAGCCGGAACGGCTGCCTGCGGTCACCCGCTACGGCCTGGCCGGACTCTTCGGCGCGGTGCTCGTCTACTTCAGCTTCGCCTACAGCATCTGGAATGAAGCGTTCTGGGCGTCTGTCATCATCGCGGCAACAGCGATGGTGATTGTCGGCCGCACGGTGAAAGTCAGATGAGTAACAAGCCCGTCATCACAGCCGTCATGGTGACCTACCATACTGGACCGCGCCTACGCGACAGCCTGAACGCCCTCGTGTTCGACCCCCAGGTCTCGGAAATCGTGATCGTCGATAATGGCAATCCCGAAGCCGACCAGGCCTGGCTGGATGGCTTCGCAGGGGGCCATGCGACCAGGGTCAAGCTCGTCAGACCGCGGGAGAACCTCGGATTTGGGCGCGCCTGCAATCTCGGCGCCCGTGAAGCGAGGGGCAACCTGCTGCTGTTCATCAACCCCGATGCGGTCATGAAACGCGGCTCGGTCAAGGCCATGGTAGAGGCCTCCGCCGGAAAGCCCGTGCCGTGGCTGGTGGGCGGCAAGATCTTCGGTCCCGATGGTCGGGAACAGCGAGGCGCCCGGCGACGGGAATTGACCCTGATGCGCGCGCTGGGCCTCTCGCGCTGGACGCTCGAAAAACTCCCCGAACCTGACAGTCCCATTCCCGTTGACGCGATTTCCGGTGCCTTCTTCATGATGGCCAAGCAACAGTTCCTGATGCTAGACGGCGGATTTGATGGCGCATACTTCCTGCACGTGGAAGATATCGACCTCTGCCGGCGGGTTCGCGAGGCCGGCGGCACGGTGATCTACCAGCCCGCGGCCGGCGCCCTTCACTATGGATCAACCTCGGGCATGCCCAGCGCCGAAGTCGCTTCCCTGAAAGCGGACAGTCTCACATACTACTTCCGAAAGTTTGCGCGCTCACCGCTGGCCAAACTGGCCAATCTCGCCGTGCTGCCCGCCATGGCCTGGGCCGTGAAGCGCAGGAGCAGCTAGGTGCCTGCCGCCGCTTCAACCGCACTGACCACACGGGTAAGCGCCGCATCCATGCTGGCCGGATCAAGCGCTTCGGCCATCACCCGGATCTTCGGCTCGGTTCCCGATGCCCGGACCACCAACCGTCCCTCATCACCCAGCGCGGCAGAAGCCTCCGAAATCGCCGCTTTGACCGGTCCGGACTCCAGCGGATTGGACCCGGAATACCGGACATTGACCAGTTTCTGCGGCACAGGGTCAAAGACCCGCGACACGTCGGAGAAAGCCCGCCCGTCCCGCTTCAGTTCGGCAAGTACCTGGACCGCCGCCAGCAAGCCATCTCCCGTGGTGCCATGCCGCAGCATGACGATGTGGCCTGACTGCTCACCGCCCAGAACGAAGCCGCCGACCCGCATGGCATCGACCACATGCTTGTCGCCAACCCCGGTGCGCGGCATTGCGATGTTCAAGGCTTTGAAATGTCGCTCGAGTCCGAGGTTTGACATGACTGTCGTGACGACGCTGCCCCCCTCCAGCGCCGCCTCCCGGTGCAGCACCCCGGCCAGGAGCCCGATCAGTTGATCTCCGTCCACCACGCTCCCGTGCTCGTCGACCATGATCAACCGGTCCCCATCACCGTCGAGGGCCACGCCGGCATCGGCCCGGACGGCGCGCACCGTCCTCGCCAGCGCGGCCGGATGCGTGGACCCTACCTGGTCGTTGATGTTCTGCCCATTGGGCACCGTACCGATGGTTTCGACCTCCGCTCCCAGCCGCCGGAGAAGAAAGGGCCCAAGATCAAAACCGGCACCGTTGGCCCCATCGACCACCACTTTCAGTCCAGACAGCGACGCCCCCGCCGGAAGACTGGATACCAGCTGCTCGATATAGCGCGCGCGCAAATCGAGGCTTGGATCGGGAGCGACGGTTCCGAAACGATCAACCGGGACGGCCTGGCCATCGAATCCCGCGGCGGTCGCTGCTTCGATCGCTGCTTCGTCCTCGGCGGCGAGCTTGAAACCATCCGGACCGAAAAGCTTCACCCCATTGTCGCCGGCAGGGTTGTGGGACGCAGTGACCATGATCCCGAACCGGGCCTGGTGCAGCCGGGTCGCAAGGGCCAGCGCAGGGGTTGGCAAAACGCCCAGCGGGACAACGTCGAGGCCGAGCGAGGCGAGGCCCGCGGCCAGAACCTCAACGATGGCTGGACCGGATGACCTTGTATCCATGGCAATCATGACGCGGTCGCCGGGCGTGATCGCGGGGACCAGGTGACGACCACTGGCCAGTGCGATCTGCAGCAGGTGCGGCGGGGTCAGCGGCGGAACACCGACCCGGCCGCGGATACCGTCGGTGCCGAAATATCGAAGGCTCATAACTGGTCTCCCGTCCTGATGGCGAGCAATAGCCACTCCGACGGAACGAGGCACCCCTTTAGTTTGGAGGGATGGAACCGATGACGGTCGGTCACGGGGCGGGGCGACACGTCATCGACATGGCCAGGCGCGCCCCTGCCGGTGATGAAGCTCACACGACACGCCGGATCGATCTGCCAACCATAGGCCGCCGCTATCAAGGCGAGGTCGCCCGCCGCAAGTCCCGATGGCAACACGATCGCGACCCCGTCCTGGTCCCCGCTGACCAGCAAGGCCCCCCGCGCCCGGGCGGCCCGATCGCCATCGCACAGGATCGCCGGCGCCAGGACAGACGGGCCCTGGCGGGCGTCCAATCGCTGCAAGACGGTAACAAGGGGCGGCGGCGCACCGTCCAACGGCTCGAAAACCGACACGTCTGAATATCCGTCAATGACGGCAAGACTGGTCTTGCTGGGCATGACCGGTCTCTAGGCGGATGCGGTCAGAACTGGAAGTAGACGAAGGGAAGCGGTTCGAGCGGATAGAACGAGATCGCCAACGCGGTGAGCGCGCCAAGCCCCGACCAGTAGACCAGTGGCGAGCGCGTCAACCGCCGACGACCCCGCGCGGTGCTCTGGCTCCTGCCAAGCCGGGCATCCAGCGCCACAAGCAACGGCACACACCACACCGTCCACGAGACACCCGCCGTGCCGCCTTCGCGAAGGCCGGCAAAGGCCTGCCAGATCGTGATGGCATCACCGGGGCTTTCAGCCCTGAACAAGACCCAGGCCATGAGGACGAAACCCTGGGTCGAGAGCAATCCGACAATGCCGGGAAGCGTCTGGTTTCCCCTGCGAAAGACGATCCGGTGCAGACATAGCGCCAGCCCATGGAGCACGCCCCACGCAACGAATGTCCAGGCTGCGCCATGCCACAGCGCACCCAGCAGGACCGTTATCATCACGTTTCGCAAGGTGATGGAGATCGTGCCCTGGCTTCCGCCCAGGGGGATGTAGACATAGTCGCGCAACCAGGCAGAAAGCGACATGTGCCAGCGGCGCCAGAACTCATCGATGGACAGGCTGGCATAGGGGTAATCGAAGTTCCGCGGAATCAGGTAGCCGAACCAGCGCGCGACCCCGACGGCCATAAGCGAATAGCCTGCGAAATCGAAGTAGACCTGGCCGCCGAACGCAACCGTGGCGCCGACAAGGGCCCAGTTCGACCAGGCCGCCAGGTCTGAAGGGCCGACCCCTCCGCCACCGAAGACCGGGTCTGCGACCTGTGACAGTGGATCGGCGATCCCCGCCTTGTAGATAAAGCCGAGGAGCACAGCCCGGGCACCGGCCATGAAGAGCTGCTGCGTCAGCCGCTTTTCCCGGTTCATCTGGGGCAGGAAATGCTTGGCACGGACGATCGGACCGGCCGCCAGCTGTGGGAAGAAACCGATATAGAAAGCCACGCGGCGCAGTTCGCGCTCTGCACCGACGTCTTCCCGGG
Organism: Pseudomonadota bacterium; assembly: GCA_038522375.1. Taxonomy (GTDB): domain Bacteria; phylum Pseudomonadota; class Alphaproteobacteria; order Caulobacterales; family Hyphomonadaceae; genus UBA5336. The sequence continues at coordinate 6,285 of JBCBKE010000080.1, forward strand.
ACACGTCGATGAGATAGCTGATCGCCTGGAGGATGAAGAACGAAACCCCCAGGGGCACGATCAAGTGAACGACGGGCCAGGACGGTTGGAGTCCAAGCTGTGAGAGGGCGGTGGCGGTGCTGTCTGCAAAGAAGCCCAGATACTTGAACATCACAAGGACCAGCAGGTTTGTGACACAGCCCACCAGGGTCCAGGCCCTTCGACCGGAGGTGCCACGTTCATGGTTCGATGCCAGCAGCGCACAGGCCCAGCTCGTGACGATCACGAAACCGAGCAGCAGGAGAAAGCGGCTATCCCACCAGCCATAGAAAATGATCGATGCCGCCAGCAGGGTATCAATGCGCAAACGGAGCGACTGCACCGTCCAGTAGACGGCCAGCGTGAAGCCCAGCAACAGAAGAAAAACGGGTTCGACGAAACTCATGGCAGGGCTCGCGCCAGCGCACCGCCATCGGGTTCATCCGATTGGGCGAGCGTGCGCTCCGGCGAAACCTCTGGTGCGATTTCCCGCGCCAACCACCGCCCGTAAATGCCGGCGCCGATATCAAGCAGGTGGCTGTCGTCGAGCCATACCGGGGCATCCAGTCTCGATAGCAGGGTCGGATCGGTCGGCGGGATGCACGGCAGGCCTTGCAATTCCCCGGCGCACAGCCCAGCCGCCCGGGTGCGGATGTCAGGATCGATAACCGGCGGCAAGTAGTACCCCACGGTGCGCACACCGGCATTATGCAACATCGTCCGGTTTCGTGTGCGCGGGCCCGAAACCCATGGTGGCGCCTGTTCTGGCTGCGCACCGATCGTGAGCGAGAGCCCATCGGTTCGCGTTTCGATACTGACAATCCGCTGGGCGTTTCCGGCGGCCGACCGAAGGGGACGATCGCCGACTTCGGCCTCGACCGCACCGCTCGAGAGCAGGCCGATATTCAGCGCGTTCAAGGCAGCGTGAGCCGCGAGGGTCGCCTGCAGACGGAGGCAATCGAGGCCCGTTGCACAGCCAGCTTCCCGAAGGGCGCGACCCGCTTGATAGGCCGCGGCGGGATCAAAATGCTCAATGGCCCGCGGGCTGAACGGCGCACGGGCCATGACGCTGGCCGGCATCGGGGCAACGCTGTCCGCAATTTCGATGAATACCGCGTCGGGCACACGCCCCGAACGGTCCATCAGGGCCTCCAGATGCGTGTGGAGTTCGTCGGCAGACGCTGCTTCGAGGCTGAGATTGATTGCCCGGTGGGAAAGACCTTGGGCCCGCAAACTCAGGGTGAGACGCGCATCATCGATGGCGGTTCTCGAATGGCTGGTGCCAGCAAAGACCAGCAGGGGCGAGGGATCTCGTTTGGCGATATCGACAGCCCGGTTCACGATGCGATCAAAATCTGTCACCCGCCCAAAACCGAGCGCATCGGCGCCAATACGCAAGCCAAAGGCCATGACGGCGAGACCCGCGAGGAAGGCAAAGGCTGCCAGGGCCGCAGTCGAGGGCCGCGGGAACCTCAGAATATGCGCCCCCGCCAGCGCCGCTGCGCTCGCAAGGACCAGTGCCCAATGCATGCCCGTCTCCACTGCGCCCCCGCCATTGGCCCGATCTGGGCCAAGGGAGCGTTTCGCGTGAGAAGGGAGGCAAGTGTCCTGCCATTCCCATGACGGGCGCTACCAGAGCGTGTCCTTGCCGTCGGTCGCCGTTTCGGCCAGCTTGCCAAGCAATGCGACCAGTTGGTCCCGTTCGACGTCCGAAAACACCTCAAGCAGCCGCTTCTCGTAAGCCAGGGCGAGCGGCACGATCTCGTCGTAAACCCTGCGGCCGGACGCTGACAATTCGAGGTGGCTTGCCCGCCGGTCATTTGGATCGATCGACCGGCGCACATGCCCGAGTGCCTCGAGCCCACCCACGGCACGGCTCACGGCGACCTTGTCCATGGCTGTCCTTGCCGCAACGTCGCGCGCAGCAAGGCCTGGCGTCTCTCCGATCACGGCCATGCACCGCCACTGCCAGATCGTCAGTCCGAACCGGGCGCCATAGGCATCAGCGATGCCCGAGGACACCGTGTTCGACAAAACCGACAGGCGATAGGGCAGGAACTCGCTCAGCCGAAGACTGGGCGGTTCTTGAAGGTCCATTGGATCGTCGGCATCTGGTTCCATCCCCGTCCACTATAGGGATAGCGGCGGGAGACGGAAGACGGCCGGGGGCGCCCTAAGCGCGCAGGCGAATGGCCGAGAACCGATTGCTGCGCGCGCGAAATTGCGCCATGTATTATTGGTGATGGATGATAAACAGATTTCCCTGAGCCCACCTGCGGAGGGGGCCGTTGGCGCCGTGATCGGGGCTGTACTCGGCGCCATTCTCGTGGCCATGGGGATCATCTCCACACCAGCAATAGCGGGGGTTGCTGCAGGCGTCGGGATTGGCAGCTGGTTCAATGCCTGGAGGCGTGCCCGCCGCAACACACCCGATGGCGGTAGCAAGTAGACGCGAGGTTCGATGTCGGTTCCGGAAACCAGACCTATCGTCATCGGCTGCATGTTGTTGCTTCTGACCGGTTGCGCATCTGCGGTTGCCGCAATGATGGGCGAGCCAACCCCCTACCGAACAGACTTCGAACTGTTGGGGTCATGGCACGGCACACGCGCCGAGCAGACAGGTGAGGCCGAATACACCATCAATACGTCGGTCAATCCCAATACGGACCCCAGCATCATGGCTGAGTTCAACATGTTGAAGTCAGCCGAACTCGCACAGGAGGAGGGGTATACCTACGTCGTTGTCCTGACCCCGCAAAAGGATCTCGTGAGGACCTTTGTCGAGATCAACCGCATCACCGGCACACGATCCGTCGTCGGGGAAAATTATCTGTCCGAACTTGAAATCAGACTGGCAAATGTCGCTGATCCGGATTTACCGTCTTTCTCAGCGATCGAAATTCTTGCAGAGCTTGGACCGAAGCACTTGAATTGATGAAGGCGCTATCGCCAATGGCAAACAAGATCTATCCCAACGCCGACGCCGCCCTGGACGGGTGCCTGTTCGATGGCATGACGGTCATGTCGGGGGGCTTCGGCCTCTGCGGCATCCCGGAGTTGTGCATTGCCGCACTTGTCAGGGCGGGAACGAAAGACCTGACCGTCATTTCCAACAATGCTGGCGTCGATGGGTTTGGGCTGGGCCTGCTGCTGGAGACCCGTCAGATCAGGAAAATGGTGTCGTCCTATGTGGGCGAGAACAAGGAATTCGAACGCCAGTACCTGGCCGGCGAGTTGGCACTCGAGTTCAATCCCCAGGGCACGCTTGCCGAACGGTGCCGGGCGGGCGGCGCCGGGATTCCCGGCTTCTATACCAAGACCGGGGTTGGCACCCAGGTCGCCGATGGCAAGGAGCATCGCACGTTCGATGGCGAGACCTACATTCTCGAAAGCGGGCTGCGGGCCGATGTCTCGATCGTGAAGGCCTGGAAAGGCGACGCGCAGGGCAATCTGATCTACAGGAAGACAGCGCGAAACTTCAATCCCGACATGGCAACGGCCGGAAAAGTGACGATCGCAGAAGTCGAGGAAATCGTTCCGGTCGGTAGTCTCGACCCCAACCAGATCCATACGCCGGGGATCTTCGTCCAGCGGCTCATCAAGGGTGACCATGAGAAACGGATTGAGCAACGCACGGTTCGATCCCTCACCGCAGACTGAACCCGTCACAGGAGCAATAGCGATGCCTTCCGACCGCAAGACCCGCGTTTCATCCAGGCCCGTATGGGCCGTTCTGGCGATTGCCGCACTTGCCGCGACGGCGGCCCATGCAGCGGCAGGCGGCGGCAATGGGGACGTTGGCTTGTTCGAGGTGGATGTGGCCGCAGCCGAGATCGACCAGGTCTGTCTGCCGCTCCCCCGCAAGGCCCTGGTGGGTTATGACCTGTCCGAGCCTGTGTTTGATGACCGCTTCTATTATGCCGATGTCTTCGGGCGGGGCGGCCGGTCTGTCCTGATCGAGTTCTCGCAACCTTGCTGGAATTTCGCGGCTGCGCCCGGCGGGCTTGGTGGGCAAACGCCTTTCTGCAAGACCGACACGGTCGTGATCGAGAACGAGCGGTGCTTCGTCGAAACCCTGTACGTGGCCGAAAGCGAGGCTGAAGCGCGGGTGATCGCGCTGAAGCGCCGTGTGGCTGACGCCAGGGCGGCGGGCGAAGCGCTGCCGGAGAATGACGCGGAAGCCGCAGAGATCCTCATCGCACGGGCAGCCAACATCAACTGATTGCAGGAAGGAACGTCCATGCCTTGGACACGGGATGACATGGCGGCGCGGGCCGCGCAGGAATTGCAGGACGGCTTTTACGTGAACCTCGGTATCGGTATCCCGACCCTGGTCGCGAACCATATCCCCGCGGGCGTGGATGTCACTCTTCAGTCGGAAAACGGAATGCTGGGCATGGGCCCCTTCCCTTTTGAAGGCGATGAGGACGCCGATCTCATCAATGCCGGCAAGCAAACGATCACCACGCTCGACCGCTCGTCCTTCTTTTCTTCGTCAACGTCGTTCTCGATGATCCGGGGCGGCCATATCGATCTCGCCATCCTGGGTGCCATGGAGGTCGCAGAGAACGGCGACCTCGCGAACTGGATGATCCCCGGCAAGCTGGTCAAGGGCATGGGCGGGGCCATGGACCTCGTTGCCGGCGTGAAACGGGTCGTGGTTGTCATGGATCACGCGAACAAGCGGGGCGAAAGCAAGGTGCTGAAAGCGTGCACCCTGCCGCTAACCGGTCAGTCCGTCGTTGATCGCATCATCACCAATCTCGGCGTCTTCGACGTGGTCAATGGCGGATTGAAACTGATCGAATTGGCGCCGGGCGTCAGCCATGGTGACGTGGTGTCACAGACCGAGGCGACCCTCGTCGACTGAATCAAGTCCGAAGCAAACGCACTCGTTTGCGAACGTATACTTTCGCAAAAACAAAGACGTAAAGCGACGGCCTGGCATGAAACGAAAGAGCGACGCTCTAGGGCTCCGGCAAGGCTGGTTCGCGGTCCCGGTTGCGGCCCAGCAGAATGAGCAGGGCAACCAGTCCGACCGAGGTGCCCTGGGACGAAAACACCTCCAGCATGACCGCAAAGAACCAGCTTGGCACCGGGCGCCGCGGCGCGGGTGGGGATGCGAGCGGGTCTTCACCGGTGCCCATGAGTTCGGCAGTTGCATCCGCGATCTGGGCCTCCAGTTCCGCGCGCCGGCGCGCCTGGCCGAGTTCGATCTTGGCATCGCGGTACGGTTTCTGGTGGGTCCGTTCCACCCGTTCGACCTCCGCAATATAGGCCTCGAGCCCATCGATCGTGCGAATGTCGGCCGGAATGCCGTCCAACTGGGTCCGCCAGGCCTCGATCTGGGCCTCGATCAAGGGCCGGCGGGCCATGGCCGCATCGGCTTCCGCCTGCCGCGCAAGATCCGTATTCGCCATGAACATCTCTGTGCCAACGACGCTGGTGGCGGCACCGGCCAGCGCGAAAACGATGGCGCGAAGGCCTTCCTTCGGCCGGCCATTTGCGAAGTGCCAGTAGACGAAGGTGAAGCCGCCAAATGAGCAGACAGACGCGATTACCCCGGTCCACGCCCAGACCTGGGATTGGATGGGATCGTCCACCATCGCTCCAAACGCCTGGAAATTCGCCCACCCTGACAGGGCTGCGGCCATCAGTCCCGCAAACAGGCACGCAATCGCCAAAAGCGCGATAATGGCGGTTTCGCCAGCAGACCCCCGGGTTCTGGGCCCGCGCGCCGTGACCTGTTGTGAGCCACTCCCCTGGGCGGCAGCGATCACTTCTGGTTGCTTCGTGTCGCCGGGCAGAAACTGTTCGCCGGCGGCAGCATCATCGGGGACAGGCGACAACTCCCCAAGGGCGACCGCGCCGGGCTCGCCCACGGCGAGGGCCGTCGCCCTGGCGGGTGCGAACGGCTTTTTTGCATTAACAGAGCGCCAAAGATACTCGACCGCGCTCGTTCGCAGGTCGCAGGAGCGACAAAAAGCGAGGCCCTCTGC
>JBCBKE010000081.1:0-11774 GCA_038522375.1 Pseudomonadota bacterium
GCCGGTCAGCGCCACGGACAGGACCGCGCCCTGATGGCCGGTGAACATGTGGCGTAAGCGGTTGTTGGCGACCCCCGCCTCCATGCGCGCGCGGGCGAACGCATACCCGGTCTGTCCGTCAAAGTGATGGCGCAGGGCGTTCCGGCGGGCGAGCGGGTCGGCCTGCAGCGCCATGAGGATGGAATTGGTGTGATCGCCGTTCTCGTCAGCGAAAATCGCCTTGGCCTCGCGCGCGAGGATGTCCGAGTTGCGACGTTCGGCGAGGGCGAACCGTTCGTCCGCCAAGGCCGACTGAACGCGAGCGTCCTCCTGAAACTCGAGCGCGAACCAGCCAGCCACGATGGCCGCGGCCGTCAACATCAGACCCAGCGCCACAAGACTTCCGCCGACCGCCATTTGACGCCTTTGGCGTCGGCGTTGGCGTTGCCAGAGGGCGTCAAACGGAACGCCCGCCAGACCCGCGGCGATGCGGGTGAGCGCGCTTGTGCGACCATCAAGAACGAGATTGGCGGCGAGCGGCTCTGCCTCGCGGAAGGCGGGCGGGAAGCACTCGGTGGCCTCATCGCCGGAATTGGGCGGGCCCGCGATGATGAGCGCCAGCACCTTGTCGGCGCGGCCCGTGGCGCGGAAATGGCGGATCTCCTTATCGACCCATTCCGATTGCGCCGCATTGGGCGAGCATAACACGATCAAATATTCGCTCGCCGCGATCTTGGCCTGCAGCGCGGGCCACACTTCGGGCGAGGCTGTCAGGTCTGTTTTGTCTCGAAAAATCCGGCCGAGCTTCCGGCCATTTTTGCCAGGCGCGGCGTTTGCCTTTGGCAGGCGGAAGCTTTCCAGCCAGGACTGGATTTTCCCAGCTTCGGCAGAATCTTTCTGCGAGTAGGAAACGAACGCCGTGTAGCGCTCTTCTGTGTTGTCTTCTACCACAATCGCGTCCCCCGACATGCGCTTTTGATATCGTACTCAGCGCCACGACGGCCGGCAATATTCGAGGCGTTGCGAATGGCTCGTATAGGGCCCGTTGCGACCGTTGGAAGTTGAAGATGACACGGCCCGGAAGGGCCAAGTTGAGCCGACCGACGCGGGTTCTCATTCCGACAGGAGATCGCCGATAACCGCCTCTCGTTCTGCTGAGCCCTCCGTCGGCGATCTGTAGCAAAACCGACGGTCACCATTGGGTTGGCTCCCGGGTGCTTGTGGCCCGTGGATTGCTGCTTTTCCGCCTGAGCAAGGTTAGCGAGGAGTGAACCGCCTGGGCGAATTTTGACCGGTATCGATCCGCCGAGAGGAGGGCTGTTTCAACCCCCTGGCGAGACCGGTGCCGTCTGAACCCCGGCGGTTCTCCCTGAGAGGGAGACGGCCATGACCGGACACCAGAATGGATCGCGCGGGCAGACGCCCGTCCTGCGCATATGGCGTGTCTCGATCTGGCACAGCCAGCGCCCCGGCCCGGTCATAGATGTCCACGGACGGTGCAGCCCGGCTGCAATCTGGGACAAGGGCCGGTCCTGCCAGGGCGAGCGTGGTGTGCCCGGCGACCGGTCCAATCGCCATCTCGAATGTGTCCTGTCCCAATCCCCGGCAATCGGCCGCGGGTCGGGGCGAGCGCGTATCGCCGGGCGCTGCGGCGCGAAGGCAAAGGGTTCTGACGTTCAACGGTCCTTTTTGGGTGTGGGAGTAGAGTGCAATGGCTGACGGGTTTATTGGCCGGATTGACGGCGTGACGGGCGATGTCTCTGTCGAGGCGGAAGACATCATCGAAGCGGGGTTCACCGTGGAGACCCATGGGGTGGCCTCGGGGGGACACACGGTCTCGCTGCTGGATACCGGCAACACGGCAGGCATCCTGGCCTATGACTTCGAGGGAGCGACAGGGACCTATAACCTCTCGATCACGGTGCATGACGAGTTCGATGGCGAAAGCGCCCTATCGGTCTGGGTCAACGGGGTCCGTCTCCGGGACTTTACCCTGGACCAGGCAACGCCCCGGGGCGTGGTGACTGATGCCAACCGGGTCGCGCTCACCTTGGACGGGCTGGCGCTTGAAACCGGCGACCGGGTCGAGATCCGCGCAACCCAGGACGAGGAGGAATGGGTGCGCATCGACCGGCTGGATTTTGGGTCGAGCGCGATCTCGCCGCCGCCGCCACCTCCGCCGCCGTTGCCCGAGATCGGCCTTGGCGAGACCCAGGCTGAAGCGCTGGACCTTTCGGGCGGCTTTGAGATCGAACGGCGCGGCGATGCTGATCAGGGCGCACTGGTGCGCACCTTCGACGCGCCGGGTGAAGCGGAAGGCCGGTTCACCGGGCCGGCGGGGCGCTACCAGATCGAGGTCACCTATTTCGAGGAGAATGATGGCCGAGCGGACTTCTCCGTCTTGGTCAATGGCGAAGTGGTGGACCATTGGCTCGGAACGCGCGGGACAGACGCGCTCGGCACACCCACCACCCAGACCCTCCACGCCGACCTTAAGCCCGGCGATGTGATCACCTTGCGCGGAGAAAAGGGCGGTGAAGCGCTTGCTCGGATCGATGCGCTCAACGTTACGCTGCTCTCGGCTGACAACACCGCGCCGATCGTTCGCCATCCGATCGCAGACCAAGCCGGCGCAGAGGGCGAGGCGTTCGCGTTCACTCTGCCCGCGAACACCTTCTTCGACGCCGATGGCGATGTGTTGAGCCTCAGCGCAGACCTGGACAATGGAGGCGATCTACCCGATTGGCTGGATTTCGATGCCGTCTTCGGCCGCTTTTTCGGCACGCCTCAGGACGGCGATGGCGGCACGCTGGCCATTGCTGTCACCGCCAGCGATGGCGCCGCATCCGTGTCCGACACGTTCGATCTCGTGATCGACGAGACCATAGACGCCTTGGCCACGCTCCAGGTGGGCCTCAATGAAGCCGAAGCCCTGAGCCTGGACGGGTTTGAGATCGAGACCCGCCAAGACGCGTCCGATGGCGCCCTGGTGCGCACCTTCGGCGAGGGTACGGCGGCTGGCGTGTTCGACGGACCCTCTGGGCGCTACCGGCTCGACCTCGGCTACCAGGAAGAAAGCGACGGCACGGCCAAATTCTGGGTGTTCGTGAACGATGTGGAAGTCTTGGGCTTCCGTGCCGAGCGGGGGTCAGAGGCGCTCGGTTCGGGGGCTTCGGCCAGCGTGGAGATCGATCTTGAAGTCGGCGATGTGGTCACCGTGCGCGGCGCCCGCGAACGCGAAGCCCTCGCCCGGGTCGACACGGTGACCCTCACCGCGGTGGACACGGGCGGCAACACCGATCCCATCGCCGAGAACGACACCGCCACCACCGCCGAAGACATGGCCGTTACGCTCGCCGTTCTCGCCAATGACCGCGACGAAGAGGGCGACACGCTGGTGGTGACCAATGTCTCCGGCGCGGTGAACGGCGCGGCCCTCTTGAACCCCGATGGCTCGGTGACCTTCACGCCCAATGCCGACTTTAACGGCGAGGCTGGTTTCACCTATCAAATCAGCGATGGCGAGGGCGGCACCGGTACGGGCGATGCCACAATCACCGTAACCCCGGTAAATGACGCCCCCGTGGCCCGCACCGACAGCCTCAGCGTGGACGAAGACGGCGCCGCCAATGGGGTTCTTCAGGCCGATGATGTGGACGGTGAGACGCTGAGCTTCGCCCTAGCCGATGGCGGCGCCCCGGCCAATGGGACCGTGGAGATCGACCCGGACGGGGTCTTCCTCTATGAACCCGCCCCGGACTTTGTCGGCACCGATGCCTTCACCTATACCGTCAGCGACGGCACCGAGACCGTCACCCAGACCGTCACCGTCACGGTCGGCGCCACCAATGACGCGCCCGTCGCCCAGGACGACAGCGCTACCACCGATGAAGACGCCGCGGTCACCATTCCCGTGCTGGCCAATGACAGCGATGCCGACGGGGACAGCCTGTCCATCGCGACCGCTACCGAGCCGGCCAATGGCGCCGTCACCATCAACCCAAATGGTACGATCACCTATACCCCGGACGCCAATTTCAACGGCACCGATACTTTCGACTACACCGTCACCGATGGCGATCTCACCGACACCGCCACAGTAACCGTAACGGCCAATCCCGTGGCCGATCCGGCCGTGATCACCGGCGTGTCCACCGGGGCGGTCACCGAGGACAGCGTCCTGGAGGCAACCGGCGCGCTCCTGGTCGATGATCCCGACGCGGGCGAAGCCGCCTTCATCGCCCAGGCCGGGACCGCCGGCACCTTCGGCACCTTCTCCCTCACCGCGTCCGGAAACTGGACCTACAGCCTCAACAACACCGCCGCCAACGTCCAGGCGCTGAACACCGGCGACACCGAAACCGACACCTTCACCGCCACCACCGTGGACGGCACCACCCAAACCATCACGCTCACCATCAATGGCGTGGATGAAGGGGCCACGGGCATCGCCCCCGTCGCCAATGATGTGGACTTTGGCACGATCGAGCGCGGCACGGACCTCACCATCGAGACGTTCGACATCGTGTCCGAACTGGCGAGCGATAGCGACAGCGATCTGGCCGCGGCCGATATCGTCTTCACCGATGCGACCGTGGACGGGCTGGCGGTCTCGTTTGCGGTTATCGGGTTCACCTATACGCCCGGCGCGGGCGATGAGGCCCAACTGACGGTGTTTACCGAGGCCCTCGACCCGGACGGGCCGCTGGCCCTTGCCCTGGCAGACGACACGGCAGAGCTCATCCTTAGCTTCACTGCGACAGACTCCAGCGGCCTGTCCGATACCGGGACCGTCACCGTCACGCTGGTGCCCGATGATGGCTTCTCAAACGTCTTTGATCCCGCCGCCCTTGGCGGGGACGGCGTCAATCTGTTGGTGGAATTCGCCAGCAGCGACCCCAATGCCACCGCAGTCGCCAATGTCACGTCTGCTGCCGATGGGCCGGTTGAAGCCGAAGCGGCCTTTGTCGGGAATACGAGCTTGCGGACGTTCTTCGCCGGCTTTGCGGACGATGTGTTTGAGGCCCCAGCGAACAACCCCGATCAGATCTCGCTGGCGACCGCTGAGGCGGAAAACGCATCCACGGCAACCGCCACCGCCAGCGATGGCTCGGCCACGGTTGCCGCTGCTAGCGAAAACTCCACGGCGGTCGCAACGGCCAGCAAAGACTCCACCGCGAACACCGCAGCGACCGTCAATTCCACAGCCAATGCAACCGCGTCTGGCGATAGCGACGTAGTTGCCACCGCTGCGACAAACTCAGAGTCCTCGGCGACGGCTGACGGTGGATCAGACGCTGTCAGCATTGTGAGCGAAAATAGCACCGCCACCGCCGACGCATCCGATAACTCGGAGGCGTCTGCCACGGCGATCAATACGTCAACGAGCGCCGCCACTGCCACGGCGCAAAGCGGCGCGACGGCCGTCGCCATCGACAACAGCACCGCCACCGCCGAGTCTGACGAGGCCTCATCGACCGCCGCCACCTCCAGCGATGGCTCGACCACGATTGCCGCTGCTAGCGAAAACTCCACGGCGGTCGCAACGGCCAGTGAAGAGTCCTTCGCGAACGCCGCAGCAAATGTCGGATCCACTGCCAATGCGACCGCTTCAAACGACGGCGATTCTCTCGCTACCTCTGTGACCGACTCAGAGTCCTCCGCAACGGCTACCAATGGTGGTGTCGCGGCGAGCATCTCCAGTAACGGATCGTCTGCCACAGCAAGCGCATCCGATGGCTCCGACGCGAATGCCACAGCGGATATCAGATCAACCAGCGCCGCCACTGCCACGGTGCAGAGCGACGCGACGGCCATTGCAGTCGACAACAGCGACGCCACCGCCGAGTCTGACCAGGCCTCATCGACCGCCGCCACCGCCAGCAAAGGCTCCGAAGCGGTCGCAACAGCGAATGACGAGAACACTGCTGTCGCGACATCCCGCGACGTCTCGGGCGTGGCGGGCCAGCCGATTGATCTGACGGGCCTGATCGATGTGGACGCTGACGGGCTGGCGGGCGAAGTCCAGGGCATCACCATTTCCGGCCTGCCGGTGGGTTCCGAGATCGCCGGTGAGACCGCCGACGCCGATAGCACGGTCACCCTGTCGGGCGCCCTGCCGGACACGCTGACCCTCACCGTGCCCGCAAGCTTCGAGGGCAGCTTCGAGCTGACCCTCCGGGCCCTCCTCCCCCCGGACGCCGAGCCGAACAGCAAAATCGCCGAGGCCATCGCGACGCAGACCGTCACCATTTTCGCGTCCTCCGGCGGGACGAACGTTGCGCCCATTGTATCTGCCATTGACGGGGGGACGATCGGCGAAGGCGATGCGGCGATTGTGCTGGATCTCCTAGATCCTGACGTCGTCAGTGACCCCGACGGGGATACGCTGAGCGCTGAGATCCTGAGCGTGACCGATGATACCGGCGCGGCAGTCGGCGCGATCTTCGATGGCCGGTCGTTGACCCTCGACCCTTTCCAGTTCCGCTTCCTCGATCAAGGTGAAAGCCGCTCGGTAACCGTCCGCTATGACGTGTCCGACAGCGAAGCGTCGGTTGAGAACATCGCTACTCTCGTGATCACCGGGGCCGATGATCAGGCCGTAATCATCCCGACGGACGCGCTGGATGATACCATCCCGGTCTTCAACGAGATTGCATACCAAGCCAGCACCTCGGCATTTTTTGCCACCCCACCGACGGTGACGGGTGTGGCCGGCGGCGGTTTCGTCGTCGCCTGGATGGGCTCTGACGGAGACGGAACCGGCATCTTTGCGCAGGTCTTCGACCGCTTTGGAGATGCATTCGGTCCGGAAATCCTGGTCAATCCGAACACGGAAAATTCCCCGCTCGATCCCCACGTTGAACCCCTCCCCTTTGGCGGCTTTGCGGTGGCCTGGGACCAGGGTGTCACGGGTGACGAAGACGTCGCCGCTCGCCTGTTTGACGCCAAGGGTGTGCCATTGTCAGGAGAGCTTCGCTACGAGAACGAGTTTAGCGGCGGCAACAACTTCTTTGACATCGAGTATCTCAGTACCGGCGGCATCGCGATCGTCCTGCCGGTTCGCGAGGGCCAAAGCCAGTTCTCGGTCACCGATGTTCGCCTGAATGGGATCAACTCTTTCGGCACAGAATTCGGCGGCTTTTTCCGGGACTCGCCGCTGGTCAACAATGAGCGCTTTGGCGACCAGCGCGGCGGTGTGGTGTCCGACCTTGGCAATAGCACTTTCGTGGTGGTCTGGGTCAGTAATCCCGGCTCCGGCCAGTCGATTGAGGAGAACGAAGGCATTTTCGGCGTGAAGGCACGCATCTTCTCCGATGCGTTCGATCCGATCGGCGAGGAGTTTCAGGTCACCGAATTACCCCGTCAATTCGGCATTGACGCAGTGCTCGATGTAGCCACTCTTTCGGATGGTGATTTCGTTATTACCTGGGCGGGTGTCACGCCATTGGACGGGTCCGAGGCGGGTATTCTGGCGCGCCGCTACGCCCCCGATGGAATGCCGCGGGGCGAAGCTTTCCTCGTCAATCAGGAAACCCTCAGCGACCAGGACGACCCTCAGATCGCGGCCCTGCCCAATGGCGGATACGCGATCACCTTCATCTCCAACGGGCTGACAGGCGACGACAGCGGAACCTCCATTCAGGCGCGGGTGTTCGATGCGAATGACGCACCGGTGACCGACGAGTTCCGCGTCAATACCGACGTGCTTTTCAGCCAGCGCAAGCCCGGTATTGCGGCCTTGGAGGATGGAGCCTTTGTTGTCACCTGGGAGGACGTCGGCGCCTTCAATGCTGCAATTTTCGAGGGCGATGGTACACCGCGCTCGCAAAGCGGCGCATCGGCCAACGGCGTGTACACGTTCAGCGCCGACTTGCTGACGAACAATGACGTGATCGAGTTCGACCGGGACACGTCGTCGACCTCTATACAGGCGCGCTTCTTTTCGGAAAACGGGGCTGCCGCGGCTCGGGAATTCCGCGTGAACAGCGAGTTCAACGGCTTCCAGACCGATCCCGATATCACCCAGCTGGCGGATGGCCGGATTGTGATCGTTTGGGAAAGCCCCGACCTCGTCGACGATCCGAGCGAGACGGGTGTGAAGGCGCAGATCTTCGAGGCGGACGGAACACCCGTAGGCGAAGAGTTCCTGATCAACACCGTGTTCGCGAACTCGCAATCGGACCCGAAGGTAACAGCCTTGGAGGATGGCGGGTTCCTCGTCGTCTATACAAGTACCGATCGTGGCGAGGGTGAGCTGTTCTCGCGCATCAAGGCCCAGCTCTTCGAGGCGGATGGAACGCGGCGCGGCGAAGAGTTCAACATCGATGATTTCGGCGGTCGAACGCCGGGACTGACGGATGTGGTCACGCTAGAAAAAGGTGGGTTTGCCGCGCTGTGGCAGGATACGACACCCGACGATCTAGGCACCGAAGACGTCAATGAAAGCCGCACCATCTATCTGTTGCGTTTCTTCGGAGCGGACGGGCAGCCGGTCGGTGACGCCATCGAAATTGACCCAGATAGCCCTGGCGCGTTCCAGGCCACAGCGATCACGAAGCTCGAAGACGGCAATGTCCTTGTGACCTGGTCGGATGTGACGGCTTCGGACGACGATACATTCTCGAGAGAAGAGGCGCGTATCGTCGGGCGTGTCTACGCCCCGGATGGCAGCGTCGTCGCCGCCGATTTCACGGCGAGCAATGCGGGTGACATCATCAATGACGGTCAGTCCGCCGCCGCACTTGGCGATGGCGGTTTCGTGGTCGCCTGGCGCGCCTTCACAGTGGTCGGCGATACCACCGAGGCGCGCCTCGCGGCACGAATCTACGGGGCCGATAACCAGCCTGTCGGTGACGAATTCGTCCTGACGACGCTTGCCAATGTGTTCTTCACAGACGTCCAGATAAGCGCCACAGCTGATGGTGGCTTCGTCGCGACCTATCGCGTTGATACCGGCGATGACTTCCTCGCGCCAGAATACGTCGCCGAGTTCTTCAACGCTGATGGAACGTCTAAGGGCGATCCCGTGCCGCTGCACTCACAGGAGGTGGGGTTCGAGACGTCCGTCCGGGCTGTCGGATTGGAAAGCGGCAACGTGGTGTTTGTGTGGGCCAGCGATGTTGAGGCGCTGAACACCGAACCCCTGACGATCATCGATGTGTCTGACAACAGTGCCCTCGGTGCGGTGGTCACGCTGAACGAGGATGGCACCGTGAGCTACGACGCCACCGGCGTGGCCGAGGCGCAGGCCCTGGCCCCTGGGGAAACGCTCACCGACAGCTTCACCTACACCGCTCAGAATGGCAGCGGCGGGACCGACACGGCCTCCGTGACCATCACAGTCTTCGGCGAAAACGCCCAGCCGGTCGCGCCACCCATCGATGCAGGCACGGTGACGGAAGAGGACGGTGACGTGCTCATCGATCTGCTCGACGGCGCTTTCGATCCGGAAGGAGAAACGGTGACGGCCGAATTGATCCGCGTGACGAGCGAATTTGGCATCGATGTTCCGTTCCGGCTGGTTGATGAGGATACCATCGCCATCGATCCCGAGCGTTACGCAGCGCTCGATGACAGCGAGAGCCTCACCCTGACGGTGGACTTCCAAGTGTCGGACGGTGTCCACTCTGTCGCCAACACAGCGACCCTGGTGATCGAGGGGACCGATGACGAACTCGCGGCCGTCAACGATCGGATCGAGCCGACGCCGGAATGGGTGGTCAACCTTGCCACGCAGTCAAGCCAGTTCGACCCCCGCGCCATTGCCACAGATGACGGGTTTGTCATCGCCTGGGAGTCCTTCGACAGGACGATTGATCGCGATCGTCTCGGTCTGAAGGCGATCGTTTTCGAGGAAGATGGCTCCTTCAACCCGTCGCGCGGGGAGTTTCTCGTCAACCGTTTCACCGCGGGCGACCAGCGCAACATCGACATGGCGATCCTCAACGATGGCAACATTCTCTATGTCTGGGAGACAACCACCGGAAGCCAGGGCGATACAAGCAGCAGCGCCATCAAGGCCATCGTCCGGGACGGGCAAGGCAACTTCAACCTGGGCGACGAGTTCCTGGTGAACGAATTCACCGACGGCGCCCAACGCGCTCCCAGTGTCGCCCTCCTGCCCGATGGTGGTTATGTGATCGTTTGGGAAAGTGCCGAGCCCGGGCAGGGCGACGAGTCCCGATCAGGCATCAAGGCGCGGTTGTTTGACGCCGACGGGACACCGCGCACACTGCCGGGCTCAACGGTGTCTGAATTCCTCGTCAACGAACGCACCGAGTCGTTTCAGGAGAGCCCAAATATCACTCTGCTGGCTGACGGACGGTTCGTTGTGGTGTGGGCAGGCAGGGCACGTCTGGATGAGGACGTGGATGGCGCCCCAATCATCGCTGGGAGGATCTTCAATCCGGACGGGACGCCGGCGAGTGCCGGTGGAAGTGAATTCCAGATCAGCGAAACCGAGTTCCTGCAGACAGAGTTCGGAGATGCGGAGACGCCGGACGTCGAAGCACTGCCCGATGGCGGCTTCGTGGTGGTTTGGGAAAGCACCGAGAACCGCGATGCCGAGATCAAAGCGCGCTTCTATGACAGCAGTGGCATACCGGCCGGCGACGCGTTCGTTGTGAATGAAAGCGGTAGCGGCCTACAAACCCAACCGAGCATAGACGTCTTAGAGGATGGGGGCGTCGTCATCGTATGGCGATCGGAGGCGATTGACCGCGCGGAAGACCCCGACGGAACCAGTATCCGTGGCCGCGTGTTCAACGCCGACGGTACGCCGCGTATCCTTCCGGGCGAGGAAAGCGCAGAATTCGTCGTCAACATTATAGCGGAGACGGATCAATCCGATCCCGACGTGGCCGCGTTGGCCGATGGCGGCTTCATCGTAACCTGGTCATCCAGAGATGATGAGCAGACCGATAAGAGCTTTGGCGGCGTAAAGGCACGGGTGTTCAATGCGGACGGAACGACACGGGATGTCGGCGGTGCGGGCGAAACAAACTTCCTGCGTATTCCTGTCGACCAGATCCTGCAGAACGATTTCTCCGGCAACACCAATCTGCAGATCACTCGCGTATCGGGAAGCGAACTCGGCGCCTTCGTCAGCCTGAACACCACCAGCGGTGAGATCAGTTATGACCCAAGAAATCTGGACGTGGTGAAGGCGCTGGCCCTCGGTGAGGTGATCGAGGATCGTTTCACCTACACGGTGACAGACTCATCTCTTGAAACGGATACTGCGACGGTGACCATTGTCATCCGCGGTTCGGACGACGGAAACGCGTCAGCGTCGGTCGTGTTGATGGGTGCGCCGACATTGCTCAAGGACAAACCGGCTGCCCCGGAAGACATGCTGGAAGCGGCCATTCAGGGAGACTCACTGGTGTTGGATGCCTTCCAAGCCAGCGAACCGCTAGAACGCGCCGCTCCCCCGATTCAAGAGGGGCACGACGACCCATTGATCGAGACGGCCGCAAGCTCCGCCCTTGACCAGGAATGGATCGATCTTTCAACCTGGACAATCGACCACATCGAATTCGAACAGAGCGAAATCTCAGGACTTTAAATCGTGTCCCTGAGCCCCGCGCTTTCGTTGAAGGAGACCCAAGGGCATTGTCAGCGGAACTGGCCGATTGAGCGGGCAGGGCGACGGGTCTAGCCTTGCCCCATGACCAGAGATCCGTTCCGCTACTTCAAGACATCGCCCGAGATCATCCAGCTTGCGGTGATGATGTATGTCCGCTTTCCGCTGTCGCTTCGCAATGTCGAAGACCTACTGCATGAGCGCGGCG
>JBCBKE010000082.1:0-11499 GCA_038522375.1 Pseudomonadota bacterium
CGGATCGCCGGGATCTGGGGCGCCATCCAAGCCAAGGATCTCGACGGGCAAGGCAGGGCCTGCATCCTTTAGCTGGCGACCCCTTTCATCGTTGAGGGCGCGGAGTTTGCCCCACTGGGTGCCGGCAACAACGATATCGCCCCGGCCCAGGGTGCCGCGATTGACGATAACCGTAGCGACCGGGCCCTTGCCCTTGTCGACTTGGCTTTCGACCACGATGCCGTCGCCAGCGCGTTTGGGATTGGCCTTCAGTTCGAGCAGTTCGGCCTGGAGCGTGATAACCTCCGTCAGCTCGTCGAGCCCTGTTCTCTCAATCGCAGACACTTGTACCGCGGGAACATCACCGCCCATCGCTTCCACCTGAACATCATGCTGCAGGAGGTCTGTCAGTACCGTCTGGGGATTGGCGTCTGGCTTGTCGCACTTGTTCACGGCGACAATCATTGGCACTCCGGCGGCCTTGGCATGGGCAATCGCCTCGATGGTCTGGGGCATGACGCCATCGTCTGCGGCCACAACCAGCACCACGATATCGGTGACATTTGCTCCCCGCGCCCGCATCGCCGAGAAGGCCGCGTGGCCGGGCGTATCCAGGAATGTGATCTTGTCGGCCGACTTCAACGATACCTGGTAAGCGCCAATATGCTGTGTAATGCCGCCGGCTTCGCCAGCCACCACGTCCGTCGAGCGCAAGGCGTCAAGCAGGGATGTCTTCCCGTGATCGACATGGCCCATGATAGTGACGATTGGGGGACGGGGCGACAGATCGGCGGGATCATCATCACTTCCTTCCAGCCCAATCTCGACATCGGATTCGGCAACCCGCTTCGTCGTGTGGCCGAATTCCTCGATGATCAATTCTGCCGTGTCGGCGTCGATGATGTCGTTCGCGCGCATCATCTCGCCCTGGGCGATCATGAATTTCACAACGTCGGCGACCCGTTCCTTCATCCGGTTCGCAAGGTCCTGAATCGTAATGGT
The DNA here is from genome assembly GCA_038522375.1 of Pseudomonadota bacterium. GTDB lineage: Bacteria > Pseudomonadota > Alphaproteobacteria > Caulobacterales > Hyphomonadaceae > UBA5336. The sequence goes on from JBCBKE010000082.1 coordinate 982, forward strand.
CTCAGGTAGCGTGACCTCAACGGATGTTTTTTCCTGCGCGTCAGCGTCGCCGGTGCGGCGTTCGCGTTCACGCTCACGGGCCCGGCGAACCGAGGCGAGCGACCGTTGGCGGTCACCGTCGTCGCCCAAGGCCGCGGCAATTGTGAGTTTGCCGCGGCGGCGTTCACCACCCCCCCGGGGACGGGCGGTGTTGCGATCACCACCGGAACGGTCGTCCCGGTCACGGTCCCGTCCGCGCTTGGACCGTCCCGATGAGGCCGCTTCTGGGTCTGGGGCAGGACCGGGCTGTACATCGGCGGCTGCGGCTGTCTTCTTGCTGGCGGGTTTGCCCTTTTCAGAAGCCCTCGCAACTGCTGCTGCTTCGTCCGCCTTGCGCTGTTCTTCTTCGGCTTTTCGGCGCGCTTCGGCTTCTTCGCGTTCCTTGACTTCCTGAATTTTCCGTTCCTGCTCCGAACGGAGACGTGCTTGTGCCTCGTTCGCCCGCGCGCTTTCCGCAGCGCGCTCTTCTTCCTGCGCTTTGCGCTGGAGAAGAACCTTCTGGCGCGCGATCAATTCCGCTTCGGTGATACCCAGTTTTTTTGCTAGGGCCGCGAGTTTGGATTGCTGGTTGGAATTTCCCGAAGGTGCACTTCGGCCCGCGCCACCCCCGCTCCCACCCGCACCGGAGCCGCCGCTCGGCGATGCCACCGGGCGTTTTTTCTTCGTCTCAACTACAACCTGTTTGGACCGGCCATGACTGAAGCTCTGCTTCACCGTGCCCGATGCCCCCCGTGCTGTCAGGGGTTTGCGTCCGCCAGTTTCTTTCGTGTCGCTCATGCGCTCCAAATACCAAATTTACTCCGGCCCGCCCGCGCGCTCCGGATTGTCCTGTCGATCGCCAGGTGTGAACCAGTGATCTTCGGGTGCAGGCCGAAAACCGGTTAACCGACCATAAGCAATTGTCCATGCTTTGGCCAGCGAACCGTTCTGAAGCGCACCATGTATCACACGCGAGCGACCGAAGGCCATGCCTAATTCTTCGGAAGCCAAACCGCCTGCCACGCGCACCCTATCATATAAGGCATTTGCCAGCGAATACACCTTGCGTCGACCGTCTTCGGCGCCATCGCTCGCTTCGAGTAGCCAGGCCACGGGCGCTTTCCGCAGTGCGTTTCGCACCTGATCGAACCCCAGTATCACCTCGCCACTGCGTTTTGCCATGCCGAGAATGCCCTGGCATCGTGCTAACAGAAGCGCTTCCAGGCGATCAGGCAGATCTGGATCTCCACCCGCCTTGACCTTCAGCCCGCGAGAGAACGCCCCCTTCCTGATCGCCTCGGCAACATGGTCGCGCGAGGCGGTGATCCAGACGCCGCGCCCTGGCAGTTTGTTGCCAACATCCGGCACCACCTGGCCATCGGGGCCCGAGACGAAGCGAATCATGGCTGACTGGGGTAGTCGCTCCCGGCTTACGGCGCACTGGCGTATGGGATCGTTGTCAGCAGGAATCGCTGAGCCTTTCACGTCTGTCGCAGCTCATGCGGCTGCCGTGCCGTTGCGTGTCCGTCAGCCGCTGGCCGATCGGAAGCTGGCTGTACAACACGTCTTCAAGATTGGCGAGGACGTATGCTGGTTAAAGCGCCCGCGAAGGCCTTCCGACCTTTGCTCGTCGGGAATAAGGGGGCAGGCCGTACCCCTACTGCGTCACGATGCTGACCCCGGTCCAGGCGGGAATGTCCACTTATGCGGACGGTGAGAGGCCGTTTCCAGCGCGATACCCGCCGTTTTCCATGGCCTCACTGGCCGTGTCCGACTTGCGCGCCGCCGTTTCGACCTCTTCTCCAGCCAGGGCGCGAACAAGCGATAGAACCGCCATTCGCTGCTTGTCGTCATCAATACGCTGGAAACTGCGAACCAATTCGATCGTATGGCGCGAGGACGCGGCGGTGTCGCCGCTGTCCGGCCGATCAATGTCGTCACCTATGCCATCAAAGAACCAGCCCGCCTTTGTATCCAGCGTCTCTGCGATCTTGAAGAGCCGCCCAGCGCTGACGCGGTTTGCGCCCGTTTCATACTTCTGAATCTGTTGGTATGATATGCCAAGCGCATCAGCGAGCTGGTCCTGCGTCAGGCCCAACAGCACCCTTCGCCGCCGGATTCGCTCGCCTACAATGCTGTCAATGTCTGATGCGTCGAAGGTTGAGGCGGCCATGGTTTCTGGCTTCCGGTTGATGCTGGTGTGCCCATACACACCCTGCCACCTAAGGAACTATGTCATGAGTTGGGCTAGGCAAGGCTGGGACGGCAGTAACAACAGGTTCTCGAAGCGAGGCGTCGGCCTTTTCTGCAATCCCCATTGGCGCAAGCCCCAAGATCACGGTAAGACGACCTTGTTGAATGTCGGGAGTGTCCGCATGCGTTCCAATCCGCTGTTGTCTGCAACCTGCCTGGCCGCGCTTCTGGGGATGGGGGCTTGCCAATCTGGCGGCGGTCCTGACCGGATTGCCTATGTCGAGCGCCCAGTGGAGATGCTCTACAACGCAGCTTCAGCAGAACTCGACTCCCGTTCCTATGCCGAGGCAATCCAGCTCTTCAATGAGGTGGAACGTCAACACCCTTACTCCGAGTGGGCGCGCCGGGCGACGTTGATGACCGCTTATGCCCATTATAGGGCGCGCCAATATGATGATGCGGCAGCCGTGGCCCAGAGGTTCATTGCCCTCCATCCCGGGACCGACGGCGCCGCCTACGCCTACTACCTGGTCGCCGTGTCGTATTTCGAGCAGATCATTGACGTTGGCCGAGACCAGGGCACAACCGTTCTGGCCCGCGCGGCCCTTCAGGACGTTGTTCGCCGGTTCCCTGAAACCGACTATGCGCGGGATGCAACCCTGAAGCTCGACATGGTTGCAGACCAACTGGCCGGCAAGGAAATGGAGGTGGGGCGCTGGTATCTGCGAAAGAACCAACATCTCGCTGCAGTTAACCGCTTCCGGACGGTGGTTGATGGCTATGGCACGACGACCCACGTTCCGGAGGCGTTGCATCGCCTGGTGGAAACCTACCTTTCAATGGGTTTGCGTGGCGAGGCATTGGCGGCGGCATCGGTGCTGGGCCACAATTTCCCCGACACGCGCTGGTATCGCATGAGCTATAATCTTGTTGGTGGCGAAGCGGGCGCCCGTGCCCTGGCCGCACGCCAATCATCAGAGCCTGCCGATCGATTGCCCTGATAAGATCCCTTCTTGTTCTTGCATTGTTCGTGTGATATCGGGTGCGCCATGTTGGTTGCCCTGTCGATACAAAGCTTTGTCTTGATTGAACGCTTGGACCTTTCTCCTGTGAACGGGTTTACCGCCCTCACCGGGGAAACTGGCGCGGGGAAGTCGATTATCCTGGATGCACTATCCATTGCCCTGGGCGGGACGGCAGACCGTCGGGTAGTCCGGCAGGCCGATGACAGGGCCGTCGTCAGTGCGGCGTTTTCTGTGCCAGCAGACCATCCGGTCTGGGAGCAGATCGATGATGCTGGGCTGGCCTTCGATCGTGGAGAAACCCTCGCCTTGAAGCGGATCGTGCCGCGGTCCGGCGCCATTCGTGCCTTGGTCAACGATCAGCCGGTCAGTGCCGCACTCCTGCGCTCGATCGGGGCGTCTCTGGTCGACCTTCATGGCCAACACGCCGCGATGTCTCTGCTGAGGCCCCAGCAGCATCGCATTGTGCTTGACCAGTATGCTCGGAACGACGCTTTACTGGGCCGGTGCCGGGAAGCGTGGATAGCGTTCTGCGATGCGCGCGATCGGCGGGCGACACTGGAGAGCGAGGCCGGGGCCCAGGCCGATGAAAGGGACGCGTTGGCCCGTGACATCGAGGCCCTGGATAATGTCGCTGTCACGCACGGCGAAGCAGCAGCCCTTGCGACACGGCGGGCCATCCTTTCGCAGGGGTCGCGAATTCGGGACGGACTGGCCGAAGCTGAACGCGCCCTCGGAGGCGGTCACAGCCGCGATGGCCTGGCCCAGGCGGCAAGGGCTGTGGAGCGCCTGGTTCGGCTGCCAGGCCTGGACGATGGTGCGAATGAAAGCGCGATCCCGACATTTCGAGACGGCCTGCGCACGCTTGGAGACGGTCTCGAACGTGCCTTGATCGAACTTGATGAGGCCGAGAACACATTGTCACATCTTCAGGCAGAAGCCGGAGGCGATGACGGTGACCTTGAGACGACCGAAGCACGGCTGTTTGCGATCCGCGCACTCGCACGGCGATTTCAGGTGGAGCCCGATTGTCTCCCGGCATTGCGCGAAAATCTTGCGACTCAATCTGCGAAACTCGGCGCCGGCGATGATGCCCTGATCGCTGCCCGGTCGGCGGAAGTCGCAGCAAAAGCCCAATGGCGAACGGTCGCTGAGACGTTGTCAGCGGCGCGGCGTGGCGCTGCAGACAGGCTCGAAGCCGCCGTGAAGGGTGAGCTAGAACCCCTGCGCATGGCAGGCGTCAAGCTTCGGGTCTCGATGGCGCGTGTGGACGATGATGAAAGCGGCGCCGACGGGCAGGACAAGGTCGCTTTTGAGATCGAAACCAACCAGCGGGCAGGTTTTGGCCCGCTGGCCAAGATTGCTTCCGGCGGGGAACTGGCGCGGATTGCCCTGGCGATCCGGTGTGCATTGTCCGACGCTGGCGACGCGCCCGTCCTCGTGTTCGACGAGGTGGACCAGGGCGTGGGCGGCGCCGTGGCGGCGGCCATTGGCGAACGGCTGGCAGGGTTGGGAGAGGTCCGCCAGGTCTTCGCGATCACCCATTCCCCCCAGGTTGCCGCCGCCGCTGACGCCCAATGGCAGATCCAGAAGAAAGCACACGCGGATGGTTCTGGTGAAACGGTGGTCTCTCGTCTAGATGACCAGAGCCGGCTGGAAGAGGTGGCCCGAATGCTGTCAGGGCATTCCGTTACACCCGAAGCGCGCCAGGCGGCAGCGAGACTTCTGGAGACCTCATGCCCAAGGCCAAACCCGTGAGTGCCCTGACTGAAACCGAAGCGTTTGAGGAGCACGCGACGCTCGCAGCCGATATCTTCGAAGCAGATGCAGCCTATCACGACCGGGACGATCCAACCCTGAGCGACGCCGACTATGACCGGATGCGCCAACGGCTCACGGCCATCGAAGCCCGTTTCCCAGGGCTCGCAACGCCTTCAAGTCCGAGCCAGAAAGTCGGTGCAACCCCGACATCGGGATTTTCCAAGGCTATCCATGCGGTGCCGATGCTATCGCTCGACAATGCCTTCAACGGCGATGATGTGGCCGATTTCCTTGGACGCGTTCGGCGTTTTCTTGGCTTGGACGAGGCCGAACAGGTGGTCGCCACCGCCGAGCCGAAGATTGATGGTCTGTCCCTCAGTCTGACCTACGAGGGCGGCGCCCTCGTACGAGCGGCGACGCGGGGCAATGGCCTTGAAGGTGAGGATGTGACGGCCAATGCAAGGACTTTGGACGATATTCCGGAAACCCTGTCGGGGTCAGGTTGGCCAGGCCGGATCGATATCCGCGGCGAAATCTACATGTCAAAGACGAACTTCGCGGCTCTCAACGCGCGTGAAGCGAAAGCGGGCAACAAGCCTTACGCAAATCCACGGAACGCTGCAGCGGGCAGTTTGCGGCAGAAAGATCCCGAGATCACCCGGTCGAGGTCGCTGAACTTTCTGGCCTATGCGTGGGCCGATGCGTCAACAGCGTTTGCTGAAACGCAATATGATGCCGTGGCAGCTTTTATTGATTGGGGGCTGCAGACCAATCCGGAGTTCACCCGCCACGACACGCTGGATGGCCTGCTCGCAGCTTATGCGGCGATCGAAGCCAAGCGGGCCAAGCTCGATTATGATATCGACGGCGTGGTGATCAAGGTTGATCGTCTGGACTGGCAGGCCCGGCTGGGCACGGTGAGCCGGGCTCCCCGTTGGGCCATTGCGCATAAGTTTCCGGCCGAGCAAGCGACAACCACCATCGAAGCCATTGATGTTCAGGTGGGCCGAACGGGATCGCTGACCCCGGTTGCCAGGCTGACGCCGGTCACGGTGGGCGGCGTTGTCGTGTCCAATGCCACGCTTCACAACGAAGACGAGATCGCCCGGCTCGATGTTCGGGTCGGCGACACTGTAACCGTGCAGCGGGCCGGTGATGTCATCCCCCAGGTGTTGGATGTGGTCGATCGCGACAGGCCCGGACGCCCCGTCCCGTTCTCCATGCCAGAAACCTGTCCCGAATGCGGATCTCCCGCTGTCCGAACCATGAAGGATGATGGCTCCGAGGATGTCCGGCGGCGATGTACCGGCGAGTTGCTTTGCCCCGCCCAGAAGGCTGCGCGGTTCCGCCATTTTGTCTCCCGGAAAGGGCTCGACATCGAGGGTCTTGGCGAGAAGCAGATCGAATTGTTCCTCTCCAAAGGCGTGCTCGAAGGTTTCCAGGACATATTCCGGCTGCCTGAGCGCATTCGTACACTGGGACTTCCACCGCTTTCGGACTGGGATGGTTTCGGCGAGACGTCTGCGACAAACCTCCTGGCGGCCATTGATGCGCGAAGAAATGTCCCCTTCGCCCGTTTTCTCAACGCGCTTGGAATTCGCCATGTGGGCGAGATCACGTCGGCGGCTTTCGCGCGCGCCTATGGTGACTGGCCACCATTTTGGAACGCTGTCGAAGAGGCGCGCGACAGTGTTCTGTTCGGATCTGGCGATAGTAGCCTCACAGAGATCGACGGGATCGGGCAAACCGCGGCTGATGCTCTTGTGGCCTTTGCCCGCAAGCCCCATAACCTCGCAATGTTGACGGCTCTGTTGGCCGAGGTCGTCATAGAGCCGAGCCAAGCCGTACTTGGTGATAGTCCGGTGGCGGGTAAGACAGTCGTCTTCACGGGAACACTCGAGACAATGACGCGCGACGAGGCCAAGGCGAGGGCGGCCGGGCTGGGGGCCAAGGTCTCGGGGTCGGTGTCTAAGAAAACCGATTATCTCGTCGCAGGGGCCAATGCGGGGTCGAAACGGACGAAGGCCGAAGGTCTCGGTGTTTCAGTGCTCACCGAGGAGGAATGGTTGAAACTGATTGGCGGCGACTAGAGGGCACGATGGTGCCTAAAGCGTCTGTCGTTCGTTTCACGCTAGGCCAACGCTTTACGTCTTCGTTTTTGCGCAAGTACCCGTTCGCAAACGATTCCGTTTGCTCCGAACCTCCTCTAGAGGGGCGCACATGTGTCAGTGATCCAGGATGACAAATCGTCTGGCAGGCCCGGACCGATCATGGCCAAGACCGCGTCATGGTATTGATCGACCCAATCGCGTTCCGCATCGGACAAGAGAGATGTCTCGATCAGGTTGCGCGCCAGCGGTGCAAAGGTGAGCGTCTCGAAGCCGAGCATCGGTTGCTCGCCGCCCGGTATGTCGGCCTCGGGGGTCACGACCTGCAGGTTTTCGATGCGGATTCCGTAGGCGCCTTCCCGATAATAGCCAGGTTCATTGGAGACAATCATGCCGGGTTGGAGCGGGATGGCATTCCAGGCCTTTGCGATCCTCTGGGGCCCTTCATGGACGCCGAGATAAACACCCACCCCGTGGCCTGTTCCATGGTCGTAATCGAGCCCTGCTTGCCATAGCGCATGGCGGGCCAGGGTATCGAGATGCGTCCCGGTCGTCCCCTTGGGAAAACGAACCATGGAAAGCGCGATATGGCCCTTCAAAACAAGGGTGTAGTGACGGCGCATGGCAGAAGTTGGCGAGCCGATCGCAACGGTTCGGGTAACGTCGGTCGTGCCGTCCAGATACTGGGCGCCGGAATCGACCAGATACAGACTTCCTGTTTCAAGTCGCCGGTTTGAGGCGGTGGAAACCCGGTAATGGGGTAGGGCGCCATTGGGGCCGGCCCCGGAAATCGTGTCGAAAGAAAGGTCCTCCATGCCTCCGATCTCGTCCCTGAATTGTTCCAGCTGCAGGGCCGCGTCGATTTCAGTTATGCTGCCTGATTGTGCACGTGTGTCGAGCCAATGGAGAAAGCGGGTAACAGCGACGCCATCGCGCCGATGGGCGGCGCGGGTTCCAGCAATTTCCGCATCGTTCTTGCACGCTTTCGGCAACAAGATGGGATCCGGGGCGCGATGGATCTCAGCACCGGCGGTGCCGAGCATCTCGAAGAACCAGGATGATGCCGTGGCTGGATCAATGCTGACCTTGTGGCCACCGAGGTCGGCCAGCCCCTGCGCCAGCTCATCCATTGGCCGAAGTCGAACCTGGTTGCCGAGATGAGCGGGCAGGTCGCTGCTTGCCTTGCCGAGATCAATAAAAAGGTCCGCCGTCCCGTTCGCAAAAAGGATCGCACGCGATAGCGGAAGCGGTGAACGAGAGACGTCCCCGCCGCGAATGTTGAAAGCCCAGGCGACGGAGGCGGGCGCTGTAATCACGGCGGCATGGCAATGGTCTGCCTCCAGCGTGGCCGCGACTTGCTGACGCTTTTCCTCGGCGGCGCAGCCCGCGGTTTCTGCGCTGTAGGCAATCACCGGTGCTGTCGGTTGTTCAGGCCGGTCATCCCAGGCGATGTCGATGGGATTCATATCCACGGCAACGATCCGCGCGCCCGCGCGACCCGCGGCTTGGCGCAGGCGCGCGGTATCGTTGGGCGTGAGCAGACGCGGATCGTAGCCGAGCGTCTTACCGTCGAGATCCTGTGCTGCAATCCAGCCGAACGGACCGGGCTCCGGCATGGCGACGTATTGGAACAGGTCGGGCGGTGTTTGTTCGGCAGCCTGGATAGTATAGCGCCCATCGATGAACAGGACGGCATTATCTTTGAAAACCCATGATGCGCCCGCCGATCCGGTGAAACCTGTCGCCCAGGCCAACCGTTCGTTTGCGTCTGGCAGGTACTCATTCTGGTATTCATCTTCATGGGGAACGAAAAACCCGTCGAGGCCCATGTCAGACATGGCAGCCCGCAACTTGGGGAGATTGCGGGGAGCGACGGCTGGCCCGCCGCGAACATCGAAATCCTGTCTCATGCCAAAGAGGTAGCGACCTTACGGTCGGCTGGAAAGCCCTCCCTTACGTTTGCCTTGCTTTCGGAACACCAGGGTGCTCCACCCGTCCCGCCGGATGCGCGCGGTCGGCACAAGGCGCCGACCGCGATAGGCTGCCGAAACCAGTGGAGCCTGGTGGTTCAAAAGGCCCGATAGTACGATGGACCCGCCCGGCGCCGTGATCGCAGCGATATCCGGCGCGAGGCGGATCAGGGGTCGCGAAAGGATATTCGCGAAAACGAGATCATAGGGTGCGAACCGCCGGACGTATCGACTGGCTGTGCCTGCCGCCTGGATACATTTCAGACGCGAGGACACCTCATTGAACCGACCGTTTTCGGCGGCCACCCGAACGCTGTCTGCGTCGATATCGGAGGCGACGGCGAGCCTTGCACCCAGTTTTAGGGCCGCAATCGCCAGCAGCCCTGTTCCCGTGCCGATATCAAGAACCTTGCCCGGGCGTGACCGGCGCCCAATTCGGTCGAGGGCCGTCAGGCAACCGAGGGTTGTGCCATGGTGCCCAGTGCCGAATGCAGGGCCGGCTTCGACCTTGATGGGGATCAGTCCATTGGATGTGCCCGGCAGGCTGTGGGCGCCAGCAACAATGAAGCGGCCGGCGCGAATGGCGGGCAGGCCTTCAAGCGACAATGCCACCCAGTCGCGGGCTTCCAGGGGGGCGGCCCGGGTGGCAAGATCGGGCGCCGCGCTAGCAATAATGGCCAGGCACGCATCGGCCGCATCCTGGTCCGCCGCATAGGCGTCAAGGCGCCAGGCCCGTCGGGTTTCTTCCTTGTAGTCGACCGCCTCTGCGGGCGATGGATCTGTCCAAGCCAGCGCATGCCACGCCTTCTCGATTGGCGCCTTGGGCCCCGTTGCGGAAATCTTGTACATCTCGCCGAACTAGCAGGGACCAAACCCAAGCGCCAGCCACGCGAACTGATGGCGCCCTTCGGTCATCCATCCGTCAATCCATGAGTGCGCGCGGCCCATTCAGGATGGCCCGGGCCGGTACTTTAGGCGACGTCTTGCCACGCCTCGGCTATCCTACCTTCTGCCATGGGTTCGCGCGCCTTGAAACGAAAATACCGGGATGTCTCTGCGGCAGGTTCCCTGTGGAAAGGGCCTGATGCTGTGCCATGACGACGGCAAGCCAACGACACCGCAAAAATCGCTTGCAATCGCGGGGGCCTTAGGCTTTACCTCGCGTTTGGCCGAACACAATCGGCTTGGACCCCATACGGACGCGGGCGTAGCTCAGGGGTAGAGCACAACCTTGCCAAGGTTGGGGTCGTGAGTTCGAATCTCATCGCCCGCTCCAATATTCACTACAGCTTCAGCGTTTGGCCCATTTTTTTCTGGGCAACGTTTGGGCAACGTTGTGATCGGCTTCTCTTCCAGTGGTACAAGCAGCTCTTCCAGGAACGCATCAATCGCCGCGACGCACTGCCCCAAATAGGACGGGTCCATCGGCGCATAAATCTCTGTAAT
>JBCBKE010000083.1:0-11275 GCA_038522375.1 Pseudomonadota bacterium
GCCGGCACAGCGCCGATGCCGCGCGAACACGTGGAACCGGTGGTCATCTGCGGCATTGGCGCCAATGCCGGGCCCGACCGCGGATTGAAGGCGATCGTGCGCCGCCTGATGCGCGCCCGCGACAAGGACTTCAACCGGGCCGAAACCGTGGCGTTTGATCCGAAGCAGGCGCGAACGCCTCCGAGCGACCTACGCCGGGCCGAAGGACAGCAAATCGCTGTTCTCGATGTGACCAACCAGGCGATCGATGGTGTTACCCCGGTTCCAGCCGAGCGAGCAGGCTGCTTCGTTGCCATGTCCACCGCTCCTGACGCGGCCCGTTGGATGTTGCGTGAACGCCTGGCGGCACGTTTCGACTTTGCCGGTGATACCGATACGAAGACCGTTGCACAGGATGCCATCGCGCCTGCCGGAATGGCCGCAGATGTGCTGGGTGCAATGCCGAACATGCCGGCCAATCGTCTGAACTTTGCCCATGACTGGCGCGGACCTGGGTTCACTGTTGCCTGTGAACACCAGTCCGGTCGGGCGGCCTTGCGCGTGGCTATCACGCAGTTGCAGCAGGGTGTGTTGGACATGGCGGTCGTTGCAGGCGCGGACTTTGCCTCTGATTCGATCCATCAAACGGCCGTCTCGATGATGGGCGCCACCTATGCAGGGGGAGACGGCGCCGCAGCCATGGTGCTGAAGCGACGGAGCCAGGCCGAAGCAGATGGCGACGTGATTCTTGGCCTCGTGGACGTTCCGGACGTCACTGCGAGCGCGACCGTTGATGGCGCCGCCAATTGTCCAATCCGCCGCCTTTACGGCCATTGCCACGCGGCACAAGACCTCCTCGAAGGTGTTGTGAAGGTCTGCTTGGAAGCCTCCGGCCTCAGTCTGGCTGGTGCCGGCGTCGGGCCCCGGATTTGCGCTGTGCGTGCCGACGATCCACCTCCTGTTCCCAGACCCGATGTGGTTCGTGGCAGCGCCCATTTCCTCTGGTTTGCGTCGGACTCCGCCGATGGTCTCCATCACCGGTTGACCGCCGGAGCGTCAGGCGGCGCTGGCCCCTATCGCCTGGTGATTGTTCAACCCTCCGAACCGCGCCTGAACAAGGCACTTGCCGAGGCGCACCGCTGGGTGCCGGGTGAAGCTCCACCCGTCGCCGATGGGCTTTACTGGGGGCTGGGTTCAAAACCTTTGGGGGAACTGGCGTTCGTCTTCACCGGCTCTGCAAGCGCCTACCCGCAGGCGGGGCGCGGCCTGTTTGCGGCCTTCCCGGAACTGGGCGCCATGCTCGCGGCGCGGTCCCCCCATATCCACATCCTCGCCCCCCTCTTGTCGAACCCGAGCCTGACCCCTTTCCAGGACTTGTGTAGCGGCGTCCTGAACAGCCAGGCCCAGGCGCTCCTGCTGCGCGAGTGGTTCGGACTGGCGCCCGAGGCCGCGATCGGATTGTCACTCGGTGAAACCAACGCGCTGATTGCCTTTGGTGCATGGCGGGACGCCGAGCGCCTCCTACAGGATATCGCAGAAGGCGATATGTATGAGCGGCACCTTGGCCATACCTTCGATGTCCTGCAGAAGACCTGGCCCGAATTAGGCGGACCCTTGTGGGAAAACTGGCAGATTTCAGCACCGTTGCCGGCGATCGAAGCGCAGGTTGCCCGGGAGCCCCAAACCGATATCACCATCATCTACACGCCGGACTCCTGCCTCATTGGAGGACATCCGGATGCGTGTCGAAGGGTTGTCGATGCCATCGGTCGAAACCGTGCCCTGCGAACCGGCCATGACTTTCTGATCCATTCGCGTTTCCTGGCCCCCTATGAGGCGACATGGCGCCAATACCATACCCGGAAAACCTACCCGGTTCCCGGTGTCAGGTTCTACTCAAACGGCCGCACGGGAAGCTACCGCCCATCCCGGGACGCAACGGCGGAAGCCCTGACCCGCCAGGCCTGCAGCACCATCGACTTTCCAACGACGATCGAGACAGCCTACCGCGACGGCGTTCGCACCTTCGTGGAGATTGGGCCCCGCGACCAACTATCAAAATCCATTTCCCGTATCCTCGGGACGCGCGACCATCTTGCCGTGAGTATTGACCGACCCGATCGGTCTGACTGTTTGCAATTGTGCCACGCCATGGCGGCGTTGTTCGCATCCGGGCGCGATATTCCAATGGCGAAGCTGTCAGAGCGGCTCGGCAGCATCCTGGACAACCCCTGGCCTTCCACGCCCGGATCAAACAGCGAGATCGAACAGATAGCCCATAAACCGCCTCCGCCTCGGCCCGTTTCCCCCGGACGGCCTGATCGCAATCATCGAAATGAGGTGGAACCGACCCTGGCGGCGCCTGAAATCGTCGGATTGGACCGCCTACCACACGCGCCAAGCCAGCCTCGGTCCCTTCGTACAGAGCGGATCGCCAAACCCGCAGGGCAGCTGCAGCGTCAAGAACCAACCCGCCCGTCGCGCGCGGCACCGCCTGGCAGGTCGCTTTCCCCGGCGCACAGGAAACCGGGCCCGGCGCCACTCGCGCGTGTCGCAGCCCGCGGACCTGCATTTGACCGTGATGCGATAGAACGCGGCACAACAGGCAAGGTTTCAGACCTCTTCGGCCCGCTTTTCGAAGCGCAGGACGGCTACACGCGGCAGGTTCGTCTCCCCGCGCCGCCGCTCTTGCTTGTCGATCTGATTACCGGGATCGATGCCGTACCAGGCGAACAGGCCAAGGGCCGGATCTGGACCGAAACCGATATCGATGGCGACGCCTGGTACATGCATGGGCTTCGCATGCGCCCAGGTCCCCTGATTGAAGCGGGCCAGGCCGACCTATCACTGATTTCCTATATGGGCGCTGATCTGCAGAACCGGGATGACCGCGTCTACCGGCTTCTCGGCTGTGAATTCACTTTCCAGAACGGCCCGATGCCACAAGCCGGTGACACGCTTTCCTATCAGATCGAAATCACACGCCACGCCAATCTGGGCGAGGTACGCCTCTTTTTTTTCCAGTATGACTGCCAGATCGGCGATCGGCTACTGCTATCGGTGCGTGACGGCCAGGCGGGGTTCTTCACCGATGAAGAGCTTCAGCAGTCGAAAGGTATCCTGTGGTCTCCGGAAGCCGCAGAACCGCCAACCCCGAACCCCGTCCCGTTCGTCCCGAAGACCGCTTCGACGAAGCGGTCCTTCTCTCCAGCCGATCTGAAGGCTCTCAGGGAGGGCGATACGTTTGCATGCTTCGGCGCAGGATTTGAGTTTTCCGCGCCCCATTCGCGCCCCTGCGGCCTTCCAGGGGGAAAGCTGGCGCTCATCGACGCGATATCGGCCTTCGATCCCGAAGGTGGACCGTGGGGTCGCGGTTATCTCAAGGCCTACCAGACGATTGAATCCGACGCCTGGTTCTATGCGGGGCACTTTCACAACGATCCCTGTATGCCTGGAACGCTGATGGTGGAGGCCGCCCTCCAGGCCTTGGAAATCTATGCTGGCGCCGTGGGGCTCACCCTCCATCGCGACGGTTACGTGTTCGAACCCGTCGGTGGGGCACCGGCCAGGTTCGACTGCCGCGGACAAATCACACCCGCTGGCGACCGAACCGTGACCTACGAAATCTTCATTGATGCGATCGAGGATGGCGATACGCCGGTGATCAGTGCGGCGCTGCTGGCCAGTTGCGATGGCCTGAAAGTCTTCCACTGCGATCGCATCAGTCTTGCCCTGAAAAGGGCCTGGCCGAAGGTCTATCGGTCCGAACCACCTGCTCTGGTAGGACCTGACAAGCAGTCTCGCGGCGACAACGCCTCCCTGTTGGCCTGCGCCGATGCAGCACCCTCCGAAGCATTCGGACAAATGTACAAGCGGTTTGACCGTGAAAGCCGCGTCCCCAGGCTGCCTCGTCCGCCATACCATTTTATTTCCCGCATTCGACACGTCTCTTCGCCGGCCGGGAAAGCGGTAAAAGGCGCAACGGCGATTGCTGAGTATGACCTGCCGCCCGACGCATGGTTTTTCACCGATGGCGGTAATGGAACCATGCCATTCCCGATCCTCAGCGAGGTCCTGCTGCAACCCTGCGGCTGGCTTGCGAGCCATTGTGGGTTTGCCCTCGACGGCGACGCGTATTTCCGAAACCTGGACGGCAACCTTGCCGTCCATTCCGAAGTCCGCCCCGCCGATGGCCAGATCACGGTCGAGACCCGTCTCACCAAGTTTGCCACAATCGGACCTGTCACAATCGTGGGCTTTCACGTCGAGGCCAAGTCCGCTGCGGGGCACGCGGTGGCAAGCCTCGATACGGATTTTGGATTTTTTGGGGAAAGTGCTTTCGAGAAACAGGCTGGCGTGAAGGCACCCGCCCTTTTTCACGACCTGCTCGCCGCCGAACCCCGAACGGATATCGGCATCCGGCATTCGTTCAATTTCCCGGAAAACCGACTTAAAATGCTGGATTTGAATGATTTTTTCGACCTTGAAGGCGGCTCGTCCGGGCTCGGGCTCGCCCGTGGCCAGCAGCATGTCGATCCCTACGCCTGGCCGTTCCGCGCCCATTTTTTCCAGGACCCGGTTCAGCCGGGGTCAGTGGGATTCGGCGCACTGCTCGAACTGCTCATGCACCTGGGTTCGGCAAAGGGCCTCGGCAACCGATTCACCGCGCCCCGGGTCGAGTACCAGGCGCTTGGGACACCAATGAGATGGCGGTGCCGGGGGCAAGTGACACCGGATCGGCGCAAGATAACGACCATGGTTGATATCACGGACATCCAGGAAACCGATCTTGGCCCCAAGGTCATCGCAAACGGTGTGCTCTGGACCGACGGAATACCCATTTATGACGCCACAGGACTGGCCATCCGCATTGTCGATGCAAATTGAAGAAATCCACACAAAGTATTGTTTTAAAACATTATAATTTACACATAAGCGCTCAGCGAATTGGTCCGTAACTCGCTTTGCGTCACCTGAAACACGGAAACCACCGCGCCAAACCGGCTGTTAACCAAGATCCTGTAAATTTCATCCAAACAAAAAACTTGGATGATGGATGATGCAACGGGTTACCTACACACTGGCGGCGATAGCCGTCCTATTCGCTCCCCCGATCGCAGGGGCTGACCCCGGCAGGGCCGATATCTGGGTCGGTGTCGATGGCACCGCCGACGGAATTCTGCTCGACCGAAACACCAGGTCGGCCTGGATGACGGGGCTTTGTCTCAAACCCCTTCAAACGGCGACAAGGGTTGACGGGCAGTGGGTGTCCCGAAACCGGGAGTTGGTGTCCGTCGGCCGCGGCGAGACCCTGCTGGATCAGACATTCTACGTCTCCGATGCCGCCGACGATCCGTCGCTGACGATCTATAATCCGGATCGAGGCGGAGCGCAGCGTATCAGCGGCGTTGTTCTTGTCGATTGTTCGGCAGATGACGCCTGTTCGCGCTTCCTAGATACCCCGACCTGCTAGCATCAAACTGCGGATTACGGGCTTTCCGGCCCGCATCCGTCCGGTTTCGTGGCGCGTTTCGTTCCTCTTCTGTGGGCACCGCTCTGGTGCCTTCTGGCCATTCTGGCCGCACCCTCCGCGCATGCGGAGGATGAAAGCGCTGCTGTGACGGCGAGCGAACCGGTGAGAATCGCACCGGCGCCCTCCCAGAATGGCAGTGTAATGTTCGTCTTCGCAACGGTTGAGGGCGAGCGTATCGAACTTCGAAAACGGCGGTCGGATGACGGCATCGCGGAATATGATGCTGCGCCAGTCATCAACGCACTTCGCGGTGAGGTGACAGTCGAGGGCACGGTCCTGTCTGTGCGCCGGTTCCAGGACCGGGCGCTCATGTCGATCGACATGTCCAACGGCGAGGTCAGCGCCAACGAGCAGGTGCTGGGTATGATTCCCGAATGGGCCCCGCGCGAGACGGCGGACACCTGGTTGGACGCCAATGCCATCGCGATCCTGACCGGGACCACCGTGGGCAAGCAGGGCGACGGATCGATAACCTTTATCCTCGATGACCGGCTCAGACCGCAATTCGATCTCGAACTTGAAGTTGATGGCCAGCGCATCGCCGTCGGCGATGTCGAACCCCGAACGATTGGTCCCGTCCTCCTCCTGCCCCTCGACACCATCGTGGAGGCGTTGGGGCATACACTCGAAATCGATCCGGAAACCGGGTTCATCACGGTGACGAGGATCCAAGATACGGCGCGGATTACCATCGTGCCCACCAGTGGAGTCGTGGCTGTCAACGATCAGATCGTTGGGATTTCACCGAACATGAACTATGCCGAGCCCGATAGCCTGCTGTTTCCAAGTTCCGCAGTTGAAACGTTGACGGGGACACATATCCGTCTCGCACCGGGTACGAATATCGTCGAGGTGAAACTCGATGACCGCCTGGGTGGCGGCGCCCTGCCCGACGCCTATGTCCTCGATCAGGCACGCGATACACCCTTCACGCTCGAAACGATCAACTATGAGGTCGGCACGCGGGGTCCGGTCACCGTCGAGACGATTGCCCATGCCGGCATCTACAACGGGCGGGGCCTGCTGCGTACGGCGGGTGGATTGAACGAGCCCTCAGCGTTGCAGCCTTCGCAGATAACGATCGACGTGGAATCGCTGCGCGGGTGGAGGGCCAGTCTCGGCGACGCAACGCCGGGCTTGCGAGAGTTCAGTGGACTTGGCGACACCCGCATTCGGGGCGCCCGATGGCTCACCCAAACCGGCGACGGTGACGTCATCGCGATTGCGGCAGGCGTCCCGGTCTCTGGCGCCACCAGTGTCGGTGCGAACGCTTCTGTTCCGACATTTGCCGGTTTCGCTGCCGGTGCACGGCTGATTCGGCCAGACAAGGATGAGGAAATCGGACTGGCGGCCTCCTCGTCCGGCGATCAAAGTCGCGTTGTTATCAGTGGACAGAAGGCCATGCGGCCAGACAGGAAGCGGGATAAGGCCGGCCTGTCCGATGCCTTTGTCAGCCTCAATGTCGGCGCCTTCCAGGGCGCTGCATCCAACGCGTTGGATATCGATCTGCAGGCAAACGCAAACTACCGCCTCAGCGAGCGAACCCGCGTGCGCGCGAGAACATCCTACCAGGGCGCAAGCTTCCTCAGCCGCGCCGGTCTGGACACGGACGACACCCAACCGACGACCGGGACCGCTCGTACAAACGGACAGCTTTCACTAGACTGGCGAGCGACCCAAGACTGGTCGATCATCAAGGGCTTTGGGGCGTCAACGCGGATTAGTTCGAGCCTGTCGGATGGGCAAAGCGCCCATTCGGTGTCGGTGTCGGCAGGGGGGCGGCTCCTCGACAATGGTCCCAGCGTATCCGTCGACCTTGCCCAATCGACGGCCTCGGCCACGGATTCCGAAAACGACGGGTCAACGACCAGTCTTGGCGCGCGCGTCTTCAAGCGTTTCGACTGGGGCGACGCCCAACTGGCAGTCCAGTCCCTGCAAACGGCCGACGCGACCGACACACGGGCCGTGGCAACGATCAATGGCAGTCCGTTGACCCGACTTCTCCCAAAACAGGCGAGCGTGTCGATTTCTCCGACAATTTCAGCCGTTTCGACACAATCCTCGTTTTCAGGGCGCCTTGGCGCATCGGCCATGGCAGACAGCGGCGCGGCTTTCGGTGACCGTTTCCGCGCGACGGCCCAGGTCTCCGCCGCGCAATCCCTCGATGCGCAATCGAGCCAGCCGGATGTCTTCTCAACCGTATCGGGTGCCTATTTCCTCAACAGATATCTTCAACTTTCTGGATCGTTGTCTCAAAATCTTTCGGGCGGTAGCTCGTTTTTCCTGACACTTCGCGGATCCGCCCCCTTCAACCCGCCCCGCAAGCACTCGCTTCCGCTCGAGGGCCGGGGTGTCCTCAAGGGCCGCGCCTTCCTCGATCGCAACCGCGACGGTTTGCGACAAGACGATGAGCCGGGCATTCCGGGCCTGATCGTGTCACTACAGAAGACCCGCGTGCAGCTCGCCGCCGACAGGGATGGCTATTTCACAATCCAGAATTTGAAGTCTGGCCTGTACTCAATGGCCATCGACAAGCGGACCCTGCCATTGGGGCTGTTGGTTCCAGACGACGCTACCATGCGCGCGACGGTCGCCGACGGCCAGGTCACGACTGTGAACATTCCGGTTATCGCCAGCGGACAGGTCCGCGGATCAGTCTTTGCCGACTTGGATTTGTCAGGCGATCCCAGCTTCGGCGATCCCCGGTTTGAGGGCGCGCGTCTCCGCCTGGTTTCTCTCGACCATCCGAACGAACCAGCTATCGAGCAACTGGCCGCGAGCTTTGGCCAGTTCGCCTTCGAAAACCTCTCGCCTGGCCGTTACAGGCTCGATGCATTCGTCGATGACGCCGCAGCGGAAACAATCATAGAGATCGACGAAGCAAACCTCCTGCAAATCCACCATGTCGATATTGCCGGCGTCATCAACGCATCACCGGCCACCCCGGAGCCCGGTGCCGGGGTCGTCATGGCCGTCGCGCCCTGAGCGGGGCCTTTGCCCGTATGACCGACGATCGTTTCCGTCAAAGACGGAAGCGGCTTAGGCCAGTTGCGTTTCGAACAGTGCCAGCATCCGGCCCCAGGCGCGCTCGGCCTGTTCAGGATGGTAGGCGCGCGAGTCAGGCGGACACCATCCATGCATGGCATCTTCGTAGACCTCGATCTCGGCCGGAACTCCGGCGGACTGGAACGCAGCGACCAGTGCAGGCTTGGCATCGGGGTCGCGCGCATGGTCGTTTTCGGCAATTGCGATCAACGCCCCGCCCGACATCTGCCCGGCCAGCCTGTGGGGGCTGTCGTCAGCGTCGGTGACCAGGCCACCGCCATGGAACGAGCATGGCGCCTTGACCCGGTCGGGTACAGCCGCTGCTGCACGCAGTGCCCAGGACCCTGTCATGCAATATCCTGCGGTGCCGATCCCCCGTCCGCTGTCCACGCTTTCCTGATCGTCGAGCCAGGCGACCAGTGCCTTGCTGTCGGTGATAACGGTTTCCGGTGACAGCGGGCTCCTGTGGGGCGTCACCAGCTCCCGGGCGCCGGGATCGCGTATCGTCATTCCTTCCTCGAACAGGCGCCCCGACATGGTGCGATAATAGGGGTTCACCGCCACCACACTGTAACCGTCGCCTGCCAGCCGCCGCGCCATGTCGAAAAACGCCGGTCGCACCCCATGGATATCCGGCCACATGATGACCGCCGCATGGGCTCCGTTTGCGGGACGAACAAACAGCCCGTCAGCCGTGCCGTCCGGGGTCGAAATCATCACTGCGGTCTCGGTCACCGCGCTCGGGGCCGGTTGGGCGACCGCCCGTCCAGATGGCACGACGGCGCCGGCGGCCAGAACCGCTGTTGCCCCTTTTGCGAAGGTCCGCCGGCTAATGGCCTTCCGGGCCAGGTGGGCGTCCAGTTCACGCTCAGTTGTCTCGTCACACATGGCAGGCTCCGGCTGTTCGGCTGTCGTGCCATGTTAGACTAGGACCGGCCAACGCAAAAGCCGATTGCCGGCGCTATCGCTTTCGATCCCACTGGCGGATGACAAAGGCATGGTCGTGGCGCTCGTCGGCGCCCTGACGCAAAAGCTCTGTGATGGACCACCCTGCCTCATCGAGAGGGGGGAAGATCGCATCGCCGTCCGGTGCCGCATCCACCTCTGTGATGAAGAGCCGGTCTGCCAATCCCAGCGTGGCTCCATAGAGCGCTTCACCGCCGATAACATAGACCGCGTCTGCGCCCGACACCCGCGCCATTGCACGACCAGCGGCCACGGCTGGCGCAATGTCGGCGTAAAGCCAGCCGCCAGCAGCCGAAAATCTCGCGTTCCGGCTGACCACAAGGTTAGCCCGACCGGGCAATGGACGACGCGGCAGGCTCTCCCACGTTTTCCGCCCCATGATCAGCGGGCATCCCTTCGTGACACGTTTGAAGAATTTCAGGTCTTCGGCCAATCGCCAGGGCAGATCTCCATGTTGGCCAATCACAGCGTTCCGCGCCCGGGCAACGATCAGGCAAAGCTGGATGTCATCTGACACTGGCGGCACTCCCTGTTTACACGAACCGGTGATGGACTAGCTTTCCCCATCAGCGGGGCCTCCCCAACACCAGACACGAACAAAGGCTTCAGGCATGTTTGAGACGTTCGTCAACATCGTGACCGGCGGACGGCCCGATGATCTCCTATGGGTCCTGCCACTCCTGTCCGGCACCCTGGCGCTGATCTATGCCATGGGCGGACGGGCATGGGCGATGGTCTACTTCCTGACGATCCCGTTCCTGAACTGGTCTTTCGGCGTCATCCCCCAGATCGAGTTGTTGGCACCGAACGACACGTTTGACCGGGGCATCTTTCTCCATCCGCTGACCCTTGTCACCGGATTGGTGTTCGTGTTCCGGGATTTTGTCCAGCGGCAGATGGGACAGAAAGTGCTGATCGTCATGGCCCTCGCCATTGCCTGGTCGTTCTTTTACGCTTGGCCTGTGATCGCCCTGGCATCCGGGATCGCGTTTGCCGTCTCTGAGATGGTGGACTGGCTCCTCTTCACGTTCACGAAGTACCGACTATCGACCCGCATCCTCCTGTCCAGCGCCGCTGCCTCGCCGGTCGACACGACGATCTTCCTCTACGGGGCCGATCTCGCCGTGCAAATGCGCCTAGGCGAAGAGCCGGGCACCATGTTGCACGCCGCCAACTGGGTGGTGTTCATCATCGGCAAGATGGTGGGGGCCGTAATCGTGTCCTGGGCGGTGCGCCGGCGGGAAGATGCTGGCACGCTGGACCCGGCAGCGGCCTGAAGCAAGTTCGGAGCGTACGGGGAACGTTTGCTAACGGATACTTGCTAAAAAACAAAGACGTAAAGCGTTGGCCTGGCGTGAAACGAAAGACCGACACTTTAGGATCCGGCCCTACCCGGCATTGCTACCAAAGCCAGCCTGGCGCGCGAGCCGGGCTGCAACGCCCGCCCCGGCCTTCGAGCGTCGAAACGGGAGGTGGGGCCAGTGAGGGCGTTCGGCAACCGCAATGTTCCCCCTCCTTGTTAACTGCCGCCGATCGCCTGCGCAGGCCCGATGTTTGTTGGGTTAAACCGCGACCGGAGCCTTGATGTGCGGATAGGGATGGTAGTTCTCGAGCGTGAAATCCTCGAAGTCCCATCCGAAAAGATCAGACTTTTCAGGGTTCAGCGCCAGGGTTGGCAAGGGGCGGGGCGCCCTGGTCAGCTGTAACTGCGCCTGCTCGAAATGGTTGGCGTAAAGGTGCGCATCGCCCAGC
>JBCBKE010000084.1:0-11238 GCA_038522375.1 Pseudomonadota bacterium
TCTATCCACCCTACGGCTCGATACGAAGCGCGTGGCATTTTCTACTGGATTCGAGATTCGGGGAATTGGTGTTTTTCGGTTCTCCAAGACTTATACCCCCAGCTCCTGCTCTCGCAGTTTCTTCACCTCATCCCGCACGCGCGCCGCTTCCTCGAATTCGAGGTTGGCGGCGGCTTCGCGCATTTGTTTTTCGAGGTCGGCGATGTGGGCCTGGAGGTTGTGGCCGGGCCTGCCGGGGGCGGGGAGCGCGGTCTGGTCTTCGGCGACTCCGCGGCGGCCTGACCGGTCGCGGCGGGATTTGCCGCCCTTGAGCTGGCCTTCGCCGAAATTCTTCGAC
The DNA here is from genome assembly GCA_038522375.1 of Pseudomonadota bacterium. GTDB lineage: Bacteria > Pseudomonadota > Alphaproteobacteria > Caulobacterales > Hyphomonadaceae > UBA5336. The sequence continues at coordinate 338 of JBCBKE010000084.1, forward strand.
TTCGATTTCTCGCCGAGATCGCCGAGGATGTCGGCGACGGCGCGCTTGATCGTGGTCGGCGTGATACCGTGCTCGGTGTTATAGGCGATCTGTTTGGTGCGGCGGCGCTCGGTCTCGTCCATGGCGCGCTGCATGGAGCCGGTCACCTTGTCGGCGTAGAGGATCACGCGGGCATCGGCATTGCGGGCGGCGCGGCCGATGGTCTGGACCAGGGAGGTCTCCGAGCGGAGGAAGCCCTCCTTGTCGGCATCGAGGATGCAGACGAGGCCGCATTCGGGGATATCCAGCCCCTCGCGCAGCAGGTTGATGCCCACCAGCACGTCGAACTCGCCGAGGCGGAGATCGCGGATGATCTCGATCCGCTCCACCGTGTCGATATCGGAATGCATGTAGCGGACGCGGACACCCTGTTCGTGGAGGTATTCGGTGAGGTCTTCCGACATTTTCTTGGTGAGGGTGGTGACGAGGGTGCGGTAACCCTTGTCGATGGTCTCCCGGATCTCGGCAAGGGCGTCATCGACCTGGTTGGCGCCTTCGGTGGAGACGGGGCGGACCTCGACCGGCGGGTCGATGAGGCCGGTGGGGCGGATCACCTGTTCGACGAACACGCCGCCGGTGCGGTCCATCTCCCAGGGGCCAGGGGTGGCGGAGACGGCGACGGTTTGCGGCCGCATGGCGTCCCATTCCTCGAAGCGGAGGGGGCGGTTATCGACGCAGCTCGGCAGGCGGAAGCCGTATTCGGCGAGGGTGCGCTTGCGGTTGAAGTCGCCCCGGAACATGGCGCCGATCTGGGGGATGGTCTGGTGGCTCTCATCGAGGAACAGGAGCGCGTTTTCCGGGATGTATTCGAAGAGGGTCGGCGGGGGCTCGCCGGGCTTGCGGCCCGTGAGGTAGCGGGAATAGTTCTCAATGCCGTTGCAGGAGCCAGTGGCCGCCAGCATTTCCAGGTCGTACTGGGTGCGCTGTTCGATCCGCTGGGCTTCGAGCAGTTTCCCGTTCGCCTCGAAATGGGCGATGGTCTCCTTCAGCTCTGCCTTGATCCGGTCGAGGGCCTGGTTGGCGGTGGGCCGGGGCGTCACATAGTGGCTGTTGGCGTAGACCTTGATGGCATCGAGGGTCTGGATTTTCTTGCCGGTGAGGGGGTCGAATTCGGTGATCTTCTCCAGTTCGTCGCCGAAGAAGGAGAGCTTCCAGGCGCGGTCTTCATAGTGGGCGGGGAAAATGTCGACCACGTCCCCCTTGATGCGGAAGGTGCCGCGGCCGAAGGCCATGTCGTTGCGGGTGTATTGCAGGGAGACGAGGTCCTGGGCGACCTGGCGGGGATCGATCCGGTCGCCGGCTTTCAGGGTGAAGGTCATCTCCGAGTAGGTCTCGACCGAGCCGATGCCGTAGATGCAGGACACCGAGGCGACGATGATCACATCGTCCCTTTCCAGGATGGCGCGGGTGGCCGAGTGGCGCATCCGGTCGATGGCCTCGTTGATGGTGGACTCTTTCTCGATGTAGAGGTCGCGGTTCGGGACGTAGGCTTCGGGCTGGTAGTAGTCGTAATAGCTGACGAAGTATTCGACGGCATTGTCGGGGAAGAAGGATTTGAACTCGCCATAGAGCTGGGCGGCGAGGGTCTTGTTGGGGGCGAGAATAAGTGCCGGGCGCTGGGTGGCTTCGATCACCTTGGCCATGGTGAAGGTCTTGCCCGTGCCGGTGGCCCCCAGGAGCACCTGGTCGCGCTCACCCTGCTGGGCGATGCCGTCGACCAGTTCGGGAATGGCGGTGCGCTGGTCGCCGGCCGGCTCGTACTCTGCATCGACCTTGAACCGGCGTCCGCCTTCGAACTTCTCCCAGCCGCGCTCGGGCCTGTGCGGCTCCCAGGCGGGGCCAGGCACGCCATCGGGTTTGGGCTTGCCGTCGAACCCGACGCCGAGCTGGTCGAACGTGAATATGGATTGGGCCTCGGAGACCCCTTTGAGCTTCGCCATGGGCGGGAATGTGGGGCAGGCCGGGCCGGTTGGCTAGGGGCTGGACTGGCACGACGTCCAGGGGATCTCCGAAGGTTGATCAAACATTGACGATCACTCAAAGTGCCTGCGGTGGTTGAGGGTGTCCGATGGCGCAGGTTTTCATTTCTTATTCACGGCAGGACGATAAGGGCAAAACGAGATCACAGGCCATCCGCGATATCATCAGGCGTAATTCGGACCTGCAACCGTGGTTGGACACGGACAGGACGCCGGGCAGTCGTGACTGGGCTCGGCTCATCGAAGACGAAATCTCCCAAAGTGCCCTGTTCATTCTGGTGCTGACGCCTGGCGTGATCACCAGCCGATTTATATCCACTGAGATCGAGTGGGCGAAGAAACATAACGTTTCGATACTGCCTGTTCGATTTAACGTTGAGCTAGACGATTTCCGCAATTTGACCTTCTATGAAGACATCACACGCCCTGATGTCTTTGACGTCGGGACCGTGTTCGACATAGGGGAAAAGCGCAGGTTTTTTTCATTGGTGCAAAAACTGACGGGTAAAGCGGAAGTTGAATACGACCCGCCTCATCGTCTAGTCGTGAAACCGCAATCGCCAGAGCCGTTTCAATCGGATCCGCGACCACATCCGCCGGTCCCAACTCCTATCTCTGGTCCCGCTCAAGGCGCTGTCCGGTCCTTTGTGAATTTCAAGGGTGGGGTGGGGAAGACGACCTTGTGTGGGCTGGCGGGGATCTGGCTGGCGCGGCAGACGCCGGCGAAAGTCCTGCTGGTTGATCTCGACCCCCAGGCCAACCTCACGAACATCCTGATCGGGCGCGACCGGCGCCAGGCGTTGACCGACAAGGGGCGCACGGCGCTGAGCCTGTTCGAGCATTTCCGCGCGGGGCGCGACGCCGATCCCCGGCACGACATGCATGCGGCGGCGATCAGTTCGGATCCCTTCGATGCCCGGGCCTTCCGGGGTTTGCCGATAGAAGTGCTGCCGCAGGCGGAGGGCGCGGGTCGGCTGGACCTGTTGGCCGGGGACCGGCGGATGAGCAAGTTCAGCCAGGCCGATGGCGGGCTGCACGAGCTCTTCGCCCATAATTTCGGCCTTGCCCTCGGTGCGTTGCAGGCGGCTTACGACCACATCCTCATCGATTGCGGGCCGACGGCGACGCTGCTCAGCCGATGTGCCTTCCAGCATGCTGCCGAAGTCATCGCGCCGGTCAGTGCTCAGGAAACATCGACGGACGGTCTCGTTTCCATGCTCGCCGATGCCAGGGAACTTTTCGGGCAGGATCTCGGGACGATGATCCGACCGATCTTCAATAAGGTGCGCTGGGGGACCAAGTTCGAGCGGGAATATGTGGAGCAATTCTTCTCAGATCCGACGTCGATGGACGAGATGCTGGCCCCCTTGCACGGCAAGCAGTTCGCAGAGCTGATCCCCTTGGCAGCGGGCCTCACCGATACGATGCGGGTCATTCGGAAGTGTGTCGAGAAAGACGGCGATCTCGCACCTTTGGGAAAGGCGCAGGCGGCGATCGAAGCATTCTGCCGCCAACTCGCAAGCGATGAAGGCGATGCTGACCGGCCGGAAGCCCATCTGGCCACTTCGGCGGCGCCGCTGAACAGGCTTGTTGCAAGCGGCGGTCCCGCCGCGCCGGGTTCAGATGGCGGGAAGCCCGTCGCAATGAACGAGGTCCTGGACAAACTCACGTCGCTGAAGTCGCGGATTGGTAACGCCACCTCCGCGGTGCCGGTGCCGAAAGTGTTGGATATCCAGCGGCTCATCAAAGACCAGTTTCGGCGGTCCAGCATGACCGGAGGACAGTTCCTCGATCGGCTGACCGATGATGCTGTCCGTCTCAATTCCTTGCCGCCGCCCCCGGCAGGTCTGCATACCGCCGAAGTGATCGCGCGGTGGCTTCTCGAAAATCTGTCGCCCGAGGCGGCTGAGGCGCTCGTGCGGCGGACGGGCGACGAGAACGCCCGTTAAGGGATTTCCTCCCGCCTTAACGTAAAATTCACTGATGAAACGCAGGCTGCGCAGCTCTGTGTTAACTCTTTCTTTACGAGTTGGCTATTTGTTCTTGTTTCGAGCACGAGGTGGAACGCCGGTCAGGCTCAATCCACAAGCGGCGGCGCACGGGCAAGGATCGGGACGGTCTCAATCGTTAACGATGTTTGCGGGCGCGCCCGGCGCGGATGGAACGTCTGGCGGGACAAGCCGTGATGCGGCTCGTTAGCTATGGACCCTGAGTTTTAGAGTACGGAGAAACACGACATGTCACAGGCAAAGACGAAGAAGCTGCTTACCACGGTCAGCCGGTACCGGGCGCTGATGCGGAAGCGGCGGGAGACCTTCCTGGCGGTGCGCGAGGCGGAGATGGCCCTGATCGAGACGCTGATTGCGGCCGACGAAGCAGCCCTCAAACAGTTCGAAGGTGACAGGGTCGATGTCAGTGACGAGACGGCGGTGAACTAGGGGCCGGTCGCCATGCTGTGCCCGGTCCTCGTGGACACGGGCACAGCCAACCTTCTCTTTTCTCTCGATAGTAGATTACGCGTTCAGGAGACGCTTCCATGATCCTCTCTCCCCGAAAAATAGCTGGCTACACCCTCACCGCAGCCGCGTTCGCGTTGGCCGCCATGAGTGGCATGGTGTCTTTCACCGGCATCTCGACCCTTTTACCCTCGATCCCGGGCATCGGCTTTCTCGGCTTTGTCATCGCCGTGACCACCGTGGCGCTGGGGATCGCGGTGATTGCGGAACTGGTGGACGGGCGATGGAAATCGGTGCTCGCCTATGGCGGTCTGCTGGTGCTCGTGGCGTGCAGCGATGGCTACACGAACATGCTGGCCCTGCAGGGGCAGGTGAGCGAAGCGGAGCAGGCGACCGCTGACCGGAACCAGAGCTTTGACGCGGCCAGTGAGACGTTGGCGCTGGCACGGGCGGAGATCGCAGCAACCCACCGGCTGATCGCGTTGATGAATGCCGATGCGGTCGATGAGATCAGGGAAGCGCAGACGTATCTAGCCAGCAAGGGGCTTTATCTTGGCGCGATTGACGGCATCCGGGGCGGGCAGACCCTGGCCGCGATGCGGGCCGAAGGAGGGAAGCTGTCGGCGCGGCTGGAGATGTTGCAGGCGCGGGAAGATGAACTGATCCCCGTTGTTTCAGCGGGGGCGGATGTGGTGGCAGCGCCGTTCTCGATGGCCGATGCCCAGCTCTATGGCGTGCTGATCACGGTATTCGGGATCACGCTGAGCTTTGCCGGCTCTGCGCTGGTCAACACTGGCCAGTCCATGGAGGCCCGCGAGGTCGAGGTGAACGAGCGGGAGGAAGCGATGGCGTTCATCGAGGACGAACTCCAGGACGACATTGTCGAGGACCAGCAATACCTCACCTTGCTACAGATGATGGCCGATGAGGCGAAGCAGGACGAGACGCTAGTCGATCGCGAGACGGACCGTATGCCCCATCTTCCGCCCCGGCCGAACTTCTCGCTTACCGTAGAGGGTGAGGCTTACGTCGAGGCCGAACTCGCCCGGCGCCGGAAGGGCGCCGATGATGTTGTCCATGGTCACCGCCGGGGCGACAAGATCCGGGCGGCCTAGGGGCCAGCCCGCCACGGCCCGGATGTGGTTTTCGAACTGGCCGGTGAGGCAGGCTTCAGGGGTCCAATGGCCGGAATTGTGGACCCGGGGGGCAAACTCGTTGGCGAGGAGTTCTCCGTCGGCCATGGCGAAGAATTCGAGGGCCAGCACGCCGACATAGTCGAGGGCGCCGGCGAGCGTTTCGGCGGCCTGCCGGGCCTGCTGGGCGACGGCGGGTGCGATATTGGCCGGGACTGTGGACCGGCGGAGGATGCCGCCCCGGTGGGTGTTCTCGGGGATGGCGTAGTGGGCGGTCTCGCCGGTGGGGCTGCGGGCGACAATCGCCGAAATCTCCCGTTCAAATGGCGCAAACGCTTCCAGGATGGACGGTTGACCGCCCAGGGCATCGAGGGCGGCAGCGGCATCTGATTCTTCGCCGAGCCGCACCTGACCCTTGCCGTCATAGCCTTCACGCCGGGTCTTGAGGATGCCGCGACCGCCAAAGTCAGCCAGGGCTGCGCGCAGGTCCCGGACCGTGTCGACGGGGCGCCAGGGGGTGACAGGAATGCCGGACCGCTCAAGGAAGGCCTTCTCTTCAGCGCGGTCCTGGGCCACGGAAAGCGCTGTTGGGCCGGGACGCATGGGCTTGCCCGCGAGGGCCACCGTTTCCGCAGCAAGCACGGGCACATTCTCCCACTCCAGCGTGACCGCATCGCAGGCCTCGGCAAAAGCGGTGAGCGCGGCGGTATCATCAAAGGCGCCGGGCCAGTGGCGTGCGGCCGCCCGGGCGGCCGGTGTGTTCTCGTTCGGGCAGTAAACGATGACGTCCAGGCCGAGCTTGGCCGCAGCGCTGGCAAGCATTCGCCCCAACTGGCCGCCACCGAAAATGCCGATCGTTCCGCCGACTGGAACCATTATCGGGGTCCGTCGGCCTGGACCCCCGGGTCGCCAGTTTCCGGGACCTCGCCGACCTGGGCCGATTGGTGGGCCCTGTAATCGTCCAATGCGGTGCGTAGCCGTTCGTCATGGTTTGCGAGCATGGCGATGGCGAGCAGGGCGGCGTTCGCAGCGCCAGCCTCTCCGATTGCGAGGGTCCCAACGGGGACGCCTTTCGGCATCTGGACGATCGATAGCAGGCTATCAAGGCCCGAGAGCGCTTTCGACTGGACGGGTACACCCAGCACGGGGAGGCTGGTTGCCGCGGCCACCATGCCTGGCAGGTGTGCAGCGCCGCCGGCGCCGGCAATGATCACCTGCAGCCCTCGCCCGCGCGCGGACTTGGCATATTTGTCAAGACGGTCAGGTGTTCTGTGCGCCGACACGATCCTCGCCTCGTGGGGCACATCGAAGTCGGAAAGCAGGGTGCAGGCGTAGCTGAGGGTTGGCCAGTCCGATTGGCTGCCCATGATGACGCCGACATGGGGGGAAGGATGGCATGGGTAGAGGGGCAAACGGCGCCTCCCGCTGCAAAAGGGGAGGCTTAGGGATGTTCGCCACAAGGTCAAGGACAGGCCGTTGGAACGGCCATCAGGGAAAGCAGGAGACGTTGCATGATCGGTCGCATCTTTTTGGGGGCAGTGGCGCTCGCCTTTTTCGCTTTCGGTGGCTGGAGCTTGAGCACACCGCTGCAGATGGCCGGCCAGTTGGGCGTTGACGTGTCAGGGCCGAACGGCGCGTTCGAGATGCGGGGGATTTATGGCGGGGTGAGTCTCGGTGCAGCAGTCCTGTGCCTATCGGGCGCGGTGCTCGACCGGATGGTGCGGCCAGCGCTCTGGTTTCTCGTCACCTATATGGGCGGGTATTGTTTCGCCCGCCCCGTGGCGTGGGTCATGGGTGGCGCGCCCACATCGGACTTTTACACCTTCATCGCTTTCGAAGCTGCGGTCCTGCTGGGCGCGATTGGGGTCCTGCTGGCGCGGAAGGGACAGTAGGCCGTCCCTGCCGCCGTCTCCCGCGGTATCGCCGTGTCAAGGCAACCCGGCGGCGTCTGTATCGTGGTGAAACGATGGGCGCCATGGTTCAGGTGCGCAATTCCCCTCTTGCGGACGCGTTCACCATTGCATCTGTTTTCGATGGCGAACCTGATCGCCTTGATGACGTGAAACTCACCCGCTGGGGGGTCTGCGGGCCCATGGCGCGGGCTTTGCGTTCTCAGTCTCCGAAGACTGATAGATCGCGCAGGCCAAGGCTGGCGCTCTCGGAGATCCCCCATGTTGCAGCGCATCGCCCACCCCAATACGAAGATCATGCTCGATGCCTGGAAGCGCATGGGAACGGCATCGGTGGGCAAGGTCGAGGCTGAAACGCACTTGCCCCAGCAAGGGGACCTGCTTGCCAATCTTTTCCTGATCCGCGAAACGCCGGAATCGTCATGGATTTTTTCCAGTGCGGGCGATGGGGTGTCCAAACAGCTTGGCCGGGCCCTGATCGACCATGATTTCCTGAGTTTATGGGCCGGGCCAGACCGGCTGATGGTCGAAGGGCTGATGGGGAGTGTCCTCGATGCCGCTGCGCCGGCGCTGGTCCGCGCCAAGGGCGAGACCCTTGCGGGAAACCGGCTCGAGGTTGAGTTGGCCTTGGCGCCGCTACCCGATGATCGAACAGGCTCCGGACGGATGCTGGGGCTTTACCAGTCGCTAGGCGGGGAGGGCCTGCTGGCCGGGCGGCCAATCTGGACGCACCGCATCACCGGCATCTGGCCGCCGGAGCGGGCGGCGCGCAAGCCCCGATTGCGGATTGTTTCCAGCGCTGTCTGACGGCTGAACTTTCAGGGAATTCCAGGCGAATTCAATTGCCCAGGCTACCTTGGCAATGATTTGTGAACCTGCCACCGATATGGATAACGCTGGGTTGATTCCCGCGTCGGCGGGGCAGGTTTCGAGAGGTTGCGACATGGGGGCAGACGAGGGGCAATCCCTGCAAGCAAGTCCTGACTCCAGTCAATCGGGACGCCTGAAGGACAAGCGCCGGTTTCGCCGTATTCCGCTTGCCATCCATGGGCGGTTTCTCGACAAGGATGGCCAGGAGCACACATTACTGACCCAGGACATATCCTGCGCCGGCGTGCACGCCATTTCGTCCCAGCGCCCAGCCCTGGACGAAGACATCGTTCTTTATCTCGACGATCTTGGGCGTATCGCTGGCCGGGTCGTCCGCCACACGCCGGCCGGCTTTGGCCTTGTTTTCGAGTCTACCGCGCGCAAGCGGGACAAGATTGCCGACCGCCTGGTCTGGCTCTGGAACAAGGACCGGTTGGGGCTCGAGGACGACAGGCAGGTCAAGCGCTATGTTTCGGGCGGGGCAGCCCTGATCATCTTGGCCGATGGGCGCAATCTCCAGTGCCGGGTGATTGATATCTCAGTGACCGGCGCGGGTTTTGAAGCATTCACCCAGGCGCCGTTCGTCGGCGAAAGCGTGACCGTCGGCAACCTGAAAGCCGAGGTCGTGCAGTCACAGGGACGGAATTTCGGCGTCCGCTTCATGGGGCGGGTTGCCCCAACAGACGCCGAACAGCAGCGCTGACCTACCGGCCTTTCCAAACCGGCTTGCGCTTTTCAGCGAAGGCGCGGGGCCCCTCGATCAGGTCTTCGCTCTTGAAGAGTTCACCGATTGCAGGGAAGCGCGTTTCGAACGCCTCCTTGTAGTTCGCAATATCCAGCCCGCCCATGACCACCTGTTTCGAGGTGCGGATCGACATGGGGCTGCACTCCATGATCAGGCCGGCCCAGCGCCTCGCGGCGTCCATCAACTCGGCCTGGGGCACGACTTCGTTGACAAAGCCAAGGTCCACGCCCTCGGACGCCGGGACGTGGCGGCCCGTGAGAATCATGCCCATGGCCCGCTTGAGCCCGATCTGGCGGGGCAGGCGATGGAGACCGCCGGCAAGGGCGGCCAACCCGACCTTCGGTTCGGGAAGGGCAAAGCGGGCCGTGTCAGCGGCGATGATCAGGTCGCATGCGAGGGCGATCTCGAAGCCACCGCCCATGGCAACGCCGTTCACAGCTGCGATGACGGGCTTGTCGAGATCATAGCGCGCCGTGAGCCCGCCAAAGCCGGTGGGCACCGAGAACATCTCGCCGCCGCTCGCCTGGTATCTGAGATCATTGCCGGCTGAAAAGGCGCGGTCGCCGGCCCCTGTCATGATGGCCACCCACAGGTCCGGGTTCGCTGCGAAATCGTCGAAAATCTCGCCCAGTTCCTTGTTTGCAGGCGGATGCAGGGCGTTCATCTTGTCCGGCCGGTTCATCTCAACGATGAGCAGGGGGCCTTCGGTTGTAGCGTTCGCGAATTCATAGTCGGCCATGGAGTCCTCCGGCGTGTTCGGCTTTTCGGTTTGGTAACCGAAGCAGCGCTGTTGTTTCCGTTCACCCTAGCTGGGAGCGCACGAATGGAAAGCCCTGTCATCCTTGATCTGAGCGAGGTGGACCCGCAGGTGTGGCGGGTGACGGCAGGCGAGACCGTTTATGGCCCTTACACGCTGGGTCAGGTCCGCGCATTCGTCGCCGAAGGCCGGGTGGCAGCCCATAGTCTGGTGTCGGAGGGGACGGGCGGGTTTCGTCCGGCTGCCGAGATGGCTGCCCTGCGGGACCTGTTTGTTGGGGACCCGGCGGCAACCGAACCGGTGGCGAGGGAAGAGCCGTCCAACATGCTGGTTGTCATCCAGGCCACCGATACCCGCGCCGGGCTTGTCGAGGCGCTGTCTGCTTTCGGGCCCTTCGTTGAGGCAATGGCGGGCACCTTGCTGCTCAAGACCACGGAGCGACTGGCCGTGGTCCGCGCGGCTCTGGAAACGGTGGCCGCGCCGGGCGACCGGGTGGTCATCGTGGACGCGACAGCGAACCGGATTGCATGGATCGGGATGGAGCCGGCCGAGGACAGGGCTGTCCGCGAGGTCTGGTCTTAAAGCGTCGGTCTTTCGTCTCACGCCAGGCCGACGCTTTACGTCTGTGTTTGTGCAAAAATATCCGTTCGCAAACGGAGGCGTTTGCTCCGAACTTGCTTTGCGGCGTTCCGCAGGTCCGGGGCGCTTTCTCAGGCGATGGTTCGCGGTTGGGCTTGCTTGTGCAGGTAATCGCCGGGCAGCCCCAAACGCTTGCAGGCCTGGACAGGTGGGGAGAGCGGAATCGCGAACCGCTCGGCCAGACGGGCGGCTCGCTGTAGCTTGCGGGTATCGTCGGCGGTGAGCGTGTTGCTTAGCCCCAGTTTGTCCCTGATCGGTGTCGGCAGAATGGCGATGGCGGCCCGGATCGCAGGGCCCTGGAGTCCCTTGAGCGGCCAGGGCAGGGCGGGCGCCTGCTTGATGATGGCGAAGTACTCGGCCAGCACGGGCGATG
>JBCBKE010000085.1:0-10913 GCA_038522375.1 Pseudomonadota bacterium
ATCCTCAGCGGCCTGGAGACCTGGGAAGAGGCCCGCGTCATCCTCGTCTTCCATATCGTCGGGACCGTGATGGAAGTCTTCAAGACATCAGTGGGCAGTTGGATCTATCCCGAAGACAGCCTGTTCCGGATTGCCGAGGTGCCGCTGTTCTCCGGGTTCATGTATGCCTGCGTCGGCAGCTATATCGCGCGGGCGTGGCGGATCTTTGCGTTTCGCATCGACAGGTTCCCGCCCCTTTGGGCCCAGGGGCTTCTGGCGGCGGCCATCTATGTGAACTTCTTCTCCCATCATTTCACAGTCGACATCCGCCCGGCGCTCTTTGTCGCGAGTATGGCCCTCTATGGGCCCGCCATGCTGTGGTTCCGTCCCGACGCCCACCACCGCCCCATGCCACTGGTGGTCGGGCTATTCCTCGTGTCGGTCTTCATATGGTTTGCCGAGAATCTTGGCACCTTTGCCCGGGCCTGGACCTATCCGGGGCAAGCGGACGGTTGGGAGATGGTCTCCCTCGACAAGCTGGGCGCCTGGTATCTCCTGATGATTATCAGCTTTGTTCTGGTTGCCTTAGTACACCGGCATGGCGATAGAGGGCCATGAGCATCAAGCGTCTCCTGATCGCCAACCGGGGCGAAATCGCCTGCCGGATCATGGCCACCTGCCGCAAAACCGGAATAGCCACCGTGGCCGTCTACTCAGACGCCGACCGGTTCGCCAAACATGTCCGTGAGGCAGACAAGGCGATCCGCCTCGGCCCGGCTCCTGCAGCTGGGAGCTATCTTGATGGACAAGCCATCATCGCAGCCGCCCGCGAAACCGGCGCCGATGCCATCCATCCAGGCTATGGGTTCCTGTCGGAAAATGCAGACTTCGCCGAAGCGGTCGTCGCCGCCGGACTGATCTGGGTGGGCCCCAGGCCAGACACGATCCGCGCCATGGGCCTCAAGGACGAAGCCAAGGCCATCGCTGAACAAGCAGGGGTGCCCGTTCTACCGGGCTATCGCGGTGAGGATCAGAGCCTCAAGGCCCTTAAAGCGGCCACGAAAGAGGTCGGCTACCCCCTCCTGATCAAGGCCGTGGCTGGCGGCGGTGGCCGCGGCATCCGGTTGGTCGAGGGCCCCGCTGCGTTCGGTGATGCCCTGGAAAGTGCCGTACGCGAGGCCGAAAGCGCGTTTGGCGATGGCCGGGTGATGTTGGAGAAGCTCGTCCAACAGCCTCGCCACATCGAAGTACAAGTTTTTGGCGACGCCGACGGCCACGTCATCCACCTGCACGAGCGCGACTGCTCGCTCCAACGCCGCCGCCAGAAGGTCATCGAAGAGGCGCCCGCGCCCGGCATGCCCGCCGATGTCCGCGCCGCAATGACAGGCGCAGCCGTCGAGCTTGCAAAGGCCGTCGGCTACCAGAATGCCGGCACCGTCGAGTTTATCGTGGATGGCAGCCGGCCGCTGGCCAGGGACAGTTTCTGGTTCCTCGAAATGAATACCCGGTTGCAGGTCGAGCATCCCGTCACCGAAGCGGTCACGGGCCTTGACCTCGTCGCCCTCCAGCTCCGCGTGGCCGCCGGCCAGCGGCTTGGTCTCGCCCAGGACGACGTACTCCTGATCGGGCACGCCATCGAAGCCCGGATCTGCGCAGAAGACCCCGCCGAAGACTTCCGCCCCGGCGCGGGCCGTCTCGAAGCGTTTGGGCCACTGGACGCCGATGGCGGGGACATACGCTGGGACACGGGCTTCGACGCCGGTGATCGGGTGCCGGCCGACTATGATTCCATGCTTGCCAAACTGATCGTCCATGCGGAGACCCGGGACGAAGCCATCGACCGGATGGCCGAAACCCTGGCCCACACCCAGGTCATCGGGGTGCCCGGAAATGCCGGCTTTCTGGGCCGGTGTCTCATCTCCGAGGCCTTCGGAGAAGCAACCCACCACGTCAACTGGATCGCCGAGCAAGGCGAGACCCTGACCCATCCAGACGATGATACAAAAGCGGCCGCACTGGCCGCCGTGGCGGATGTCCTCCTGCAAGACCCGTCGCCCGGCCCCTGGGGCGTACGCGATGGCTTCCGGCTGAACCTGCCGGCAGAGCGCACCGTTCGGCTCGCCATGGATGGTGTGGTCACCGATGCGCCCCTGGACCCGCCAACCGATGCGCCACTGCCGCTTGTCACCGATCTTTCTTCAACTCGATTCGCGGTCACCGCGGCCGGCGATAGTTTCCTTGTCGAAGTGCCCGACCATGAAGCCGAGGCCGAAGCTGTTGAAGGCGGCGACGCCTTGAAAGCGCCGATGCCCGGCAAGCTGATCGCGGTGATGGCAGAGCCCGGCATGGCCGTGTCGAAGGACCAGCCGCTGGCCGTCATGGAAGCCATGAAGATGGAGCATACCCTCGTCGCGCCCCGCGCGGGTATGGTCGAAACGGTCAACGCAACGGCTGGCGACCAGGTCGCCGAGGGTACCGTCCTCGTCAGCTTGGTGGCGGAATAGCGCGCCGACGGGACCAACACACCTGTTGGAATACCCGCCAGCCTGACTATGGTTCGGCATGCCTCCACCCAGTGATATACAAACTGCCAGTGAACGTCTGAAGTCCGCCAGGGCCGCGATGAAGGCGGGCGGGTTCGACCGCGCCACCTCCACGCTGAATGCCCTCCTGGCCGATGAGCCGCGCCACGTCGAGGCGCTTTACTGCCTGGCCGTTTGCCAACGGAAGCTTGATGATATCAAGGTGGCAGACGCTTCCCTCGACACCCTGATCGGCGCCGCGCCCCGCTATGGCCACGCCCACCAGGAACGCGGGTTTCTACGGCTCGACGAGGGTCGGACCGAGGAGGCGATTACCGCTTTCGACCGCGCTGTCACCCTGAACCCGGCCCTCCACGGCAGTTGGCGGGCCCTTGCCAGCCTGCCAGGTCATCCCCGCCACAGCGAAGCGCAACAGCAGGCCCAGTGGCTTGCCAGCTTGCCGCCCCAGCTTGTCTCCGCCGCCAGCTTCATTCACCAGGGTGAGCTCCAGAAGGCCGAACGGCTCTGCCGCCAATTTCTCAAGGCCGAACCCCGCCATCCCGAGGCCATGCGGCTACTGGCGGAGCTGGGCAGCCGGTTCCAGATCCTTGATGATGCGGAATTCCTGCTCGAAAGCTGCCTCACCTACCATCCCGACTACATCCGCGCCCGGCTCGACTATGTTGCCGTGCTCCACCGCCGCCAGAAGTTCGACAAGGCCCTGGAACAGGCAGGGCGTCTTGTCGAAACAGATCCGGAAAACCCCAGTTTCCTCGCCGCCCTGGCCAACGCCCAGCAGGCCTGTGGCGACTTCGAGACCGCCATCCAGACCTATGGCGCCGTGCTGCAGCGCGATCCCACCAGCCACACGGTCCAGCTCGCCCAGGGCCATGCCCTCAAGACCATGGGCCGGACGCCGGAGGCCATCGACGCCTACCGGAAGGCCTACGCCATCAAGCCCGGTTTCGGCGATGCTTTCTGGAGCCTTGCCAATCTCAAGACCTACCGATTTACCGCCGATGAAATGGCCGCCCTGAACCATCTGGCCAACGACCAAGAAAGCGCGGAGGACGACCGCATCCACGCCTGTTTCGCCCTCGGCAAGGCCCTCGAAGACGATGCAGCGTACGCCGAGGCCTTCGGCTGTTACGCCCGGGGCAACGCCCTCAGAAGAGCCCAGGGCCGGTTCCGCCGCAAAGCCTACTTGGCTGAACTCGACCACCAGAAAACCCATTTCGACGCTGACTTTTTCGCGCAGCGGGCAGGGCAGGGCCATCCCGCGCCGGACCCGATCTTCATCCTCGGCCTGCCGCGTGCCGGCTCGACCCTCCTCGAACAGATCCTCGCATCCCATTCCCAGGTCGACGGCACGATGGAGCTCGCCAATATCGTCGGGCTTGCCCATCGGCTTGGCGGCCGGGGACCATCGGGAGAGACGGCGCGCTATCCCGCCATCCTTGCCGACCTCGGCAACGACGATCTCGCCACCATGGGTCGGGCCTACATCACCGACACCCAGGGCCATCGCCAGGGGGCGCCATTCTTCATCGACAAGATGCCGAACAATTTCCGCCACATCGCACTCATCCACCTCATCCTGCCCAACGCCACCATCATCGATGCCCGGCGCGAGCCCATGGCCTGCTGTTTCTCCGCCTACAAGCAGTTCTTTGCCGAAGGTCAGGAATTCTCCTACGATCTCGACGATCTGGGCCTCTACTACCGCGAATACGAGGCGATCATGGACCATTGGGACAAGGTGCTTCCGGGCCGCATCCTGCGCGTCCAGCATGAGGACGTGATTGAAGACCTCGAAGGCCAGGTCCGGCGCCTGCTCGACCATTGCGGCCTGCCGTTCGAACAAGCCTGTGTCGATTTCCACGCCAACCCCCGGGCCGTACGCACCCCGAGCTCCGAGCAGGTGCGCCAGCCCATCTACGCGACCGGCCGGGACCAATGGCGCAATTTCGAGCCCTTCCTGGATCCGCTCAAACACGCGCTCAAACCAGCCTGAGCGGGCCATGTAGCCAGACAATCCACCCGCCGAGCGCGATCCATGGACCGAACGCAATCGCCACGCTACCAGATAGGGGCGTCCGCCGCACTGCCGCCATCGCCAACGCTGCACCAAGCCCGGCGACCGACGCAGCCAGCATCACACTCGGCAACCCTTCCCAACCCGTCCAGACCCCGATCGCCCCCAACAGTTTCGCATCGCCCCGGCCAAGCCCATCCCGCCCCCTGACGGCCTTGTACCCGACCTCTACCGCGAACAGGATCCCATAGCCCAGCGCGCCGCCAATCGCATGATCAAGCCACACCTCCGGCCGGTCGAAGGCGACCATCAATGCGCCGAGCCCCGCCAGCACGGCCACCAGCCGATTGGGCAGGATGAACAAGCGGAAATCGATGGCCGCCAAAACCAACAGCAGCCAGCCCAACAGTGCGCTCAGCCCCCAAAGAGCCAGGGGCGCGGCCATGACGGTCCACGCTGAAACGCCCGCGCCGGCGGCCATGAATACGAGGGGCGAGACCCCGAACCCGGATCTGACGGTCTGCCATACCCTGCCGCGATCTGCCCCGCCGCCGGCGCTGCCCGCAGGCGCCTCACCCACGTCAGCCGCACCCGGAACCCGCCACCGCGCCGCCACATACCCAATGACGATGCCGACCAGTAATCCGTTGATCATCAGGGCAATGGCAGCAAGGGATGGCACGCGCAGACTTTCCGGACAACAAGCACCCCGGCACCCTAGATGACCGCCGATCGGGAGGCCACCGGGCACCCCATTCCCGCATGCGTCCCCCTAGGGCGCCAAAAGGGTCGTCCCGAAATAGATCACGCCGATCGCTGCCACCCAGCTACTGAGCACGCGCCCTGCGATGCGCCGCCATTCCGCCCCCTCGGCCAGGGCGCCAAAGGCCGCCACCAGCAGGATCACCAGAACACAGCCAACCGCCGCCACCCCGCTGCCGTACATGAGCCAATCAACACCGCCGGTCCTTGCAGGCTCGGTATTGGCAAAAACGTTTCATACAGCGATCTTGGGGACGTTGACGCCGACGATCAACTGGAACCGGCATCGAACACTCCGCAGCTTTCCCCCGCCGCCCGTCCGCCGTTGAACATCGCTTCGCTGGTTTCTGTCCTCACCCCCGCAGGCCCGCCCTATACTACGCCCATGTCAGCCGGCAACCACTCCGTCTCAGACCGTCTCCCATTCCCCCTGTGGCACCTGCTCATGGGGCTCATCGACACCCTGGCGGCCTTGATGGCGCCTGCCGGGGCTGGCGATGGGCCGGTATCGACGGATCTGGCCCGCGCCGTGAGGCGACACCTGCGCCAGGCGGAAGGGATCATGCGCCGGGCGCTGCTTGCCGAAGCCCTGCCCCTCGCCGAAGCCCTGTCCGCGCCCATGCCGCGGGCGAAACGGACGGCGCCAACCCGGCAAGCACCACCGACATCGGTGCGCGGCGAATGCCAGCGCTTTCGCCTCCATGAGCCCCTGGCGCCCCAGATGCCACGATCGCCCAAGGTGCGGCGGTCGTCGAAGAACCGGGTGGCGGACCCCTTTGCTTATCCGGCTGAAGCGCTCGGCCCGGAAATGGAACGCCTGGCCTGCCTCATCACCGTTGCCACAAACCCAGCGCCCACCATCGGTCGGCTCGCCCGGATCCTGTCCCGGCGGAGGGCCCGTGCCCATGCGGAACCGGTCCCGTTCAAACCCCATGTCCCACCGCATTGGCTCAGCCCGCCCGCACCGCCAGACCGACCCGATCCGGCAAGTCAGGACCCAGTTGACCGACCCGATTCAGGATAGGATCAATCCCGCCCTGCTCACGCGCAACTGTCTCAATTCCATGATGCAGCGGATTTAGGATGTCGGCATAGCGACTAACGCAAACACTGGAGGGCCTTGATGCCGAAAGTTGATCGTTCCAACGCCGCGCCGACCGAGCGCAGCGCCTATCCTGGAAAGCTCGTTGAGCGCACGCGGGGGTGCTGGAAGACAAGGCTAAGCGACCAGGCAGGACTTAACCAGATGGGGATAGGCGAGGTGGAGCTGGCGCCCGGCAGCGCGACCGGCCTCTTGCATTATCACCATGGCGCCGATGAGATGATTTATGTGCTCGATGGCGTGGTCACGCTGGTGGAAGAAGGCCAGCCCGATACGGAGCTCACCGCCGGCGAAGGTGCGGCCTGGAAGGCGGGCGAGACGGTGGGCCACACGATCGAGAACCGTTCCGATGCGCCCGCGCGCATCCTCGAGATCGGTACGCGGCCGCCCGAGGATACTGCGATCTATGTCGGCCTCGATCTGATGTATCGCGCGCGCTATGGCGCCGACATACAGATCCGGTCGCGTTCTGGCCGCGCCTATGGCGGGAACGAAACGGTGCCGGAGGTTGACGACTTGGATCCGGCCGAGCGGGGGTAGGTCAGTGTTCAACATTGGTCTCGCGTACAACCGCAGAGCGCCCTAGAACTCATCGCCGTAGCCGCGATTGTTTTCGAGGTTGCCGAACCGGGTGACGCGCGCGTCGAAGGCCAGGAGGACCTTGCCGATGGGGCCGTGGCGCTGCTTGCCGATAATGACTTCAGCGGTGCCCGTGAGCCGGTCCATCTTTTCGCGCCATTCGCTCCATTTCTCCCGGGCCTGGTCGCTGCCGCCGCCCGTGTCCGGCTCCATCCGTTCGAGGTAGTACTCCTCCCGGAACACGAACATGACCACGTCCGCATCCTGCTCGATGGAACCGGACTCCCGAAGGTCAGAGAGTTGGGGCCGCTTGTCTTCGCGCTGTTCAACCTGCCGCGACAGCTGGGACAGGGCGATGACAGGAACGTTCAGGTCCTTGGCCAGGGCCTTCAGGGACATGGTGATCTGGGTCAACTCCTGGACCCGGTTCTCGTTCTTTCCGCCACCGGCCGTGGTAATGAGCTGGAGATAGTCGATGACGATCAGGTCCAGCCCCTGCATCCGCTGGAGGCGACGGGCCCGGGCTGCCAACTGGCTGATCGAGATGCCGCCGGTGTCGTCAATGTAGAGCGGGAGACTCTGGAGTTCGGTGACCGCTTCGCGGATCTTCTCGAAGTCCTGTTTCTCGAATTCGCCCTGGCGGAACTGGTGGCTGGAAATCCCGGTCCGTTCGGCAATGATCCGTGTGGCCAGTTGTTCGGCCGACATTTCGAGGGAGAAAAACGCCACCATCGCCCCATCGGTCGTTTTCTTCTTGCCCGCCGCGTCCATCTCCCGCTTGCACGCCTTGGCCGCATTGAAGGCGATATTGGTGGCCAGCGAGGTTTTCCCCATGGAGGGGCGGCCCGCCAGGATGATCAGGTCAGACGGATGGAGCCCGCCCAGCTTGTCGTCCAGGGCATCGAGATGGGTCGCAATTCCGGCGATCTTGCCGTCCCGCTGGAAGGCCGCTTCCGCCATTTTGAGCGATTGCTCGGCTGCTTCGCTGAAAGCCCAGAACCCCTTGGACGATGTTCCCTTCTCCGCCAGGGCAAACAGGTCCTTTTCCGCCGCCTGGATCATGTCAGCGCCGGTTTCGCCGTCCGCCGGCGTCAGCGCGCGGGACTTCACCCCAGCTCCGATCTGGACGAGATTTCGCCGGATCGCCAGGTTGCGGATCATCCGGGCATAGTCGACCACTTCCGGCCCGAACGCCGCGCTTTCCAGGAGCTCGGCAAGATAGGTGGCGCCACCGATCTGGGCGAGGGTTTCGTCCCGCTCGAAATGCTCCCGCAGGGTGACACCGTCAGCCACCCGGCCATCCTGGATCATCCGTTCAGCAACGGCGTAGATCTCCTGGTGCGCCGGGGCGTAGAAGTCCGACGCATCGACGTCATCAGCAATGCGCTGGTGCACGTTATTGTCGAAAAGGATCGCCCCGATAACCGCCGCTTCTGCAGCCAGGCTATGGGGAACTTCGATATCAATCGGTTCGTGATCTTTTGCCATGGCCAAAGCGATAGGCCGAATCGCCGGGCCGGTCCCCGCTTGACTTTGAACGGTTCAGCGGAGGTTCCGCGAATCGCCACGGCACAAAAAATCAGGTGGAATTTTGCGAGCCGAAACAGGAACAGCCGCGAGTGGGCACTCGCAGCTGTTCACCGGTTGTTTTAACCGTACCCGGATAATTCAGTCGTCGTCACCTGCGACGAACGTGTCAGCCATTTCAGCGGCGGCTTCGGCCATTTCACCGGCCTGTTCATCCTCGATCGCCATACGCTCTGATTGCAGGCTTTCGATGATGTCCTCACCGGCAGCCTGGCGTTCGGCCTCATCGATCGAACGGGCCACGTTGACCTGGACCGTGACCTCCACTTCGGCGTGGAGCTTCACGGCCACATCGAAGAGCCCAATCGTTTTGATCGGCTCGTTCAGACGGATTTGCTGCTTGGTCACTTTCTGACCGGCCTCAGCAGCCGCCTCCGCGATGTCCCGTGCTGTCACCGAGCCATAGAGTTGGCCGGTGTCGCCGGACTGACGGATCAGCGTGAAGTTCATTCCGTTCAGCGATTCGGAGTTGGCTTCCGCAGCCTGGCGAGCCTCAGCATTACGGCGCTCGATATCCTCGCGTTCGCGCTCAAACCGCTTTCGGTTGGTATCGTTTGCGAGCAGAGCCTTGCCCTGGGGGATCAGGAAGTTGCGTCCATAGCCGCTTTTGACAGCAACTTCGTCGCCAATTGCGCCGAGCTTTTCGACGCGCTCAAGAAGAATGACTTGCATCGGATATGCTCCCTACTTCACCGCAAAGGGCAGAAGCGCGAGGATTCGCGCCCGCTTGATCGCCCGGGCCAGTTTACGCTGGTTCTTGACGTTCACAGCCGTAATCCGGGAGGGGACAATCTTGCCCTTCTCGGAGATGTAGCGCTGCAACATCTTCACATCCTTGTAGTCGATGTTGGCCGCTTTCGCGCCGGAAAACGGGTCGACCTTGCGTCGACGGCCGAAGGCGCGCCGCGCCGGAAGGTTGGTGATGTTGAGGCCGGTACTGGTCGTGCGTGCCATGGTCTTCGCTCCCTTCTAGTCTTTCCGCCGGTCGCGGCGCGACAGGATTGCAGACGGTTCGTCATCAAGCTCTTCAACGCGGATCGTCAGGTAGCGCATCACATCGTCAGAGATGCGGTGGCGGCGTTCAAGCTCGTGTATCGCTTCCGCAGGCGCGTCCACGTTCAGCAGCGAGTAGTGACCCTTGCGCTGTTTCTTGATTGGATAGGAGAGGTTCCGAAGGCCCCAATACTCGGTCTTGCCGACCTTGGCGCCCTTCTCTTTCAGGAACTCCGAGAGTTCTTCGGTGAGCGATTCAACTTGCGCCGGCGATATGTCAGGCCGGGCAATGAAGACGTGTTCGTAAAATGCCATGTTTTCTCTTTCCCTGTGGCCAGCGGCGCGGCGTTGGGCGGGAAACCCGAACCACGATGGATCCCCTTGAAGCGCCGTCGCCATGGTGGACGACGGCCCAAGGGGACCGCTGGGCCGTTTTGCGAAGCGCGGGATATGACGCAAACAGCACTCCGAATCAAGGCGCTTGCGCAAGCGGCGATCAGTCGGTTACCAGCGCAGCCAGAAAACCGGAGTGCATTTGCTCTGCGCGGGGAGGAAAACCATGTCTGATCTTGCTTTCATCTTTCCGGGCCAGGGCAGCCAGGAGGTCGGCATGGGCAAGGCGCTCGCCGATGCTTTCCCGGCTTCAAGAGCTGTATTCGAGGAAGTCGATGAAGCCCTTGGAGAACCGCTGTCGAAGCTCATCTGGGAGGGACCGATCGAGATCCTGACCCTGACAGCGAATGCCCAGCCTGCCCTGATGACGGTCAGTGTCGCCGCCATGCGGGCCCTTGAAGCCGAACGCGGCATGGGTGTGGACGCCGGCGCTTTTGTCGCCGGCCACTCCCTGGGGGAGTACGCAGCGCTTTGCGCAGCGGGTGCTCTGACGGTACGCGATGCGGCCAAGTTGCTCAGAGTCCGTGGCAATGCCATGCAGGCCGCTGTCGCCGCCGGAGAAGGCGCGATGGCTGCCTTGCTTGGTGCGGACATGGACCAGGCTGAAAACGCCTGTCATGCCGGGCGGACCGGGGGCGGGGTGTGTGAGATCGCCAACGACAACGCACCGGGCCAGGTGGTGCTGTCTGGTTCGACAAAGGCCATCGATACAGCGTGCGCCTGGGCGAAGGAAAACGGGGTGAAGAAAGCGATCCCACTCGCCGTATCGGCGCCATTCCATTGCTCCCTCATGCAACCGGCGGCCGACGCCATGGCAGAAGCGCTGGCCTCAGCGAATATCCGACCGCCCAAGGTGCCTCTGATCACGAACGTCACAGCAGCGCCCGAGACCGATCCCGACGCGATCCGCCGCAACCTTGTTGCCCAGGTCACCGGACGCGTCCGGTGGCGCGAAAGCGTG
>JBCBKE010000086.1:0-10639 GCA_038522375.1 Pseudomonadota bacterium
TTCGCTCAAGCGGCTGGAGCATTACACCGGGACACGCGTCGAGCACATGCAGCCCTATGTGCTGTTCACGAACTATCACCGCTACGTGGATGTGTTCTGCAAGTGGGCAATCGATCAGATCGGAAAGGACAATAGCTACAAGGCGCTTTCCGCACCGGGCGGCATCCTCATCGAGGACGCTTTTGAAGGCGCTTATGAAGCCATCGAGAACGGGCCGTGGCGCCGCTCGCAGATGCCGGCTTACCACCTCATGCGCGACGATGGACCAGGTATCACGCTGGTCAATATCGGCGTCGGACCGTCGAATGCGAAGACGATAACCGACCATCTCGCAGTCCTGCGGCCCCAGTGCTGGCTCATGGTGGGCCACTGTGGCGGGCTCCGCCATTCCCAGTCGATCGGCGACTATGTGCTGGCCCATGCCTACCTGCGGGAAGACCATGTGCTGGACGCCGTGCTGCCGCCGGAAATCCCGGTCCCGCCAATCGCCGAAGTCCAGGTCGCCCTCCAGGAGTCGGCAGCGGAAGTCACTGGTGAGACCGGGGATGCGCTGAAAAAGCGCCTGCGAACGGGCACGGTGGTGACAACCGATGATCGGAACTGGGAATTGCGGTTCTCCGATATCGCCCGCCGGTTCAACAAGTCCCGGGCCATTGCGGTCGACATGGAAAGCGCGACCATTGCCGCGAACGGGTTCCGTCTCCGTGTCCCCTATGGCGTCTTGTTGTGCGTGTCTGACAAGCCGTTGCACGGGGAGCTGAAATTGCCTGGCGCAGCGAACCGTTTCTACGACCGCGCCATCGGTGAGCATATCCGGATCGGCATAGCGACGCTGGAGAAGCTCTCCCAGGATGGCGCGGCTAAGCTCCACTCCCGCAAGCTGCGGGCGTTCGACGAACCGCCTTTCCGGTAGCGTGCGCCAGCCATGACCGACCGATCCCGCCCTGATCCGATCCGAGAGCGCTGGCGCCCCGTTGGCGACGTCCTGCCACTTTTCATTCGGTTGGTGCGGGCGTCGTGGGTCGAGCTCCTGGTAATCTGGGTGATCGCGACCGCTGGCGTGCTGGCGACCACGCTTGCCACCGCCGCAATTGGCTTCTCGGCGACGCCAAGCCTGTTCGGGGTGTCTCTGGCGATCCTGCCCGTCACGTTCGGAACGGCCATGGCCGCCCATCGTGTTCTCTGGCCAACGGCGCCGACCCTCATGGAGTGTCTTGATGTGGCCGCGCGGGCCTTTGGCGCCCTGCTGGTGGTGATTGCTATTCGACAGGTGGCCATGACGTTCGGTTTCTCGTTGTTCTTTCTTCCGGGACTGGCGGCGGCCGTCTTCATGGTGTTGGCTCCCATCATTGTCCTGGCAGAGGGACCGGGCCTGCAGGCCGCGTTTCAACGCAGCGCCATGCTGGTCTTGCCGATTGGCTGGGCGGTCCTGGTGCTGCTCCTGATCAGCGCGCTTGTCGGGTTGGTGCTCCTGGTTCCCATGGCGATCATCGCGATGCCGCTTTCGACCTTCGGAGATGACACCTTGCAAACTTTTATCGAGGCGGGGGCAACAGCCAGCTTCCCCCTTGCCTTCACCGTCATGGGCGCTGCGCTGTACCTCTACGTCACGGCTGCCGGGCAAACACGTCACTAGCGTCTGTCCACGGCGTCATTGCGCCGTCATCGACCCGATCTAGCTTGCTCGTCAGCGCATGGAATTGTGGGAGAGATCACTATGGAAGATCGAATTAAACCATTGGAGGGTGTCCGAAACTTCCGTGATTTTGGCGGTTATGCCAGTGCCACGGGGGGCCGGATCAAACCGGGCCTTCTCTACCGCTCCGGCCACTATGCCGAAGCCACCGACAACGACCTCGCCACCGTTTCAGGATTGGGCATTGCCTTCCAGGCAGACCTGCGCCGACCCGACGAGCGCGACCGCCAGCCGGGCCGGTGGCAGGCGCCCGAAGTGCTCGCCAGCGATGGCGGACGTGAGATGACTGCACCGCACGTGAACTTCCTCAATGAAGTCGAAGCGGACGCGTCGAGAGCCGAAGACTGGATGAACGATTATTACAAGACAGCCCCGTTCAAGGATCACCATGTGGAGCTGTTCACGGGCTGGTTCGACCGGCTCGCTGGCCTTGATGATGGTGAGGCGGCGCTCGTCAACTGCGCGGCCGGCAAGGACAGGACAGGTATCCTTTGCGCGCTGACCAAGCATGTTCTGGGCGCAGCGCCGGCAGATATCGTCGAGGACTATGAACTGACGAATGCTGCGGTCGATATCGATGCGCGCCTGCCCGATGCCCAGAAGTTCTTCAACGAACAGTTGGGCAAGAATTACCCAGCCGATGTGTACCGGCCGTTCATGGGGGTCCGCCGACGCTATCTTGAGACCGCCCTGTCTGTCATCGACGCGGAGGCCGGGTCATTGGATGCATATCTCGCCGATGTCCTGGGCGTGACCGACACGATGAGGACTGCCCTCAAGGCGCGGCTCGTGGAGTAGCGCGGTTCTTGCGGCGAACCGGCGGCGGGGATGGTAGCGGGCCGTAAGGTTGCCCTCTGCAAGGCTAACTCGTCAGCGCCACGAAGACGTCTTCCAGATCCGGCTCCTCGGTGGCGAGGTCCTCGATCCCGATGCCGGCCTCACGGACCTTTTCCAGCAGGCGGCCAATCCCGGTGTCCGCCTGGCGGTAGGTGATTGCAAGGCTGCCATCGGGGCGCAGGACCGCGTCCAGTGCCGAAAGTTCCGGTGGGACTTCGCTCAGGGGTTCGCGGGGTTTGACCGTCAGCTTCTTCCGGTCGAGGCGGGTCAGGAGCTGCGCTGTCGGCTCGCATGCGATGATATCGCCATGGTTTACGATAGCGATCGTGTCGCAAAGCTCCTCGGCCTCTTCGAGATAGTGGGTTGTGAGGATGATCGTCGTGCCCGCCCTGTGCAGCTCTTGCACGTAAGCCCAAAGCGAGCGCCGCAGTTCCACGTCCACCCCCGCCGTAGGTTCGTCCAGGATGAGGATGGGCGGGTTATGGACCAGGGCCTTCGCTATCATCAGACGCCGCTTCATCCCGCCCGATAGCTGCCGCACATAGGCGTCCTTCTTGTCGTCCAGGCCGACAGCGGTCAGAATCTCCAGGCTGCGGCGTTCGGCCTTAGGGACACCGTAGAAGCCGCCCATGAGTTCCAGCATTTCGAACGGCGTGAAAAACGGGTCTGCAACAATTTCCTGGTTCACGACGCCGATCGCTGCGCGCGACGCCCGTGGGTGCTTGTCAATATCCATGCCCCAGATATCCACTCGCCCAGCGGTCTTGTTCACCAGCCCCGCGAGGATGTTGATGAATGTCGATTTTCCCGCACCATTGGGGCCGAGCAATCCGAAAATCGATCCGCGCGGGATCGCCAGGTCGATCCCCTTGAGCGCCCGTTTCGCTTCCACCTTTCCCGAAGCAGCATAGACCTTCTCCAGCCCTTGCACGTGGATGGAGATATCTGGGACGGGGCTGGACATGGGCACTCCGGTCGAACTGGTTGCCTTGACTGGCGCATAGAAGCGCCCAGGAGGCAAGCGCAGACGGGACCTCGTGCATGGCCTATGGATTTGGCGACGGGATAGTCCTATGACGCCGCAGTGACAACTTAGTCAGGATTGCCAGTTATGAGTCGCCAGACCCCGCTATTTCAGCCGCCAGAAATCGTTATTGCCGAAAGCCGACGTGTGTCCTGTAACGGTGGTGGCGGCGCCCTGGGCCATCCGCTTGTCTTCTACGAGATGGGCAATGATGACTTTGTCGAATGCAAGTATTGCGACAGGCGCTTCGTGTTGAAGGGCAGCCCGGCGGATCCAACCCGCAAGAGCTAGCCTGTCAGGCGTTGACCGCTTGGCGGGGCGACATGGTTGCGGTCTGTCGTGACCACGCTCACGCCCATGTGCCAGCGTCCCGTGCGATCGCGATGAGGTGGTCTTCGAGGCACTTGCTCTGGGTGGTGAGGTTGAAGGTCGACAGGGCAAAGGCGCGGCCCGCCTCGCCCATCGACATGGTGGCCGCCGGATCATTGATCATGAGGCCCAACCGGTCAGCCAGCGTGTCGGCATCGCCTTCATCCACAAGATAGCCGGTTTCACCGTCCTTCACGCACTCAGGAATGCCAGCGTGGCGGGTCGCGGCCAGGGCGCATCCCGCCAGCATGGCCTCAACGCAGACCAGCGGCAGGCCTTCGGCATCGCCCGAGGCCGCCCGTTTCGACGGCACGCAGACCACCATGGCTTCGGCGAAATGGCGGGGCATCTCGTCGGCAGGTATCCAACCTGGCAGTTCCGCCTCGACGCCAGCCGCTTCCAGCTGTTTGACCAGAGGTGCTTTCAACGCGCCATCGCCGAGAAGCCGGACACGCCAGCCGGACAGCGTCGGACCGAGTTTGGCAAGCGCTGCGATCAGCGTGTCGATCCCCTTCTTTTCGGTCCAACGGCCCGCAAAGAGCAGGATCCTGTCTTTCTTCCCCGGTTGGAACCGGTTCGGATCGGCTGTGTTACGGTGGACGACCATTTTGCTGTCCGGCGCGCCCTTCGCCAGCAACTCCCTCCGGATGAAGTCCGAACAGGGAAGTATCAGCGCAGCTTCTGCCCAAAGCGCCGTACGCCGGCGATTATAGACCCTTATCCAGCTGTTCTTTGTGTTCGTGGTCTTGGTGGCATCGCCGCCATAGTAGGTCACAGCCAGGGGCAGACCAAGTTGCCTGGCAAGGGGCAGGGCGTATGCGCCAGACTTGCCAAAGCTCGCATGGATGGCGACGGGGTCTAGCGCCCGCAGCCTGTCTTCGAGCTTTGCCGAAATCGATCCGAGCTGCTTGAAAGCGCTTTCGCCGCCGGGCCCGTGGAGCGGACCGAGCAGGATTGTGTCGGTCCCCGGTGGTGGATCGCCCCTTTGTTCATGGCCGATGAAAACAGGTTTCAGGCGGGAAAACGCGGAGTAGCCGCGCGGAATGAAGCTCTCTGACGGCGTGAACAGCTTGTCGCTGTAGGCAAGGATTGTGCGGGGCTGGTCCTCCGCAGCGACCATCATGTGCCTACATAGCCGCGCTGGTGTTCGGCCTGGTGCCAACGCCAGGCGGTGGAAATGATGGTGTCGATGTCGGAGTGGGTCGGCACCCAGCCAAGGATCTCGCGAGCCTTCTCGGCGCTGGCTAGCAGTGCCGGCGGATCACCCTCCCGGCGCGGACCCACCGATTTGTTCACCGCGCGGCCGGAGACCCGCTCCACTGCATCGACAATCTCCTTGACCGTCGTGCCTGTCCCCGTGCCGAGATTGAACACATCGGACTGACCGCCGTCCTTCAGGTAATCCAGCGCCCTGGCGTGGGCGTCCGCCAGATCGGTGACGTGGATGTAGTCGCGGACGCAGGTGCCGTCGCGGGTGTCGAAATCATCGCCAAAGATTGTGAGCTTGAAACCATCTTGCATCATCCCGCGGATAGCGAGGGGGATCAGGTGCGTTTCCGGCTCGTGTCGCTCGCCGGTCTCTCCCTCCGGATCGGCGCCGGCAGCATTGAAATAGCGCAGCTTGACCGAGCGGAGCCCGTGGGCGTGGCCGTAATCCTCCAACAAGCGTTCGACGAAGAGTTTCGACCAGCCATAGGGATTGATCGGGTTCTGGGGAATGGTCTCCGGCATCGGCACCTTTTGGGGAATACCATAGGTTGCGCAGGTGGACGAAAAGATCATCTGGTCGACGCCTGCCTTGACCATGGCGTCCAGCAGGTACATCGAACCCGTCGTGTTGTTCCTGTAATAGAGCCCTGGATTCGTGACGCTCTCGCCCACATAGGCGAACGCGGCGAAATGGGCGACGGCGTCGGGTTTGACCTCATCGAAGGCGCGGTCGAGTGACGAAGGATCCAGCAAGTCCCCGACAATCAGGTCGCCCCATTTCACCAGGTCGCGCCAACCGCGGGCGAGGTTGTCGTAAACCACGACGCGCCAGCCGGCCTGGGCAAACGCCTTGCAGCAATGGCTGCCAACATAGCCGGCACCGCCGGTCACCAGAACGGTTTTCATCACCTCGACCCTTCCATGTTTCGGACCTCGCCAGCGGCAGGTCTTCACGCGCCCCATGACCCTGCTAGAAGCGTGCCTTTCTTCTGGCAAGGCTCTGCGCTGCTGCACATTCTTCTGCAACCCGGTTCCCAAGCCTGTTGCAGCAGTCTAGAAGCCGCGAACTGACATGCAGGGGCAAGCGATGGCAGAGTACAGGCTCTTCGGCGCGGAAACGTCGCCCTATTCGGTAAAGGTGCGCGCGGCGCTGCGCTACAAGGGGGCCAGTTTCGACTGGGTACCCCGCTCGAAAGCGACTGAAGCGGACTTCATGGCGCTCGCGCGTGCGCCGACCGTTCCGCTGCTGGTGGCGCCGGGTCGGCCAGCCAGCCAGGATTCGACGGCGATGCTTGCAGCGCTGGAAACCGACAAGCCAGAGCCTGCAACCGTCCCGGATGATCCGACCTGTGCCGCCTTGGCACTCATTCTCGAGGATTACGGGGATGAATGGCTCAACAAGTCCATGTTTCATGAGCGCTGGAGCCAATCACCTGACCGGGAAGCGGCGGCGCACCGTCTGCTCGCCCAGATGTTTGGTGATGAGGGTCCCGGCGACGCGAGCGCACAGGCAGCGGCGGTGGTCGAAAGCATGGCGGGCCGCCTTGACCTTGTCGGAGCAGGCCCGAAGAACGGCAAGGTGCTGAAGGGGTCTTTCCAGAAATTCGCCGAGTTGCTGAACGACCACCTCAAGGAAACCCTGTTCATCTTCGGTGGACGGCCAACCGCTGCCGACTTTTCGATCGCAGCCCAGCTGCGCCAGATGCTCGATGATCCGACGCCGGGTGAGTGGCTGCGGGACCGGGCACCGTTCGTCGTGGAATGGTGCGAGTTCATGGACAGTCCCTCGGCGAACGGGGACTTCAAGCCGCTGGATGAGTTGAAATCGACGCTCGTCCCTTTGCTGACGAAAGAGGTGGCAAAGAGCTATCTGGTCTGGGCGGTGGCGAATGCCGAGGCGGGAGACGGTCCGGTGAAGGTCAAGATCGACCGGAAGAATTTCGAACAGACGCGGCAGAGCTATGCCGCGAAGTCGTTTACGGCTGTCAAAGTCGCCGTCCAGGCTGCCCTCTCGGAAAGCGATAGCCTTGTCGGCGTGTTGAAGAAGACCAAGATGCTGGACGCGTTCAAGGCCTAGATCGCTCTCGCTTTCGGCCGAAGCGACGGTCTCTTTGATTTGCTCACGGCCGTTTGGCGATGCCGAACGCAGCGACGCGCTCGCCTGCGGAATGGCCCGCGCGTGGGGCGGGATCAAATTTCCACACACCGGCGTGATCGAGAGCCGGTTTGTGCGAACAAACCCAAGCGTTTGCCGGGCTTTTGTCGTCATACCGCCGATTGGCTGCCTCTATCTGATCCGATTCTTTGCGCTATATCTCCGCTTGCTGCGCTGGGTTGGCGCCAGCGGGCATTGCCGCCAGCGAAATGGGGCAGGCGACACGACGACGGAAATTGACCGGTGAGCCGTTAAACGGGCATCGGGTCTGGAGAGCGAGGAGACCACCATGGCTGAAGGAAACATGAAACTGTCGGTGGCGTTGAGCCCGGAGCAGGGGCTATCGCGATACCTGTCCGAGATCCGCAAGTTTCCCATGCTCGAAAAGAAAGAAGAGTTCATGCTCGCCAAGCGTTGGGCGGAGCAGGGCGACAGCGAAGCAGCAGAAAAAATGGTGACCAGTCACCTTAGGCTCGTGGCCAAGATCGCCATGGGGTATCGCGGTTATGGCTTGCCAATGGCCGAGGTGATCTCCGAGGGCAATGTAGGCCTGATGCAGTCGGTCAAGAAGTTCGATCCCGACAAGGGTTTTCGCCTCGCGACCTATGCCATGTGGTGGATCCGGGCGTCGATCCAGGAATACATCCTGCGGAGTTGGTCGCTTGTCAAACTCGGCACCACCGCGGCCCAGAAGAAGCTGTTCTTCAACCTGCGCCGCCTCAAGGGCGAGATCCAGGCCCTCGACGAGGGAGACCTGAAGCCTGCCCAGGCCAAGCTGATCGCAGAGAAGCTGAACGTCACCGAAAAAGAGGTGATGGACATGAACGGACGCATGTCCGGTTCCGATGCGTCACTCAACGTGCCCATGGGGACCGAAGGCGACCTTGAATGGCAGGACTGGCTGGCCGACGACGAGCCGAACCAGGCCGTCGAGTATGCCAACCGTCAGGAGTATGATGCGCGGATGGAGTTGCTCGGCGAGGCGATGAAAGAGCTGAACGAGCGCGAGCAGCATATCCTGACAGAACGCCGCCTCACCGACGAACCGAAGACCCTGGAGGACCTCTCCACGGTGTATAACGTCTCTCGCGAGCGGATCCGGCAGATCGAGGTGCGTGCGTTCGAAAAACTCCAGAAAGCGATGAAGAAACTCGCCAAGGAGCGGGGCGTCATGCCGGCGGGGGCGTAGACCGCTCTCGCGCAGGTCGTAACGCCTTAGGTATTTGCGGCCCTTGCGTCGGGATCGGCGTCTTCGAAGCTCCGTGCTGTCACACCGAGCAGCACGGTAGCGATCAGGGCGGCTGTTGCCACCATGAACACCACGATCGCGACCGGCCCTCCGCCAATGCCGAGCGTGCGACTGAGATAGGTGACGATTTCCTCGTAGCGGAAGACGCCGAGGGCGGCGATGACAGCGCCGCCGATCTTCGCGGCGTGCTCGACCTGGTGAGGGTAGGTCCTCAGATGGAAGAATGCGAGCAGGACCGCGAAAACGCCGAAACCCAGCGTGATCAGCGGCGCGGTGATGCGATAGGCATTGGCCGAGCCATCACCGGTAAGGAGCATGATCGTCTCCAGGTGCGCAGCATTCATAAGCGGCCACAACAGCATCGTCCCGCCGCCCAGCGCGACGCCGAGGGACAGGTCATCGACGCGGTCGCCATAGGTCTGGCAGAGGCGTTTGCGAAACTGGACCAGAAGCAGGCCAATGACCAGGAGGAGGAAAAGGAATGCGACTTTCACCGGCAGGATAAACCGGTGGAAGGTGGAGAGGTGTGACGGCGATGCCGCCTGGAGCGCGTTCACGTCGGTGCGAAACCGGCTGCGGGCGGCGCAGCATTCGGCCACGGACGTTTCGGTTCCGGTCGGGAAACACAGGAGCGGCTGGTCAGCTGTAATGCTGAACCGGAGCCATTCCGCGTCGCAGCGGGCGCGAAAGGCGGTCAGCCCGCCCTCACCGTCTGCATTGATGCGCATTTTCACGAGGATTTCCGGAATGGGCGAGCGCAGCACGGCGCCGTCTGCTGCGCTTTGCCCGGTATCGGTCTGCAGCGCTGCGGGGGCTATCTCGAACAGGGAGCGGGAATTGCTGTCATTGAAACCCTGGGCAACCAACCATCCACCCACCCCGATGAGGATGACCAGCCCGGCCAGCAACAGCCGCCCGCCGCGCACCGTGCCACGGCCCAGTGCATCGGTAATCAGCACGGCGGGCCGCCAGAAGGCAATCAGGGCCAGAAGGCCAGCGATTGGAAAGAAAAGGAAAGTGTGGGCGTACAGGTTGGAGATGTGAAAGGCGAAAGAGCCCGTTCCGAATTCATGGTAAAAGAGCAGCGTTTCAGCCAGGAATGCGGCGTAGAAAAGCGTGAATACCAGCGTTACTGCGATCCTGGACGCCAGATGCGTCATGGGCCGTCTCCCTCTACGCGCCCGCTTCTGCGAGCCCCGTCTTCCTAACAGGATGATTTTCCCGCACCAAGCCAGAACCGATGTCAGCTCAGATGATCCCTATCACCGATCCCAATGATCCCCGTCTAGCGCCCTATACCCAGATCCGCGAGCGCGACCTGGTGGGGCGGCAAGACCGGTTCATCGCCGAAGGGAAAGTCACGCTGGCGACGCTTCTGCAACGCAGCCGGTTTGCCGTGGAAAGCGTGTTTCTGTGCGAGACCCGGCTTGGCCCGTTGGCAGACTTGCTGGCTCGCGCGCCAAACGAGGTGGCGGTCTATGTGGCGCCCCAGGCTATCATGGATGCGGTGGCGGGTTTCCCGATGCACCGGGGCGTGCTGGCCTGTGGGCTGAAGGGGGAACCGCTTCAGGCTGAGGAGGTCTACAGGCTCAAACGCCCGGGCCCGTCAGTTGTCGTGTGCGCGATCGGGTTGTCGAACCATGACAATATAGGCGCGCTGTTCCGCAACGCTGCGGCATTCGGCGCGGCGGGCGTCTTGCTCGACGCCGAAAGCGGTGATCCCCTTTATCGGAAGTCTATCCGCGTATCCGCCGGCACCACGCTATGGCTGCCCTATGCCCACAGCGATACTGGTGAGGCCATGGCAGCGGCACTGGCCGAGGCTGGTTACACCCTCTGGGCGCTGACACCGCGGCCGGGATGCCAGCCGATCTGGTCTGCGGATATACCGCAAAGACTAGCCATCATGGTCGGCGCTGAGGGGCCGGGCCTGCCCGACCATATTCTCGATATGGCGATGCCGATTGGTATCCCCATGGCGACTGGTTTTGACAGCGTAAATGTGGCAACGGCTGCTGCCATCGCCCTGGCCCATGTCTTCGGGGCCGGGAGCCACAGCCGCTAAACGATCGGCGTGACGTCGCCGTAGACGATGAAATG
>JBCBKE010000087.1:0-9918 GCA_038522375.1 Pseudomonadota bacterium
TAGCCCCACACGTCTGAAAACCGGTCATAGTCTTCTTCCGGAACGTGGAATCCGGTGTCGACCATGCCGAGGGGGGCTATCACCCCGAAACTGGTGCGTTCGGACCTGTCCTCGGCGTGCCGGGCGTGATGTTCAAAGCGGAAACGGTCGCCATGGAAAGCGGTGGTGGCGGTCTTGTCTCCACCATGGACGACTATGCCCGCTTCGCCGCGATGTTGCTGAATGAGGGCGAGCTTGATGGCGTTCGCTTGCTGGAGCCGGAAACCGTCGAGCTGATGCGCACAAACGTCCTGCCAGACGGCGTTGTCG
Organism: Pseudomonadota bacterium; assembly: GCA_038522375.1. Taxonomy (GTDB): domain Bacteria; phylum Pseudomonadota; class Alphaproteobacteria; order Caulobacterales; family Hyphomonadaceae; genus UBA5336. The sequence goes on from JBCBKE010000087.1 coordinate 310, forward strand.
TCAACACAACGGGAAACATGACCGAAACCGAAGAAGTCACCCAGCGGTTTGCCCTCAATTTCGGCGTCTATGAAAACACCGCCGAGAATGGCCTGCCGATGGGCGAGGGCACCTATTACTGGGGCGGAGCCGCGGGGACCTGGTTCTGGGTCGACCCCGTCAACGACCTCTATTTCATAGGCATGATCCAGCGGTTCCGCCAGAACGGCCCGCTCGTTGATTTCTGGGGCGTGTCCGCTGAACACCTTTATGGCGCCATGGAAGAGCCTGCGGGTGAAACCGTGGCCCAGAAACCAGCCGAGGATCCGGCTTAGCATGGCTGGCGGTCGCGCATCCCCCAGCGCTGCCGTTCTGATCATCGGCGACGAAATCCTGTCGGGTCGCACACGCGACGTGAACCTTCAGCAGGTCGCCGCCTATCTGGCGCCGATCGGCATCGCCGTGGCCGAAGCCCGCATCGTCCCGGACGCCCAGGAGGATATCGTCGAGGCCGTCAATGCCCTGCGGGCCCGTCATACCTATGTTTTCACAACGGGCGGCATCGGCCCGACCCATGACGACATCACGGCCGACGCCATCGCCGCCGCGTTTGGCGTTGAAATCTCCGAGCATCCCGAAGCGGTGGCACTGCTGGAAAAACGCTACGCTGCCATGGAAACCGATTTCGCAGGCCCCCGCCGCCGCATGGCCCGCATACCCCACGGTGCCAGCCTGATCGCCAATCCCGTCTCGGGCGCTCCGGGTTTTCAGTTGGACAATGTCTTCACCCTTGCCGGTGTCCCCGCGATTGTCCTTGGCATGTTGCAGGATGTCGGCCACCGGCTCGAAGGCGGTGACGTCATCCAGTCCGTGACGATCCGGGGCCGCGGGCTGCAGGAGGGGGACATCGCAGAAGCGCTCGGCGCCCTGGCGGAAAAGCTGCCCGCTGTCAGTTTCGGATCATACCCCTGGTTTCGTTCACTGGATGATCGCGGCGTCCAGATCGTGGCGCGCAGCGCCGATGAGGGCGCACTCGCCTCCGCACAAACCGAGATCTCGGCCCTGGTCGAGGCGACGGGGGTCGCTGCCGAAATCATCGCCGATCCGGCAGCATGACGCGGCCCGGTTCAGCGCTGGCGTCACTTCCCGTCCTATCGGGACTTTTTGCCCTTACGGTTGGGCTGCACATCGCCATTCACTGGGCAAAACGTTTGGCTGGCGGCGATCTTCTCGACTTTCGGCTCACCGGCGAGGGGGCCACAGCCCTGCTTGCCGAAATGGCGGCGACGCCCGGGCAGACCGAGGCCCACCTGTGGATCACAGCCACGCTGGATATGCTTTACCCGGTTGCCTACGGCGCCCTGGTCCTTGGTCTATGCCTCCGATACGCGCCGCGTCGTCCGCTTGTCTATGCCGCGCCGATCCTGCTGGCAGCGGGTCTGGATCTCGCGGAAAACGCAGTTCAGCTGAGCGCATTGCTGGGGTCATCGGCAATGCTCGGCGCGAAGACGCTTCTGACACCCGGAAAATTCGTTTTCGCCGCCATCGGGTCTGTCATCGCCACCGGGCTCTGGGCCCAGGCGGTATTCACCAAGGCCTAAACGGAGCCGGCAATTTCCCCGATTGCCTTGTGCACATCGCTGACCACGACTGACCCTTCGCCAACCGCGCTTGCAACCCGTTTCACCGATCCGGTGCGCACGTCACCCACCGCATAGACTCGCGGCCAGCTCGTCTCATAGCGTGTCGGCATGCGGTCCAGTGTCCAGCCCGCCTTCACCAGTTCGAGATTGCCGATATCGGGGCCGGTCTTCAGAAAGTCCTTGCCGTCCCGCGCCACGGTATCGGGAAGCCAGCGTGTGAACGGTGCGGCACCGATGAACAGGAACAGGAAAGGGGTCGGACACGCCTTCGTCTCACCGGTTTCGGCGTTCCTGAACGTTGTGGCCATCAATCGGTCCTTGTGGGGGTCGGCGCCCTCGATACCGTGGAGCGCCGAGATCTCCTCGCCCGGGTGCAGGTGGATATTCGGCATCTCCTCCAGCCTGCGAACCAGATACTCCGACATCGTCTCGCGAATGTCGGCCCTTCGATAGACCACATGGACCGCCTTTGCGGTCTGGGCGAGGAAAACAGCGCCCTGGCCAGCCGAGTTCCCGGCGCCGACAATGGCGACTTCCGCGCCACCGCAAAGCTGCGCTTCCATCGGGGTGGCTCCATAATAGATGCCCCGTCCCTCATACCGTTCGAGATTGTCAATCGGCAGCCGGCGATACTGGGCACCTGTCGCCACGACAACCGCCTTGGCCTTCAGCTTGCGCCCATCGGTCAGCCCCATGCAGTAGATATCGCCCTCCCGGTCCAGCGAGGCGGCCTTGACCGGAGAGGCAATGCGCACCCCGAACTTCAGCGCCTGAACCGCGGCACGTTCGGCGAGTTCGCGGCCCGACACCCCCGTCGGGAATCCAAGATAGTTCTCGATCTTCGACGAGGTTCCTGCCTGCCCGCCCGGCCCTTCGGTATCCAGCGTCAGCACCGAAAGCCCTTCCGAGGCGGCATAGACTGCGGCAGCGAGGCCTGCAGGCCCGGCCCCCACCACGATAACATCGGCCGTCGCCCCATCGGGCAGCAGGTCCAGCCCGAACGCTTTCGAGATGTCGTCAACGGACGGCTTCACCAGCACGTCCAGCGATCCGCGGATCACCACCGGCAACTGGTCAGCGGTAATGCCGCGCGCGTCCAACAGCGGTCCGGCTGCACCGGCCTCGGTTTCCGGATCAAACCAGGTGTGAGGAATGTCATGCCGGTTCAGCAGGTCGCGGGCGGCAAACACCGTCCTGTCCTGGGCCCGCCCGATCACGATCACGCTCGACCGTCCGGTTGTGCGCCCGAACTCCCGCCGTGCCGCCAGGACGTTCACGAACACGTCCGACAGGGCCGAATTCTCAACCAGCAGCTTCTGGAACCGGTCGAACGGGATGTGCAACACCTCGCCTGCGACGCCCATTTCAGTACGGGCCAGCGCCGCCTGGCCCTTCAGGACCGTGATATCGCCGGCAAACTGTCCCCGCTCCATATACCCGACCCTGTAGGGTCCATCGGCGCGTTCGACAAAGATGTGCGTCTCGCCACTCAGGGTAATGATGAGATCGGCCTGGGCCTCTCCCTCCGCGGTCAGCGTGGTCCCCGCCGGGTGGTGCTTGACCTCGCCATAGGGGAGTAGCTGACTGATCTCGTCCTCGGAGAAGGTGTAGTTTACGCCAGTCGGCGGTGTGGCCATGGGGGTCCCCTTGGATTGGTCGGAAAGCACGATAAGCTGACTAGGATACATACGAACTCGGGAGAGAATTGCCATGGCCGATGCCCTTGTCACCATAGACCGCCAGGGCGCGGTCGCCCTCGTCACCCTCAACCGCCCCGACGCGCTCAACGCGCTCAGCCGGGCCCTCCGGGCCGCCCTGGTCGAAACGTTCGAGACCCTGGCAATCGATCCCGATATCCGCGCGGTCGTGCTGACAGGGGCCGGACGGGCCTTCACGGCAGGGGTCGACCTGAAGGAAGCCGGCGAGACCGGGTTCGCCCTCGGCGCCGATGGCGGCAGTATCGACCTCGGCCAGGCGCTTGCCGCCTATCCCTGGCCCATCGTCGGCGCCATTAACGGGTTCGCCATCACCGGCGGCTTCGAACTGGCGCTCATGTGCGATGTCCTGCTGGCCTCGGAAAATGCGAAATTCGCCGACACCCATGCCCGGGTCGGCATCATGCCGGGGTGGGGGCTGAGCCAGCGCCTGCCGCGCCTCATCGGCATCTCGCGCGCCAAGGAGCTTTCCCTGTCAGGCAACTTCCTCGACGCGGAAACCGCAGAGCGCTGGGGCCTTGTAAACCGGGTCTACCCGGCCGACGACCTGGTGCCGGCCGCCCTGGCCCTTGCCACCACGATGACCGAATGCGACCCCGTCATGTCCAAACAATACAAGGCGATGATCGATGACGGCTTTGCCATGACCTTCGGGGACGGCATGGCCGAAGAGGTCCGCCGCAGTGCCGCCCATGCCGCAGGCGTGAGTGCTGATGCGGTTGAGGCGGCCCGCCAGGCTGTCACCGCCCGGGGCCGACAGGTCAACTAGCCCATTCCCGACACGAGCGGAAACGCGTTAGTGGGCAAGGCCGGCCGCCCGGTCGGGCCGCCGACGATCAAGCGTTCTAAAAGTGACGATAGTCTAGGCGACGGCCCGCCTGGGTGCATGAGCGACCAATTCGGGACTGCCAAGGTAATACCCCTGAGCCTGGTCGCAGCCGAGCTCGCAGACGAGGTCCATCATGGGCTTGTCTTCCACGCCTTCCATGCAACTGGAAACGTCCAGTTCCCGGCAGAGCATTAAAATCGAGGACAGCACCTTCCGCCGGACCGAAGTGTCATTGTCGGCGCCGAGGAAGCTACGGTCGATTTTCACTGTATCCAGAGGCAGGCGATGCAAGAGTGACAGGGAGGAAAAACCTGTACCGAAATCATCCAAAGCGATCCGCATCCCCAGTCTCTGGGCATGCTGGAGCGTTTTTATGCTGGCCTCCAGGTTCCTGAAAATTACACCCTCTGTAATTTCGATCTGGATACAGCTCGGATCCAAACCGTGATGGGCCAGAATATCGCGAAGACCTTTCAACAAGCCGGTCCCCGACAATTGCGACGGTGAAACATTGATCGAAAGATATAAGTTTTCCCACGATCGCGATCCGAGTGCCTGGGAAAGCGTTGACCAGAGAAGGTCATTTAGAAGTCCAAGCTTCTCCGCAATTGGTATAAAGGCATCAGGCCCAGGCGCAGGCGAAAGACTTCCACCCGCCCACCGGGCGAGCAACTCATACCCGATAATTTTTCCTGTTTTTACGTCATGGATTGGCTGTAGCGCGGGCTTTATATATTGTTGATCAATCGCCTCTCGCATGCGGCGTTCAAGTGCGTAATCGTTCAGGCCCAGTATGTCGTTCTCGGGATGGTGTCGTTCTAAACCACCCCCCTTCGATTTAACCCGCAACATGGCAAGATCGGCAGACTGCAACAGTGTTTCGAAGTCGTTTGCATCAGTGCCGTACTCTGCAAAACCAATCGACGCTCCGATATCAATCATGCTCCTTTCCAGTTGAATGGGCGAGCATACCTTTTTCAACATCCCATTCAGCGTATGCTCTGCACCATCACCCGGTGAAGGTTTAACGAGGAAAGCGAATTCATCACCCCCGAAACGCGCACTATTGGAGACTTGAGGGCTGCTCGAAATCCGCGTCGCCACGGTCTTCAAGACCAAGTCGCCAGAAGCATGCCCGAACTGATCATTGATTTGCTTAAACCGGTCAAGATCCATGAATGCGCAAAGAAACGGGTCATCGCCACTGGCGAAGTCTTTTACCTTTTCCATAAAGGCACGCCGGTTCAGGAGACCAGTTAATGGGTCCGTGTCCGCGAGATGTCGGATCTTCGCTTCCGCAAGGCGCCGCATCTCGATTTCGCCGCGTAGGTTTGTCACTAGATTTGCATTTTCAAAAGCGACCGCCCGCATGACTTCAAGCCCTGGAACGATTCCAAAATAAACCCCTTCGTAATTGATAACTATACCGCTCGAAATTTCCTGTAAGTTATTTATGCTCGAGGTAAAAAAGTTAGATACCTTATCAGTATATTCGCAGGAAAAGCGCAGTTCTTCCGAAAACTTGGTTGCGGGTGTTTTTGCGTAAAGAGCAAAACCGAATGGACTGTTCAATTTGTCTTGGAATGAATTGCGGTGAACGATGAAGGTCGCCACGCCATGCTCGCCCAGCGGACAAAGCGGAACCTTGGGATGCCGCTGAAAGAATTTGACGAGATCCTCGCAGGTCGAATCTACAGGCATCATCTCTGAACGTATTATATCGCAATCGGAGAATTTCATGCGTGCACCACTTCTGAATACAGGGATCGGTTTACTGCATTTTATCTAAAGCCGTGTTTTGTGGGTGTGATCATTTAGGCCTTTCCCGGCGGTCTATTGTTAACCGGTCCTTCGACATGCAAACGCTTCAGTGGCGTGACCACGCCATAGGACTGCGGCGAGGGCCAACGCGCCGGGTGGTCGCTCGGTCGCTGGGGTGGTTACCTGGGTCTGGGCCGTTTCCCGGTCGGGGATGGGTCCGCTCCTGAACCGGCCCAACAGGAAAAACTTATCCGACCGGGTTCAGCGGACCTTACACTGCCTCCCATGTCGTCCGATCACCCCATTGATGACCCTGTGCTCGCTGCCCTTTGGGCGCGGATGGTCATGCTGGTCGAGGCGCTTGTTGCGCTGTTCGCGCCGGCGGGAGGAGGGCATCTTCCCGTATTGCTACCCCGTTGGCGCCGGGCAAGGGCCACCCTTCGCCTTTCGGAGGGACTGCTTCGCCGATTGCTTCTGGCGCGCGCTGAAGTCCTGGCGGCGACCCTTCCACTGGCAGGCCTGCGAGCGCCGTCCCGAACGGGGCTGCCAGGGCCTTTGAATGACGCCCAGGCGATCCCCCGTTTCCGGCTCCATGAAAAAGGGCTGGGCGCGCAGGACGGACCGCATTCGAGCGGCGGCCAGCCATCAACGGACCGGCGCCAGGCCCGCCTGTCACGGGCCGACCCCTATGGCCTGGCCACCGCGAGCCTGGCGCCGGAAATGTTCCGGCTGGCCGCGCTGGTGGCAACGGTATCGGACCCCACCCGCGCGATCTTGCGCCTTGCGCGCATCCTCCGGCGCCGCGCGCGGCGGGGGGCGAACAGATTTCCCTTTGATGGGGAAAAGCCGTTTCGCACGCTTGCGCCGCCGGGTCAGGATACAGGACCCTTGCGGTATGGCCCGCCGCTGGAATGGGAGGCCGTGTTGCTGTCGGTCCCCGAACCGCCGCCGCACCCTCCCGGCGCCGGTGCTGGCGACGATCGTGCGGATGTCGGCTCCCTTGTTCCGCAAGGGGCCAATGGCCTGCTGGTTCACGCGGTCATTGCCCAAGACGGCAACGTCGATATTCACCCATGAGAGCGCTGCTGCCCGTCCGAAATGGCCGTTCAGGTCGGTTTGGCGGGTGGCCCCTTTTCGCTGGGTGGCGCCGGTTTGGCCGGCGTCGTCGTCGAGGCGGCTGCCACGGCGGCGTCTTTCACGAGGCCGATCTCCTTGAGCCGTTGCATCAGATAGTCCTGGGCGAGGATCGGCTCGGCGGGTTTGCCGCCCTCGGCCAGGCACTGTTCAAGGGGGTCGATCAAAACGTTTGGCGCAAAGTGCAGGAAGAAGGGCGTCGAATAGCGGGGAAATCTTGCCCGCTCGGGAGAGGGGTTCACCACCCGGTGGGTCGTGGATGGCAGGATGCCGCCGGTCATCCGGTCCAGCATATCGCCGATATTCACCACGATTGCCCCATCGGGCGGATTGATCGGGATCCAGGCGCCGGAGCTGTGCTTCACTTCCAGCCCGGCTTCCTCGGCCCCGAGGAGAAGGGTGATCACATTGATATCTTCATGGGCGCCGGCCCGCACGGCGCCCTTCGGTTGCGCGCTGGTCTGGGGCGGATAGTGCAGGAGTCTGAGGATGGAATTGCCATCGACGACCCGGGGGGTAAACCACTGGGGTTCCAGGCCGAGGTGCCGGGCGATGGCCTGCAAGAGATCCATGCCCAGTTCGTCGAGGGCAAAGAACAGGTTGGACGTTGCGTTGTCGAAATCCTCGATCTCCGGGACAGAGGGGGTCTCGCGCATGACGCTTTCAAGTCCATAGCCAGTTGGAGCCTTCCGCCCGCGATGCCAGAATTCCTTGAGATCGGCAGCGGCCTTGTCCTTGGCATTTTCCTGGCCGAACGCGGTATAGCCCCGCTGACCGCCGCCCTGGCTGTCATCGTATTTCATTTTTGTCTCGGACGGCAGGGCAAAGAACGCCTTCGCCGCCGCCAACGCCTTGTCGATCACGGGCTGCGGGATCGGGTGGTCCGTTATGACGGCGAAACCCGTTTCCCGGAACGATGCGCCAAGAAGGTCTGCGAAGGCGCTCGGGTGGCTCAGATGGTGGAGATAGGACAGGGGGCGAACGGATCGTGGCATGGCTTTCGGCACTTCGATTTGTCTTGGCAGCGGGCGTTTTTCGACGATTGAGGAATAGGGCGCCTTGATCGTAAACGCCACTCCCTTCCGCGTTAACGCTTCGGGGCTGATCGAGGCTTGGCATTAACCCTAAGGCAAAGTCCTGACGGCATTTTTGTCGTGTCGCCAACAGGAGCGACTGGGTGAAGTTTTTCTCCATGCGAAAGCCGGAAGACCGGCGGTGTGGAGGACTTGGGTGTAAGGGAAGACAACAATGCCATTTGCAGACACATCAATCGAACTGCCCTGTGCAGACCTCGACGCGAACTCCGATCCGGACACGCTCTACCAGACCGGGCTGGCCTATTCCCTGGGCGACGGCGTCTCCTTAGATCTCGTGCAAGCGCATAAATGGTTCAATCTTGCCGCGTCAAAGGGCGTGGAAGCGGCCAAGGATCTCCGCAAGGAAATGGCTGATCAGATGTCATCTGACGAAGTCCGCGAAGCCCAGAAGGCCGCGCGCGAATGGCTCCGCCTCGCAAACTGACGGTCTCGCTCGGAACCGGCCGATGCCGGGTCCAGCGATCTAGCTATCGGTTCCGGGACGGATCGCCAGAGTGATCCCGGCGCCGGCAAGCCACTGGCTATCACGCCATTTGGCGCCATGGGCCATGACGACCATGCCAGAACTGCTTGCATCCGAAACGGCCTTCTGAAGCGCGGGGCTGCGCTCGAAAAGATGAAATTGAACCGATACGCTATCCAGCAGCATCTTCAGGCCTGGCGTTAACGGCGCATCCCAGGATCGCGTGGCATCGATCCCGACGCGCAAGCCAACCGCCCGAAGCTCGCGCACCACGCCGAAACCATCCCGGTGACGATCGAGGAACGCTCCGTCCGGAATATCGAGACACAATTCCTGCGGGCAAAGCTGCGACCGGCTGGCAGCCGCAACGCAGGCCGACGCAAGATCGGGATGGTCGAGGACCGAAAGCGGTACCGAAACATGCAAGGGGCGTGACCAGCACTCCAAAAGTCTGGCGCGCGCAGCGGCATCTTCGATCAGTGTGCGAAAAGTCTTGAGCGGGCAGTCACCCGGACACTGATCGGCGAGCGCACCGAATCTTACCTGGTCGCCCGGCTCGCGTTCCGATTCCAGCAGCTGGGCAACGATGTCGCCTGTTTCCAGGTGGATAACCGGCACAAGTCTAAGGGCGGACTGCGGGGGGGCTGATGGGACCCTTTGTGACATGCGGGGAGTTATCAGCATCGCAGCGGTTCCTTCTGACGGCGGCGGGGAAAAATCCCAGCAATTCCGGTACCCCGCATTCGACGGGGAGGATGCAGGGGTGTAGCAGGGAGAGCTGAAGATCCGGCATAGACCGGGCCGGCGATTTTCGCGCCGGCGGAAACCAATGGGAGAGGAAATGTCCACACCACCTGAACCGGGACGGGAAAAACCGGAGCCGGCGACCCCGCGCCTGTCGGCCACAATTCTCCTGCTGCGGGATGCACCGGCGCTGGAAGTGCTGATGGTCAAGCGCCGGACGCGAAGTCGATCTCGTAGTGGCGCT
>JBCBKE010000088.1:0-9590 GCA_038522375.1 Pseudomonadota bacterium
GATGTTGCACTTCTGAGCTATTCGGACTAGCGGGGAACAAAGCAAAAAAAATGGACACCTATGTCTTCTGAAAAAAAGCAAAATCTACAAGACACGTTTCTCAACGCGGTTCGGAAATCCCGTACGCCTTTGACGGTGTTCCTCGTCAATGGCGTCAAACTTCAGGGCGTCGTGACGTGGTTTGACAATTTCTGCGTGCTCCTCCGCGGTGACGGGCGACCACCGCAACTGGTTTACAAGCATGCGATTTCCACGATCGCACCCAACAATCCCGTGCAGCTCTATGAGGGCAACGACGATCCTGAGGCGAGTGAAGGGTAATTTCGGTCTCCGATAAACAGCAAACCGCGAACGAATGCGCTGGCGTCCTGATCCCAACCCTAGCCCGGATGAAGCCGCCGGGTGACGGCCGCGAGGCTGAAACAGCAGGGCTGATTGCGGCGCTGGGCTGTGACCTGGCCTTTCTCCAGTCCCAGGTCATCCGGGAACCGAATGCATCCACGCTGCTGTCGGGTGGAATTCTGGAGCGGTTTCGCGACAACCTCGAGGCCAGCGATTGCGGCCTGGCCGTAATTGACGGTGCGCTCACGCCGCTCCAGCAGCGCAACCTCGAAAGCCGGCTTGGCGTCAAGGTCATCGACCGGACAGGCTTGATCCTCGAAATCTTCGGACTGCGCGCGCGCACGAAGGAAGGCCAGCTACAGGTTGAACTGGCGCGACTGTCCTATGAGCGCTCACGGCTTGTGCGGACCTGGACGCACCTGGAACGCCAGCGCGGGGGCAGGGGCTTCCTCGCAGGGCCGGGCGAGACACAACTCGAGTCCGACCGCCGGATGATCGACCGCGACCTTCGCCGCCTCCGTGATGCGCTTGAGGACGTCAAACGGACGCGTGGGTTGCATCGGGCCGGGCGCGTGAAGGCCGGCATCCCGGTCATTGCCCTCGTTGGCTACACCAATGCGGGAAAATCGACGCTCTTCAACCAATTGACCGGCGCCAGCGTCTTCGCGAAGGACATGCCCTTCGCGACCCTTGATCCGACGATCCGCCAGGTTCGGCTCCCCAGGCTCGGCGACACTGCGTTGGTCGATACGGTTGGTTTCATCACTGACCTGCCAACGCACCTGATCGACAGCTTCCAGGCGACACTGGAAGAAGCCATGGAGGCCGATCTCCTGATCCATGTCCGCGATCGCTCCAGCCCCGATGACCAGGAACATGCGGAAGATGTCATGGCGGTCCTGGATCGACTTTCTTCTGAAACCGGGCTCGACATTCCACCCATGATAGAGGCGTGGAACAAGGCGGACCTCATGGATGCGGAACGCCATGACGCCCTGACCATGGCCGCGCAGGCATCCGCGGACGGCCGTTCAGAAACACTGGCCGTTCTCCTCTCTGCCGAGACGGGAGAGGGCGTTGCTGACCTGGTGACAGCGATCGAGGACGGTTTTTTCGCCCGCGCCCGCATCCTGATGGTCCCGATCGCCCCGGAGGAGGGGCAGGCGAGGGCCTGGCTTCATGACCATGGCGATGTGCTTGAAGAAACGGTGGATCCCACCGGCACCAGCGCCCTGACCGTTCGGTTACAGTCAGGCCCGGCGGGACAATTCGCGGCACGCTGGCCCGAAATCTATGCTCGCCGAACGTGATCGGGGCCCCGTTCGCAATCCCGCCCGATCGCGCAAGAACGCCGCGCCCAGTAGCGGCAAGACTGCCGTCGCTGCTGGCTTGCCGGCGCGGTGTCTGGTCAGTCGGTCGGAAAAGGACCATTCAGCGGGTGCCAATAGGGCATTTCCGGATGACGCAGGTCTGAACTGCCGCAGTCTTCGGTTTCAGGCCGATCGCAATGGCCATGCATCACGTTCAGGGGCTCGCCCGTCGGCAACGCCGCAGGTGTCATGTGTGCGTCGTCTTGCGCTGCCACGTCGTTGGAAATCTCGGCCATGGGATTATCCTTCTGCCTTTGCCCGAAACTGCGGACCTTCTGCCGCCTACTGAAGAAAACTAGATCGAAAACTCTACGCTCGAAAGTTAAATGTCACCTGAAGACTTCGATGTTGTCGCGTGTTTCAGACAGCGAAATCTGTGCCCCTGGGCGCGTCCGGCAACCCCTTTTTTGTCTTTTCGGCACCCTTGACCTGCTGCCAGAGCGCCTCTTGCTCGTCCAGACTGAGTGCATCGAAGGCGACACCCGCCTGGCGAGCGGCCGCCTCCATCGCGTGGAAACGTCTCTCAAACTTTGCGTTGGCTTTCCGAAGCGCCACTTCGGGATCGACTTTCAAGCGACGCGCCAGATTCGCCGCAACAAATAACAGATCACCGATTTCCTCTTCGACCCCCTCGGGATCGTTGCAGATAAGGGCGTCGCGCACCTCGTTTGCCTCTTCCGTGAGCTTTTCGAAGATCTGGTGGGGCTCGGTCCAGTCGAACCCGACGCGAGCGGCGCGCTTTTGCAACTTTTCCGCGCGCATCAGTGCTGGCAGGGCGACAGCGACACCATCCAGCGCGCTCACCATGGTCCCATCATGGGCCCGATTGGCGCGTGCGCGTTCGGTCGCCTTCATTTCTTCCCATGCCAAGCCCTGTTCGGCGGCGTTGCGCCCGTCCTGTGCGCCGAAAACATGGGGATGACGCCGCACCATCTTGGTGGCGATCGCCTCGGCCACATCCTGGGCTTTGAAGGCGTCGCCCTCGCTGGCCATCTGGCTGTGAAAAGCGACCTGGAAGAGCAGGTCTCCCAGCTCGGACTTCAGCTCTTCGCTGTTGCCGCGCTGGATGGCGTCGGCCACCTCGTAGGCCTCTTCGATCGTGTAGGGGGCGATCGACGCAAAATCCTGCTCAAGGTCCCAGGGGCATCCCCCATCCGGATCGCGGAGTTTCTCCATGATCGCCAGAAGCCTGGCAAAGGCGTGACCCGCTGCGCTATGGTCCGGCGTTGGACGTGGATCAACCACAAGTCCCTCCATTCCGCTGCTCTGGCATGAGCAAGGCTGGCCGTAATGGAAACCCCTCCGGCGAGCAATGGCTTGCGCCACGCCCGCCGGGATCAGCTGTGGACTACGCGCCGCTTCCGCCCATGAAGCCGACATTCCTGCCGTCAAAATTGGCAAGGTTGGGCAACGCTGCACTCAACTCGCCCTCGTCGAGTCCGAACCACCGGCCAAGGGTCGCCGCATACTGCTCGACGGAGGTGGTCGGGATCAGGCGGCCCCGGTCATCGGTGTAACTGCTCGACTGGGGCTGGGGCGCTGCCATGGTGCCGTAGATGTCGCCGCCCTGAACCTGGCCACCGGCCACCATCATGTATCCGCCCCATCCATGGTCGGTCCCGGCACCGTTTTCCACCAGCGTCCGACCGAAGTCGGAAATGGTGAAGATCGTGACGTTGTTCCAGTCGCCCTGGGCAACCATCGCGTCTCGGAAGGCGGCGAAGGAGTTTGAGATATCGACCTGCAATTGCGAGAGATTGCTGGCCTGGTTGTTGTGGGTATCGAACCCGCCTGTCTCCACGAAGAAGACTTGTCGGTTGACGTTCAGCAGATCCCGCATGGCGATTGTCTCGGCGACCGTGCGGAGTTGTCCGCCAAGGCGCGAGCCGGGAAAGGCGCTGTTGAGCGAAACGGCCTGGGCCTGGGCCTCGCGGAACTGGAGGGTGACCCCAACCCCCTCGGCCTGAATGTTCTTTACGTCACGGGTCAGCAGGTTGTCGCCACCCCCTTCGTTGCTCCTCAGGAAGTCGAGCAAGGCCGCCCGGCCGGCATCATACCGTTCGTTCCGGCCAAGCAGGTTCTTGTTGTCAACGATCTCGATGTTGAGCCCGCCATTGCGGGACGGCGCCCGGAACGGAACAACATCGTCGCCATAGGAAAACACGCTGGCGCTGCCTGTTGCGATCGCCGAGAAGGCCGATGTCGAGTTGGGATCAGACCTGGCAGCGGCGTCAGCAAACTTGCCGCCCCAGCCCGATCTGACACCCTCCACACCAAGGGCCTCCCATGTAGACTGCTGGTCATTGTGGGAGAACAGACGCTTAGGTTTGGCGACCGAATTGCTGTTGAAGCCCTGTCGGTCCAAGGGCTCGATAAGCGGGCCCACATCGCCAACAATGGCCATGTCGCCTGAATTGAACATCTGTTGCAGCGGCCCGAGGTTTGCCGGCAGCCCGAACTCCCGGCCTCCAAACCGCCCCGGACGGGCCAGGTCCAGCGGGAGCAGATTGCCCCGGGCGCGGGTGTTGCCATGGTTGCCCATGATCCCGCCCCGGACCCGGCGCAGCATATCATAGTTTTCAGCGTCCCTCGGGATGACCGTGTCGGAGTGGTCCATCCCACCGCGCAGCATGACGCAAACCAGCGCCTTGTATCCAGATGTGTCAGCGGCGAAGGCACGCTGCTGGGTGAGAGAAGCCAGTGTACCGGTTCCTGCCAGGGCGGAAACAGCGGTGGCACCGGTGATGAATTTACGACGATTGATATAAGCCATGGGTACAGATCCTAACGGGCAACGGCATAGGCCGGGGTGTTGATGGCAACGAAGATTGCCGCTTCCGCCCGTGTCAGGCGGTCTTCGGCCAGCGCGTCGTCACGAAGGGGCAGGGCCGATACGACATCGATGATGTCCTGACGGTTTTCCTCAGTCATCATCCCCCCGGTGAGGTAGATGTTGAGGTGATCGGCCAGGGCCTCGGGATTGTCCGCCAAGCCGATTTCGGTGGTGTAGTTCGGCACAAACGTGTTGCTGTCATCGAATGTGGACGTCCGGTCCATGATGTAGTCGGCCATGAAATTCGCATAGCCAATGGAGGCAACCGAGTTGGCGATCTGGAATTCGGGCACGGTCATGCCCGCGTCCCCGGTCTCGGTTTGTGGCGCGACATAGCCCGGCCGGTAGAAGTTGAACACGGAGGGCGATCGGATGGGGTGCTGGCCCAATCCGTCATCGGGCGACGAGGTATCGCGCATGGGACGCTCGTTCTCTGAGTCGATATTGCCCACGTTGAACGCCCTGGCCCAGTGGACAAACCGGATCACAGGTTCACGAACCTTGCCTTCCGTCGCTTCGATCCTGCCGTCGAACAGACTTTCATCCAGCATGATCGCCGCCATCGTGGCTGCCATGTCGCCGCGAACGCCCTCGCCGAACTGGCGTCCGTTCGGGGCTGTGAACCGGCCACTATTGAAGGCCGTCGCGACCCGTTCGATGTAGTCAGGTGACGGGCTGCTGGCGGTGAAACGCTGGATCAGGCGCTTGGCCATGAACGGCCCGACGTTTGGATGGTCGTACAGCGTGTCGAGGGCGATCGAGATGCTTTCATCGCCTCCCGTGTTCGGAGGGATGGTGACCCCGAGGAACACTTTTTCTTCTGGCGAGTGCTTGCGATCGAACATCTCGAGCGGCCGGGACATGGAGTTCTGATACGCCCCATTGCCATTGAACTCGCCGCCCGCCTGGGCCAGTCCCGTGAAGACGCGCGCCAGGCCCTCCACATCGGCGTTCGTGTAGGTCTCGATCGGATTGCCCTGGGCATTGGTTTTCACCGAGCCATCCAGGTTGAGTTCCACCAGGCCGATGGAGAAGAGCTGCATGATCTCCCGGGCATAGTTTTCATCGGGCATGCGCCCAAACCCGTTCCCTTTCTGGTTACGCAGATAGGTCAGGTACTGCGCCATCATTGGCGCATAGGTGATGTCCTCGATCAGGTCGCGATAATTGCCAAAGGCGTTGGCGCCCAGCCTGTCGATGTAATAGGCGGCCTTCTGGGATTCCGTCGCGCCGCCACTGACAAGGTCTGACGCCACGATGATCTGGGAGAGCGCGAACATTGTCCGCAACCGGAACTGGTCATTGCCCTGGATAAAGGCGTTCCATGTGAGCGGGCTATTGGAGTCGTCGGGCAGTTTCCGGTTATTGGCCTGGAACCGCTGCTCCAGCGGTGGCAGGAATTCGGTCTGCGATTTCGCCATCTCATCGGCGAGCCAGTCGGCGGCGTCCCGCCCAACGAGGGCGTTGATATCCTGCTGGCGCGCGCCGAACGTTGCCCGATTGAGGAACATGACCGCCTCGTTTTCAGTCCCGATCAGCGTGCTGGAAGGACCTTGTTGCGCAGAGGGCGGTGGAGGGGGAGGGGGAGGGGGAGGGGGCGCCGGGGAGGGCGAAGGGGCTGGTGTTGCTGTCGGCGGGGGCGTGGGAGTAGGTGTCGGGCTCGGCATCGGGGAAGGCGTCGGAGCAGGCGAACTCGTCGGCGGGGGCGCCGGTGCTGGAGTATCACTGCTGCCCCCGCCGCCGCTGCACGCTGTCGCCAGCGCGACAGCCGATGCAGACAACAACACTTTCAATCGGTGACCCTTCTTGGCCATGACGACCTCCTGCTTACAAACTGATGCCAATCAGATATCGGAGGCCGGCCGGTAATACCGCTTAAAAGGAACTCATGAATATTTTGAAACAGTTTCTAATTATTGTTAACTATTTCAACTCTGTGACGACGATTTTACCATGACAATCAATACATGAAGTATTCGCGATATACGCGAGGGATGTGGAGCCAACAGGCCGAACAGTTCCGCGGAAAAACCCCATGGCGCATCGCGTTTGGGGCGTGGGGCCAGGACGGACGATCCCAGGGCGGCAGCTCGGTCGGCGGTGGCCACCGCTATATGATATCTGACCGTTTGCGCATAATCAGTATTATGGGAAATTATGGAAGCGGTGCTTCCAGGACCATGCCGTCAAAGGCCGGTTCCACGCCCTCAGGCAATGCGGCCTTCAAGCTCGCGTAGTCCAGGTCGATATGCAGGTTCGTCAGCACGGCGCGCTTGGGCTTCACGTGGGCGATCCACCCGAGCGCTGTCTCCACATTGGCGTGGCTGGGATGGGGTGAATAGCGCAACGCATCGACCACCAGCACATCCAGGCCGTGGAGCGCCTCAAGGCTCTCATCGGGCAGCTGGTGCAGGTCGTTGCAATAGGCCATCGGACCCATCCGAAACCCCAGTGACGGGATCCGCCCATGGGTCTGGGCCAACGGCAAGACCGCCAGTTGCCCGCCCGGGCCGTCCAGTGTCCGCATCACGCCCGGGGCCAGCAGCGGTTGTTCGGAAACGATGGGCGGATAACCGCCGTCCCCCTCGAAACAGTAGCGGAATTTGGGCACCAGCGAGTCCCGCGTGAACGCGTCCATGTGGGCGGGCAATTGCCGCCGCATCCGGTAGGCGAGGACGCGAACATCGTCGATCCCGTGGGTCTGGTCGGCGTGGTCATGGGTGAAAAGTATGCCGTCGCAGGCCCGGAGACCGACATCGAGAAGCTGTTCCCGAAGGTCGGGTGAGGTGTCGATCAGCACCTGGGTCGGACGCTCGGCCCCGGCAGCGATCACCTCGACCAGTGCTCCGCAGCGCCGCCGCCGGTTGCGTGGTTCTGCGGGATCGCAGGCGCCCCAGTCGCCATCCACCCGAGGCACGCCGCCCGATGAGCCCGTCCCGAGAAGCGTCAGCCGCAGCGTCCGGCTCACGAGGCAGTTTTCCGGAACAGGCGCCGCGCATTGGCATCGGTAATCCGCATCACCGCATCTGCTGGAATATCTTTCAGCCGCGCCAGCGCAGCCCCCACATGGGGCAGGTATGCCGGCTCGTTCCGCCGCCCTCGCATGGGCATTGGCGCCAGGTATGGACAGTCGGTTTCCAGGATCAGCCGGTCCATGGGCACCTCCGCGATCACCGCGCGCACATCATGGGCATTCTTGAACGACAGGATCCCCGATACCGAAACATAGCCGCCCATGGCCAGGCCGCACTTCGCCAGCGCCGCCCCACCCGTGTAGCAATGAAGCAGCGGCATGAATGGCCCCCTGGCGAACTCATCCTCGAGAATGTCGATCACCTCTTGGTCGGCCTCCCTTGTGTGGAGGATGACCGGTAATCCCGTCGCGCGCGCCGCTGCAATATGCCGTCGCAGGCTGGCCGTCTGGTCGGCCCCCGGACTGTAACCGTAATGGAAGTCCAGGCCGGTCTCGCCAATTGCCACCACTTTCGGGTGATGAGCCGCTTCGATCAGCGTCTCCACCGAAAGCTCCGGAAAGTCTTTTGCGTGGTGGGGATGGACGCCCACCGAACACCAGATGTCCCGATTGTCTTCGGCGATTGCCAGGACGCGCGGAAAGTTATCGTAGCGATCGCAGATCGCCAGGAAACGCCGAACTCCGGCTTCGCGCCCGCGGGCCAGAACGTCCGGCAGGTCGTCCTCGAACGCCTCGGCATGGAGATTCACATGGGTATCGAACATGGTGACAGCGACTTAGCTCGCTGCAACGGCTTTCTGAAGCCCCGCAACCAGTTTCGCCGTGGTTTGGGCCCTGTCCATATTGGCCTCGCGCGCCTCCGACAGGGTTCGCGAAAGCCACAACCAGGTGTCGGCGAATGCGGGGCTATGGGTCGCCTTCGTTTCCGCCCAATCGAGCAGTTGGCCGCTGAACGCATCGAATGCATCGTCTGACACCGATGCCCGCGCAATCGCATCGCTCAATTGGCCGGCCGCTGGCTTTGGCATGGCCTTCAGGATGGCCTCGGCCGCGGCCAGGGCCGCCGAGCCATGGGCCGTTGCAAACCGCAACGCGCGCCCGGGACGCCCCGCCGCCAACCGCACCAGCCTGTCATTGTCCCGCTCCCCCGCCATTGCCAGCACCGCCCGTGTCTCGTCTTCGGCGATCGGCTCCAGTCGCAACCGGCGGCACCGCGACCGGATCGTGGGCAGGATCGGGCGTTCGCCATGGTAGATCAGGAACAGAACCGCTTTTTCAGGCGGTTCTTCGAGGGTCTTGAGCAATGCATTGGCGCCCGACCGGTTCAACTCGTCCACCGCGTCAATGACACCGATCCGCCAGCCGCCCATGGCTGGCCTCAGGGCAAAGAACCGGGACAACGCCCGTATCTCATCAACCTTGATATCCTGCGGCACCTTTCCCTTTTCATCAGGCGCGCGCGACAGCCATCGCAGATCTGGATGCCCGCCGGCGTCCATCAGGGCAACAATCGGATCGTCTGAGCCGGCATCGAGACCCGTCCCGTCAGCGCCCTTTGCACCGAGGAGGTAACCGGCAAACCGGCGGGCAAGCCGGGCCTTGCCGATCCCCGATGGGCCCTCCAGCAACCAGGCGTGATGGAGCCGGCCAGACGCCGCCGCTTCGAGAAACGCACCCTCGGCCAACGCGTGTCCGTAGAGGGGCCAGGCGGCAGCGCTCACAGGTGAAGCCGGGAATCGATTGCGCCGAGCGCCCGCTCCAGCAAACGCGATGGACTCGCCAGCGCATTCAATACGACGCAGCGTTCGGGTTCGGCCCTGGCAATCTCCAGAAATCCGGCCCTGACAGCCTCGTGAAAGGCCATGTTCCGCGATTCGAACGCATCCGCCGGGCCGCCCCGGGCGTCCCGCCGCTTCGCCAGTTCTTCAGGCGGTGCATCAAGGATCAGCGTCAGGTCGGGGCGGGCTTCGGCCGTCACCACCGTTTCCAGCGCCACGAGCTGGTCCATCGGAACCCGCGCACCGGCCGATTGATAGACGCGGGTGGAGTCCGAATAGCGATCGGAAATTAC
>JBCBKE010000089.1:0-9479 GCA_038522375.1 Pseudomonadota bacterium
CATCGACAGGGCATCGGCGGGCCATTGCGGTTCCCAAGGCTCAAGAAACGTCCGGCTATCTTGCCTGAGGGCCGCCCAGGCGGTGTAATCGGAATTGCGCGGAGACCGAAGTACACACCGTTCGGTTCGGATAGGTATTTCACGACGCGGGCGCTCCACCGCCAAGCCTAAACCGGCGCAGCCGACGAGACCGCCGCCTTCACAGCTGCAAGATCGGCGGGCATCTGTGTGTAGTGTTCCCGATCAGGTGTCAGCGCTCCGCAGCGGTCTGGCAGGCGCGGCCGGCGGCCCGTGGCCGCTTCGACCGTCTCGGGGAACTTGGCGGCATGGGCGGTTGCGAGCACGACAATCGACTGGCCCGCTTGGGGCAGACGGCGCGCCGCGGCGGTTCCAACGCCGGTATGGGGACACTGCAAAGCGCCCATCTCGGCCTTCAACTGGACGAGTTCGGATCGCGTTTCCACCGCACCAATGGATACAGCACCCAGCCCCATGCACCCCAAAGGTCCCTTGATCCGGTCCGGCAACAGCACATCGCCCGCCTGGGCGAACTGGTCATAAAGGCGCGACACCGCCTCGTGGTCCCGCCCGCTGGCGTCGAACAGGAGCCGTTCCAGGTTGCTGGGGACTGTGATATCCATTGCTGGGCTGGGCGTCGGAACGGTCTCCGAGCGCGCCATGCGGCCCGTTTCAAGAACATGTACCAGCGCGCGATTATCATTGACAGCGCAGGTAATCTCCAGCCCCGACAGCATGCCGCACCGGGCCGCCACGTACCCCGCCAGCGCATCCCCCATATTGCCCGTCGGAACGACGAAATGGATCGGCCTGTCGGCGCCGAGTTGGCGCTGGGCTGCGGCATAGTACACGGACTGGGCCGCAATCCGGGCCCAGTTGATGGAATTCACACCGGAGAGCCGGACGCTGGTGGCGAACGCCTTGTCTGCGAACATGGACTTCACGATTGACTGGCAGGTATCGAAGTCACTTTCCAGGGCCATGTTGTGGACGTTCGCTGCCCCGGTTGTCGTCATGAACAGGCGCTGCACCGGCGAGATCCGTCCGTGGGGGTGCAGGATCGTGAGCGACACGCGTTCGAGGCCGGCAAAGGCCGCCGCCGCGGCGCCGCCTGTATCTCCACTCGTGGCGCAAACGATCGACATCGTCTGATCCCGGCGTTCGAGCGCGAGTGCGTAGAGCTCACCGATGACCTGCATCGCCACGTCCTTGAAGGCGAGGGTAGGACCGTGGTGCAACTCCATGAGCCACCGACCCGCACCCCATTGCACCAGTGGTGCGACCTCCTTGTGGGCAAACCGCCCATAGGCCCGCTCGCACAATCCAGCGACCTCATTGGCCGTGAGATCGTCGCCGGCGAATGCCCCCAGGACCCGGGCAGCAATCGATACGTAGGGTTCATCGGGTTGAGCTGGTGCAATCTGCGGATAGTGCTCCGGCACATAAAGACCGCCATCGGGCGCCAGTCCAGCGAGGCAGGCATCCAGGAAACCGACGGGTTCAGCCCTTCCCCGTGTCGAGATGTATCTCATTGGCTGCTCCTCAGCCGCAACCGCCCCTGGGCCATGTGAAACGCGACGTAGACACCGATCAATGCCCCCGCCAGGCCCCACCAGGTCAAGGCATAACCGAAATGCCGTTCTGGCGGCAGGGGATCAATGGGTCTTGGTGCGCCATAGGGATTGACGGTTTCGCGTTGGCGCGCCGGATCATCAGCGCTCGTTATCGAGAGCGTGACGGGCTCAGCGACCGGCAAAAGGGTACCATTCAGCCCGATCGCCCGTAAAATTCCCTCCAGGTGAAACGTGTACCAGAGGCCATCTTCGGGCCTATTCCTCGCCGAGACCTCCCCCAGTCGCTCAAAAATACGGACGTCGCGCGACGCCTCCACGTCAACAGCGGACAAAGGTAGGTCAATGGGGTTGGGCCCACCCGTTGCGTCTACGGCCAATAGGACCTGCTCGCCGGTATCGATCCGCTCGGCCACGACGTAGCGCCGCCAGATCGCCTCTCCATCGGCTATGCCATAAACCCGCTGGGGACGGGTAAATTCCCCACTGACGAGCTTGAAACCGGTGCTCACGACCATAGGAGCGTTGGCCGCAACTTCTGGGGTTCGCCCGATCTTGCTGGTGTATTTGCCCCACTGCCAGTGTCCCAGAATCAGGAGCACCGCGAGACTGGCGACGCTCAAGACTGTCATGATCGGCAAGGGACGAAAGGTCATGGCCCCGGTCTAGGCCGTGTTATGGCCGAGCGCTAGGCGCCGAGCACAAGGAAGGGCGTGACATAGACAAAGGCAAAGAGGAAGAGCCAAACCACGTCCACGAAGTGCCAGTACCAGGCCGCTGCCTCGAACCCGAAGTGTTTCTCTGGTGTGAACCCGCCCGCCAGAAGCCGAGCCAGGCATACCGCCAGGAAGATCGTCCCGATAATGACATGAGCGCCGTGGAAACCCGTGGCCATGAAGAACGCGGAACCATACAGGGTGCCATCAAACGTAAAGGCGGCGTGGCTATACTCGACCGCCTGGAGGTAGGTGAAGAAAACCCCGAGGATCAGTGTGGCGATCAAGCCATTCCGGCACCCCTCCCGATCACCATGCTGCAAGGCGTGGTGCGCCCAGGTCACCGTGGTTCCCGAAAGAAGCAGCACGAGTGTGTTGGCGAGCGGCAGATGGAATGGATCGAACGTTTCGACCCCTACAGGAGGCCAGTCGGCGAAACGGCTCAGGCTGTCAACATAAATGGGATTGCTGGCGTCCCAGGTCTCGCCCACCCTCGCACCCGAGAAGATCGCGAACTCGAAAAAGCCCCAGAACCAGGCAACGAAGAACATCACCTCGGAGGCGATGAACAGGATCATTCCATACCGCAGACCGATCTGCACAACGGGGGTGTGGTCCCCAGCCCGGCTCTCCTTGATGACTTCGCCCCACCAGCCGACCATCGTCCAGATCACAAGGGCCAGACCCAGCAGCATTGGCCATAGGGTACCTTCGGGCATGCCGAAGAGACCTTTCATGTACACGACGCCGCCCACGGCCAAGACCAGGACTGCAATCGATCCGATCAGCGGCCACGGAGACGGGTTTACGAGGTGGTAGTCGTGCCGGACATCATCAGCCATGCGAGTTTGCCTTGGTATACGAGTAAGATTTCGGCCGGAATAGCGCGCGCCGGGCCGAAGGCGCAATGCGTCAATTTAGGGCCGCTTGCTGGATCTCGCCCTGCCAATCCTCGGTCTGGAAGAAGGTATATGACAGCGTGATGGTTCGGATGTCCCGGTTCAGGCTCCGATCTTCAAGTCCCGGATCGACAAAGAACACCACCGGCAGTCTCTTCGTTTCACCCGGTTGGAACACCCGCTCTTCAAAACAGAAGCATTCGAGCTTGTTGAAGTATGGGCCTGCCCGGTGCGGTGTCACATTATAGCTCGCGATCACCGAAATCGGTTGGCTCGACGTGTTGGTGGCCTCGTAGAAAGCCAGCCCATGCTCACCCAGATTGATGGCGTGGCTTGTCTGCAACGGTCGGAAAACCAGCGGCGTGCCCGAGACATTGGCATCGAAACGAACATTGACCACCCGATCGGTGACTTCGCTGGGCGCTTCAACAGCAACCCGGGTGGTGCCGCCAAAACCCGTGACCCGGCAGAAGGTGTCATAGATGGGGTCAGCGGCAAAGGCGAGACCCAGCATGAAGGTCGCCAGTCCTGCGAACAGGGCCGCCGTGGATTTCGGACCAATCGCCATCGCCTAGAACCCACCATCGGCGACCGATGCGCCGCCTTCGCTGATCCGTACAATCGTGACAGCCAGGACGATCACCACGAAAGCGACGAGTGAAACCGCCAGCCAGACGTTCCGCCGCTTTTGCGCCAACAGTTCCGCCTCGGTCAGCGCACGGGGTATCTCAAGCTCCGGCTCGGTCATTGCCTTCTCCTAAACAAGTGCCCAATGCAAACCCAGCCCATGTTCGATCATCAGGGCACCGAACACCAGAAAGAGGTAGAGGATCGAATAGGCGAACAAAGAGGCTGCGCCTTTTCTGTCGCGCGGCGAAGCGTCTTCATCGCCCGCCCCCGACCGCCAGACCTTGATCGCCATCACCGTGAAGCCGAGGCCCAGAAAGCCCGCAACACCGGCATAGATCGCCCCACCCGTACCGGTCGCAACCGGCACCAGCGACGCAGCCCATAGCAGGATTGTGTATAGCAGGATCTGCAAGCGCGTATGGGCCGCGCCATGGGTCACCGGCAGCATCGGAACACCCGCCTTCGCATACTCCTTGCTTGCCAGCAGCGACAGGGCCCAGAAATGCGGCGGCGTCCAGAGGAAGATGATAGCGAAAAGGACCCAGGCATCGAAAGGAGCTGTGCCGGTCACCGCGGCCCAGCCAATGACCGGGGGAAACGCTCCAGCCGCGCCGCCAATAACGATGTTCTGGGGCGTGCGCCGCTTGAGCCACATGGTGTAAAGCACGCCATAGTAGAGGATAGACAGGGCGAGGAGGCCCGCGGCCAGCCAATTGCTCGCCATCCACATCAGGACAACGGAGGCCCCGCCCAGGAAGATACCGAGCGAGAGGGCCTCGTCGCGCGGGATCCGGCCCGCGGGAATGGGCCTTGTCGACGTGCGAGACATGACCTGATCAATATCGGCATCGTACCACATGTTGAGCGCGCCCGCCGCGCCAGAGCCCATCGAGATCGACAGAACGCTTACGATTGCCATTACCGGATGGAGCGCACCGGGTGCCGCGACCAGGCCGGCGATGCCGGTAAATACCACCAGCAGCATGATCCGCGGCTTCATCAGGTCGAGATAGTCTTTCGCCGTCGCAAACTCTGCGATGGGTGCCCCATCGCTCGACGGCAATTGTGTTGCTTGGGTAGCCATGGCGCATGCTTCTTTTGGTCTGAGGAAGCGGCCCCACGCCTGATCAGCGCGGGGCCGCCTGCCTTCATGGTTCAAACGTCGGTTAGTGGCCGCCTTCTGTCTTGACCACCGGCAACGTGTTGTACTGGTGGAACGGCGGTGGGCTCGGCAACGTCCACTCAAGGGTGGTCGCCCCGGCTCCCCACGGGTTGGCCTCTGCCTTCCGGCGCCGCATCATCGCTTCCACCAGCCCAATGAAGAAGACCAGCGTCGCCACCAGCGTGATCGCATAACCAACCGACGACCAGTAGTGCCATGTCGCGAACCCGTCCGCGTAATCTACATACCGGCGCGGCATCCCCTGGAGGCCGAGGAAGTGTTGCGGGAAGAACAGGACATTCGAGCCAACAAACATCAGCCAGAAGTGCGCCTGAGCGATCCGCTCGTTGTACTTCATGCCAAACATCTTCTCGAACCAGTAGTACCAGCCAGCGAAGAGACCGAAGACGGCGCCAAGCGACAGGACATAGTGGAAGTGTGCCACCACATAGTAGGTGTCATGGAGCACATGGTCGATGCCGGCATTGGCCAAGACAACACCGGTGACGCCCCCCACCGTGAAGAGGAAGATAAACCCGATCGCCCACAGCATCGGCACCTTGAAGTCGATCGACCCACCCCACATCGTGGCGATCCACGAGAAGATCTTGATACCGGTCGGCACCGCAATAACCATTGTGGCGGCCACGAAATAAGCCTTCAGATCAAGGTTCATGCCCACGGTGTACATGTGGTGCGCCCAGACAATGAACCCGATCACACCGATCGACACCATGGCATAGGCCATGCCGAGGTAACCGAAGATAGGCTTTCGAGAGAAGGTCGAAACGATATGGCTGACAATCCCGAAGGCCGGCAGGATCATGATGTACACTTCAGGGTGACCAAAGAACCAGAACAGGTGCTGGAACATCACCGGGTCGCCGCCGCCCTCGGGAACGAAGAACTGCGACCCGAAATTTCGATCAGTGAGCAACATGGTAAGCGCACCCGCCAACACAGGCAATGCGAGCAGGAGCAGGACAGCGGTTATCAGCATCGACCATGCAAACAGCGGCATCCGGTGGATCGTCATACCGGGCGCCCGCATGTTCAGGATTGTCACGATAAAGTTGATCGCACCGAGGATCGACGCAATGCCGGCGGTGTGAAGCGAAAGGATCAGGAGGTCCATCGACGGTCCCGGATGGCCTTTCAGTCCTGAGAGGGGTGGATAGAGCACCCAGCCTCCACCGAAACCGTTCCCGGCCGGGCCACCTGGCACCATCATCGAGATGCAAGCCAGGCTGAAGGCGGCAACCGTGAGCCAGAACGAGATGTTGTTCATGCGCGGAAACGCCATGTCCGGGGCACCGATCATCAACGGTACAAACCAGTTACCGAAGCCGCCGATCAAGGCTGGCATCACCATGAAAAAGATCATGATCAAGCCATGATAGGTGATGACCACATTGTAGAAATGTTTGGCCGCCTCGATCGCCGCATCCCCTTGAACGCCGTAGAGAAACTCGACGATTCCGGTCAGCGGCCCGATGCCTGGCTCGGCCAGTTCCCAACGGATAAGTCCCGAAAGGCTGTAGCCGATAACACCGGCCACAAGGGCGAAGATCAGATAGAGGGTTCCGATGTCCTTGTGGTTGGTCGAAAGGAACCATCGCTTGAAAAAGCCCGGGGTGTGGTCATGCGCGTGGCCGTCCTTGTCCAGCGCGATTTCATCCATCGGCATCGTTTACAATCCTCTCAGAATTACTCGGCCAGGGCAGCGAGCTGTGTCTCGCCGGCGTCTGGATCAATTGTTTCAACAATTTGGACGGCGCCTTCATAGTCGCCCAGCAGCATTGACTGCACCCATTGTTCGTACTGGGTCTCGCTGACGACACGCACCTCGATCGGCATGTAGGCGTGGTTGACCCCGCAGAGCTCGGAACACTGGCCGTAATAGACCCCCGGCTCGTTCACGAGGAACCAGCCCTCGTTCAGCTTTCCGGGAATCGCGTCGGTTTTCACGCCGAAGGCCGGCACGGTCCAGGAGTGGATCACGTCCGATGCCGTTGTCTGGTAACGGATATACCGGTTCACCGGCACGACCATTGGATAATCCACGGCCAGGTTCGTCAGCTTGCTCGCGAAATCGCCCCGTTCCGTCAGCGCTTCGTAAGCCTGCTGATCATCGCTGCGACCCTTGTGAACAGGGTTGGACGTGAATTCCAGCGCAAACCCGGCATCATCGATGATATCGGGATACTGGTAGGTCCAGTTCCACTGATTCCCTTGAGCCTTGACCGTTACCCAACCCTTGGCAGCAGCTTCCGGAAACACGTTCGGGTTATCAAAGTCGCCCACGTCGGCGATGGCTGGCAGGTTAGGCTCAGCGTCCTTGTAGTAGAGAATACTGAAGGACGGATACGCGATCGCGACCAGGATCAGCACGGGCACCACAGTCCAGACGATCTCCACCACCGTGTTGTGGCTGAACCGCTTCGGGACGGGGTTCGACTTTGCGTTGTACCGGTAAACCACCCAGACAAGCAGGGCGAGCACGAACAACGCAATCACGGTGATTATGACCAAAAGGAAATTGTGGAACCCCGTCAGCCGCTCCATGATTCGGGTCGCGGCGGGCTGAAGTCCCAAGCCACCATCGACAGGAACAGCGGCGTAGGCCATGGCGCTGAACAGCGAAGCGCCCAAAAACAGAACAATAGAGCGCACGCGCGCCTCCAATCAGTAATCGTTGGAAGGTACCTAAAGCGTCCCGCCGAACCGCGCCACCAGCATGGTTCAACATTATTGTCGCAGATTCATCGCCGACGACCTGATTTAATGGTAAACTCGTTAAACCAAGGAGGAAAATCATGTTGAAAGCAGTATTTGCCGCGGCCGCTCTTCTCAGTGTGCCGGCAGCCGCCTCCGCCCAGGCCTTCATCATCGGCGGCGGGATGGCCAAGGAGTGTTTCACCAATGTGCGCGACAATCGCGGCAGCTACCGGGAAACCGAACGTTTGTGTACATCGGCGCTGCAGCAGGAAGCCCTGACTGCAACGAACCGCGCAGCGACCTATGTCAATCGCGGCATCGCCCGCATGCGCGCGGAACAGTATGAAAACTCGATTTCGGACTATGAGCGGGCGCTGGGGATCGATCCGGAACTCGGTCCCGCCTACCTGAACATGGGCGCAGCCCTCATTTTCCAGCAACGGTTCAATGAAGCGCTCACGGCGCTTGACGAAGCCATCGCTTTAGAAACGCAAGACATGGCGGCGGCCCACTACAATCGGGCGATCGCCCGTGAACAGAGCGGCGATCTACAGGGCGCCTATGCCGACTTCCAGACCTCGGCCGAGTTGAAACCGGAGTGGGAGTTGCCGCCACGCCAACTGTCTCGCTTCACGGTGACAGGTACGAACTGAACGACGCCAAGGCCGCGATCAGCGCGTTTCGTGTTTCGAAAAGGCTGACACTCTTGCGCCGGCAGGGGTGGCAGCGCATGTTCGGTCCATGAGCACATTACCCCTCCCGGTCGACACCGCCCGCGCCACCCAGACACTCGCCGACGCTGCCCATGGGGCCGATGATGGCGATCTCTACTTCGAACGCGCGCGATCAGAAAGCTTCGTTTTCGACGACGGTCGCCTGAAATCGGCAGCGTTCGACACCCATCAGGGGTTCGGCCTGCGTGTGATCGCCGGCGAGGCCAGCGGTTACGGCTATGCTTCCGAGTTTTCGGAGGCAGCCATCGCCAGGGCCGCCGACACGGCACGCCAGGCCAAGCGGGGTTACACGGGCACCCTGGACCGGGGGCCAACGCCGACCAATCGGCAACTCTACAAGCCAATCGATCCAACAGAGGCTCCAGACTTCACGGTCAAGACGGGGCTCCTTGCTGAAATCGATGCCTGGACCCGCGCAAAGGATCCGCGCGTCGTCCAGGTGTCGGTGTCGCTTGCGGGTTCTCGGAAGGAGATCGACATTCTTCGGCCAGGTGGCGAGCACTTCCATGATGTCCGCCCCCTCGTCCGCCTGAATGTTTCGGTCACCATGGAACAAAACGGCCGCCGGGAGACCGGGTCCGCAGGCGCTGGAGGACGGGCTGCCTACGACGAGTGGATCCAGCCAGACCGGTGGCAGGGCCTGGTTGAGCGCGCCATGGCGAAGGCCGCAACCAACCTCGAGAGTATCGACGCACCGGCCGGCGAGATGGACGTTGTCCTCGGCCCAGGCTGGCCTGCCGTTCTCTTGCATGAAGCGGTTGGCCACGGACTGGAAGGTGACTTCAACCGGAAAGGCGCCAGCGTCTACTCCGGTCGGATCGGCGAGCAGGTTGCGGCCAAAGGCGTCACGATCATTGATGACGGCACCATCGACGCCCGCCGGGGCTCGCTCTCCTTCGACGATGAGGGGACGCCCACCCGGAAAAACGTCCTGATCGAGGACGGCATTCTCAAGGGCTACATGCAGGACCGCCAAAATGCTCGCCTCATGGGCGTCGCGCCAACGGGCAATGGCCGTCGCGAGAGCTATG
>JBCBKE010000090.1:0-9426 GCA_038522375.1 Pseudomonadota bacterium
ACCCGGCAACATCTGTGATCTTATGGGGCGTGAACAGACGCCCCAACGGATGCGGGGACGTTGAGAGGAGGACAACACCATGAACAATCATCGTTTCAAGCCCCATCGCCGCAAGGCCAAGACCGCCATCGGCGCGCTTACCTCGCTTGTCCTGCTCGCCGGCTGTGCATCCAGTCCCGACACGATCTACGAGACCACCCGTCCCAAGGCTGCGCCCATCGCGTCGAAGACCGCCTTCAGCGACAGCCTCGATTGCATGGATGACATGCTGTATGCTTACGGGATCCGGGATATCCGGATCACGACCAACGGCATCCCTGACTCCACAGGCGAAATCCAGGTTGGCACCCGCGACATGTTCATCTCAGCCGTCAGCCGCATGAGCGCCCGCTCCCGCGCCTTCACCTATATCGACTTCGAGGAGGTTGCTGCCGGCTTTGGTCCGGCGCCGGACCGTCGTTTCTACGACCGTCAGCAAAGCCTTCTGACCCCCACCTATTATGTGCGCGGCGCGATCACCACTTTCGACGATAGCGTCACGACCGACAATCAGGGCCTCGGTCTGTCAGTCGGCGACGCCAATGTGGGCGCGAACTTCGACCAGACGGCATCGGTCGTCGGCCTCGACATTAATGTGGGCGAAGTGAAAACCGGCCTCATCGTCGCGGGTGTTGCGTCCAGTAACCGGATTGCGGTCACGCGCCGGAGTATCGCAGGCGACGCCAGCTATAATCTCGAGATCGGCAGTGAGATCGTCAGCGGAATTGTCCAGGCGGCATCCTCCAAGAGCGAGGGCATGCATACGTCCGTGCGAACCCTGGTCGAACTCAACACAATCGAAAGCCTGGGCAAGCTGACCCGTGTCCCTTACTGGCGCTGCCTGGGGGTTGAACAAGCCGACCCCGCCGCCATCCGCGAAGTCGGCAAGATCTACAAGGCCATGAAGGAAGAGGAGCGAATCGAGTTCGCCCAGCGTTCCCTGGCGGGTCTTTCGCTCTATTCCGGCCCGATCGATGGGACCATGAATCCCGGCCTGCGAGACGCACTTGGCCAGTACCAGGCCCAGAACAATCTCCTCGCATCGGGCACCGTCGATCGCCAGCTGGTCGCCTCACTCATGGGCCGCGACGTTCAACTCGCCGGCAAAGGCGAACCCCTCACCGGAACAGGCCCCGACTTCAATGCCGTGATCGCAGACCGGCTGTATCTCTCCATGACCGATACGCTGGAGTTCCCGACCTACAAGGTCGAGATGCCCCTGCAGATGCGGGTTCGGCTGAATGACGACGCCTATCTCTACTGTTTCTACCAGGACGGCTCTGGATCCATCGCGCGAATTTTCCCCAACCGGTTCCAGCCAGATGCCTTTGTTCAGGGCGGAATGCTGGTCAAGATCCCTGACGAGGCCCACGGATACAGGCTCGTATTCGAGCAAGCCGGCGCCACGGAAAGGGTCCGCTGTTTCGCGTCCAGGACGGAATTCGGGGTCTACCTGCCCGAAAACCTGAAAGCGGCTGACTTGACGCCCCTGCCCTACGGTTCGCTTGGCCAGTTGGAAACCGCCGTCCGCGATAATGCCCCCGAAGACCTCGCCGTGAACACCAGTGAATTCCTGGTCCGCTAAACCGATAGAACAGGAGACCATCCATGTTAAAGTTCGCTACACCCCCAGCCAGACTGGCCATTCTTGTCGCAACCGGCGGCCTGTTCCTGACGGGCGCAGCGGGCGCCGGTCCCCAGATCACCCTCGGCAATCCTGACCAAACCCTCGAAGCCAAGGGCACCTACTCGCTGATTTGCTGGCAAGAGGGCCAGAAGATCATCAATGAGACCGGCAAGGAGGGGCTTTCAGGAATTGAATTGCGAGATGCGCCGGGCCTGAACATCGCCCACACGGACGGCTCACGCCGTATCGTGTTCACCACCGGCGAAAACCTTTGCATCGTGGACTTTGGCGAAGGACCATCTCGCTAAAGCGGCGGATTCTAAAATGGTAGCAGCGCGCCGCTTCAAGTCCTTGTTTTGACGCGCTTCCGAACGCCGAACCGGTGCAAACTTCACCATGAAGCGCTTGAGATCGCTCTCGGCGAAAATGCGCTAGCTTGGAAAGCCAATGGCCTTGAGGCGTTGGGCGGTCCGGGAAACCTGGCTCGCCTGGGGCCAGGCGCAATAATCGGCCGCATAATAGGCGCTGGGTCTGTGGTTGCCCGACAGGCCGGGGCCACCAAAGGGCATGGCGCCTGAGGCACCGGCAGTGGGCCGGTTGCGGTTCAATATCCCTGCACGGAGGGTCGCTTGCACTTCCGTCCAACGCGCGTCATCATCACAGACGAGTCCACCAGACAGACCGAACCGGGTGTCGTTTGCGCGCGCGACACCTAATCCGAAATCAGGAACACGGATGACTTGCAGCAGGGGACCGAACAATTCCTCATCGGGGAGATCGACCGTATCCGTAACGTCAATCAGGCCGGCCGAAACGAATCCGCCCCCTCGGTCCAGCCTATGGAGCTTCCGAATCGGCGCCCCACCCCGTGCGACAAGGGCATCGTGAAACTCCACAGCCCCTATCGCGGCCGCCTCCGAAACCAATGGGCCCATGAACGGCTCTTCATCGGTCCACGCGCCGATCGCCAAGGCGTCAATACGTGCAGCGATCGCATCGATGACGGCGTGACCGAACTCGGTATCGGGTACGATGAGCCGGCGGGCACAGGAGCAGCGTTGCCCTGTGGTAAAGAAGGCCGACTGGGCGGCAATATCTGCGGCCGCCTCGACATCGGCTGGATCCCAAACGATCAGCGGGTTGTTGCCGCCCATTTCGAGGGCCAGGATAATCTCGGGGCGCCCG
Organism: Pseudomonadota bacterium; assembly: GCA_038522375.1. Lineage (GTDB taxonomy): Bacteria > Pseudomonadota > Alphaproteobacteria > Caulobacterales > Hyphomonadaceae > UBA5336. The sequence continues at coordinate 2,852 of JBCBKE010000090.1, forward strand.
CCAAAAAGTTTGTGAAAGTGCGTGCCGGTCCTCGCGGAACCGGTGAAGAGCAGCCCGTCAATGTCGCCGCCTACGAGGGCAGCGCCGACCGCCTGGCCGCCATGGACCACATTCAGGCATCCGGCTGGCAATCCGGCATCTTCGAATGCGGCGACCATCAGCGCCGCGACGGACGGGGCCAGTTCAGAGGGTTTGAAAACACAGGTGTTCCCAGCCAGCAAGGCCGGGACGATATGGCCATTCGGTAGGTGCCCGGGAAAATTGAACGGCCCGAGCACCGCCATCACACCATGAGGGCGGTGAGTAAGCTGCATGGACCCAAATGGTGCGTCCTGAACCTTGTGACCCGCGCGGTCGGTCTGGGCGTCGATGGACACACCAACCTTGCCCACCATAGTGGCGGCCTCGCCCTTCGATTCCCAGAGCACCTTGCCCATGTCCCGGCTGATCGCCTCGGCAATCTGGGTCTCGCGGGCTCTCAAGGCATCTGCATACGCTTTCAGTATCGTGATCCTGGCGTCCAGGGACGTTCGGGCCCAGTCGGGAAAGGCGTCCCGCGCTGCAGCCGTCGCTGCCGCGACTTGAGTGTCTGAGGCCGCATGTCCATGCCAGGCCACGTCACCGGTAGCGGGACAGGTATTCGCGAAAGGCGCGCCCTCGCCCATTTCCCAGCGGCCACGCATGTAAACCCCGTTTTCCATCAGGCGCTCCTTGTCCAGATACGGGCTGTCGATCCCGGTTTCAGCTTCAAGCGTGCCAGAACGTCAGGATCGGTAACCGCGGTGTCACCCGTTATTCGGTCCAGCCGTCCAAGTGTCGTGCGGAAGTCGGCAAGGAGGTCATTCGACACAAGGCCATCAAGGCCGTGTTCTCCAACAGTGCCGGCCTCAAGGCGGACCACGCGGCTTTCCTGGATCGTCCGAATGCGGTCGCGGCGCACCGATACCAATGGCCCGCCATCGAAGACATCGACCACCTGTGCAAACTCAAACCCCTCCCATTCGAGCAGTTTGAGCGCGCCAACGCCATCGGCGTGCACGCGCCCGATCACTTCGCGGCCTTCAGGCGGGAGAAGATCGACATAAATCGGGTATTTCGGCATCAGGTCGAGGATGAACTGGTTGCCGGCCGTCGCCGACAGAATATCAGCCGCCTCGAAATTCATCTGGAAGAAGTGGCGGCCGAGACATTCCCAGAATGGCGCTGTCCCGTCGGGTGTGATCACCCCCCGAAGTTCAGACAGGACATGGGTGTTGAACCGGTCTGGCGCAGCAGCCATGAGCAGGTAGCGACACTGGGCGGCCAGGCGTCCGGAACCGCCGCCGCGATAAGCGGGTTTCACAAAAAGCGTACCCACCTCCGTATAGCCAACAAACTCATTCGTCAGCACAAGCGCGTCCATATCGAACCGGCGTCTGGCGGTGTCGCTCGCCTGGGACAGGGTGATAATCCGGTAGTTGAAGAAGGGTTGCTGGATGCCGATCCCTGCCTTGACCGCCGAACATCCCACAATTGCTCCGGTGTCGGCGTCTTCCATCATCAGCAGGTACTTGCCCGTCAGGGGCTGGTCGAGGTTTCCTGCAAAAGCCGCTTCAGACTTGACCAGCCGGCCCGATAACAGGGCCTCGTTGACCGGCAGGCTGGTGAACCCGGGACCCGACAGCTGCGCCAGTTCCTCCAGTGCCGGAAGGTCCCCTGTCATGGCGGGACGCATGACGAGGCTTGTCATCGCCCTACCCCATCATCGACTTGATCTTCGCGCCATCGAGCCGTCCATCGGCCAGTCGATTGAGCAGCAGGGCGGACAAGGCGGCGCGTTCGGCAAAGCTTTCGGCGACCACGTATTCTTCTGCCGAATGGATCCGGCCACCCTGAACACCAAGCGTATCGACGTTCGGCACGCCGGCCGCGAAGATATTGTTGCCCTCACATACCCCTCCCGTGTCGATGAATTCGAGGGATAGCCCAATGGCTGCCCCGGTGGCCTGGACAGCATCGAAGAGAGCTTGTTGGGCCGCATTACGCGGCTTTGGCGGGCGATAGAAGCCGCCATGGACATGGCCGGAGAGACCGTCCTGCGAGACCGCTTCACCGAGGAGCCGGTCAACCTGGGCCTGCGCCCACTCCGCGGAGTCTGCGTCAGGTGCGCGGGCACCGAACCTGACCACGGCAAGATCGGGGACAATGTTCACCGCGCCTCCGCCATCAATCGCACCCACATTGAACGTCACCCCGTCGCGGGCACCGTTGAGGCCCTCAAGACCGACGGTGAACGCCGCTGCGGCCTCGATTGCGCTTCGGCCGTCCTCCTTTGCCCGTCCCGCATGGGCGGCGCGCCCCTTGAACACGGCATCGTAAACGGCCGATCCCTTGCGCCCGCCCGACATGTGGCCCGTCTCCATGGAGGGTTCATAGGTCATGCCGATCACCGCCCCGGACTGGGCCGCTTCTGTGAGGGCCCAGGCGCTCGCAAAATTTCCGATCTCTTCGTCGGGGGTCATGACGATCTGATAGCCGACCCGGTCTCTCAACGGGCTCGCTTCAAACGCCTTCAGTGCCTCCAGCATGACGCAAAGACCGCCTTTCATGTCGGCAAGCCCTGGCCCGTTTATACGCCCACCATCGATCGGGGTGATGGCTTCAAAGGTTCCCGGCGGGAACACGGTGTCGTAATGGCCACTCATCACCACCTGCACCGGAGCGTCGGGCCGCGCCGTCACGCGAATCACAGGACCTGTCTCGACCGCTTCCAGGGTGCCCTTGTTCGTTACGACCTCGAAGGGTCTGGCTGGCACTGCAACAACGTCTGCGTTGAGCGCAGAGAACGCGTCAGTGAGTGTCGGCGCAAAGGCTTTCAGCCCGCTTGTATTCCAGCTGCCTGTGTTGACAGCGGACCAGTTGCAGGTCCGGTCAACCATTGCGGCATTGGCGTCCGAGAGGCGTTCCCGGGCGGCTTCGTCTTCACGAGTGAGTACTGTCAGCGGATTCATCGCCCATGGGTTCCATGACCCTCGCGCCTTGGCAAGGCCCTGATCCTGAAATGCCTTGTGGCACCCAAACCACAGGTTTGCACTCTGCACACAGGTTAACTGGTCATGGCGCGCAACGCTGGATAGCAGATAACCGTTCAGGCTATCGAAGGAGCAACCATGTCGAAATTTGCCCGATACGCTGTCGGCGCGGCCGTTTTTCTTGGGTGCGTGCCGTTTGCTGCAGCTGAGGAGTGGAGCGGCGAAGGCTCGCTCAGTGCCGGTAGCACCACAGGCAACACCGAGACCACGGACCTGGGGATCGGGTTCAAACTGGCCCGGGACGCCCAATTGTGGACTACCAATCTGGAAGCCCTCGCGGACTATGCGGAAGCTGAAGGTCAGGAGACGAAAAACCGTCTGTTCGGGGCTGCCCAACTCGACCGGCAACTCACCGATCGCGCCTATGGATTCGGCCGTTTCTCCCATGAGCGGGACGAGTTCTCCGGATTCGAATCCCGGACCTTCGCCGGCGTCGGCGCCGGTTACCAGGTCTTTGATGGCGATCGCACTTTCTGGTCCGTCGAGGCCGGCCCTGGCTTCAAAATCGATGAGATCGGCGAGACGACCACCGGTGATGCCATGGGCATGACGGCCCTCATGCCAGGCGAGACCGTGGAGAGCGTCTCCTTTATCGCCGCATCAAACTATGCGTTCGAATTCAACGACAATGTCAGGTTCACGAACGATACCGACGGGATCTACGCCGAGGAATCCACCCAGTTCATCAACACGGCGGCCGTTACAGCCACGCTGATCGATGCCCTGTCGGCCCGGTTCTCATTCGATATCCGCCATGACACAAACCCGCCGGCAGGTTTCGAAAGTACAGACACAGCCACGCGGATTTCCCTTGTCTACACAATGGGCGCTGGCGGCTAGGGCGGTTCCGAGATTGGCGGAAACGCATTAGCGACCAAGGGAGCTCAGACGGCTGCGAGGGCCTGGTGGAGGTCAGCCACCAGGTCTTCCGGCGCTTCAAGGCCAATGGAGATCCGGATCATGCCATCGGTGAAACCGATATGGGCGCGGACGTCCTCCGCAACGCCTGAATGGGTCGTGGATCCGGGGTGACAGGCCAGGCTCTCTGTGCCGCCCAGACTGACGGCCAGCTTGATGAGTTGAAGGTTATCGAGGAAACGGAACGCGCCAGGCTTTCCCCCTGCCACGTCGAAGGAGAATGTCGAGCCAGCCGCCTCACACTGGGTGTCATAGATGGGGCGCTGAGGGTCATCTTCGGCGAGGTGTCCAAGGTACAGAACCCGCTCAACTTTCGGGTGATCGCGAAGCGCGTCGGCGCAAAACCTGGCGGTTTCGAACGCTCGCTCCATCCGGAGCTGGACAGTTTCCAACGACCGGGTGATCAGCCAGCACGTATGGCTGTCCAGCGTTGTTCCGAGGAAGTTCCTCATGCGTCGGATCTTTGCGATCGTCTCATCATCGCCAATGGCGCCGCCCGCGATCAGGTCCGAGTGTCCGCCGACATACTTGGTGAGCGAGTAAAGGGCCAGGTCTGCGCCGTGGCGAAGCGGCTTGTGTCCGATGGGACCCATCATGGTGTTGTCACACATCAGAACCGGCCGGCGACCCGCTTCATCCGCCAGGCGGTCCCGCACGCGCGCGCATGCCGCCATGTCAACCAGTGCATTCGTCGGATTCGCTGGCGACTCCGTATAGATTGCAAGCACCGGACCGGTTTTCGCGGCCGCACGCGCTGTCTCTGTCAGCGTTTCTTCGTCGGCCCAGGCATCGAAGGCAAAGGGCGTGATCCCGTAGTTCTGCAGCATCGTTCTGATGAAGACTTCCGATGCGCCGTAAAGGGGACTGGAGTGCAGGATCGTGCTGCCCGGTTCCGAGCAGGCCAGCAAGCTGGTGGTGATCGCGCCCATTCCCGAGGAGAATACCAGCGCGCCGTCGCCCTCATCGAACAGGGTCAGCCGATCTTCTAGCACTTCCATGTTGGGATTGTTGAAGCGGGTGTAGATGAGATCATCATTGGGCTTGTCGGGATCGCCCTTGCCGGCCATGGCCTTGAACAGGGCCTCACCATCTGCCGCCGAGCGGAACGCGAACGTCGATGTCATGAAGATTGGTGGCTTGATGGACCCTTCGGACATCTGGGGATCGTACCCATAGCCCATCATCAGCGATTCAGGTCTCAAAGCGTGGCCGCCAATGGACCGCTTACGATAGGACTTGTCCGATTTTGCCATGGAAAATTCTCCGGTCGATGCCCTCCAGCCCCCATGCGATGGGTACGTGGGCTGGTTGCGTCGAGGTCTAAGCCTGTTTGCACCTGCGCGCACGGCTGGATTCGGTCAAGCGTGAACCGCCGAAAAAAAACGGCCCGGCATCGCTGCCGGGCCGTTCCTGTCATTTGGAGATCAGTGTTCGACTAACGAACGATGATCGCAACTTCCGAACGCCTGTTGAGTGGCTCACGCACACCATCGCGCGTTTCCTTGGCGAGATCGTCTTCGCCGCGGCCATCGGTGGTAATGATGCCGCTTGGAACACCGCGTGTTGTCAGTGCGTTGGCCACAATCGATGCCCGACTTGCCGACAGACGCGTGTTGTAGGCCGAGTTACCCGACGTGTCGGTGTGGCCGACAATCGTCACGCTGCTCGCTGCGCAGTCTTCCCGGTCGCGGATGTTCGACACAGCTTGATCGACCACGGCGGCCGCCTGACTGGTGAGGTCGGAGCTGTCCCACTCGAAATAGACCACGAAAGTCTGGTTGAGCGACGAACAGGCTTCAACCGCTTGCTCCTGCAGCTGCACCGGAGGGGGTGGCGGCGGCGGTGGAGGGGGCGGTGGAGGCGGTGGTGGTGGCGGCGGAGGGGGTGGTGGCGGAGGCGGTGGCGGGGGCGGCGGCGTTGCACCAAAGCTCCACCGGAAACCGACCTTCGCCTGGTGGTCGGTATAATCCAGGTCATGGCCGACATTGTTGCCAACGGCATCGTTGCCGCCCATGCCGAGACCCTCAACCGTGAAGTAGTTATACCCCAGATCAAGCGTCAGATTATCCGTCATCTGGATACCGACACCGGCCAGGCCTTGCCATGCAAATCCGGTTTCAGTTTCATTGAAACCGTTCGCATTGAACGTGCTATCGACGACAGGTGTGCCAGTGCCCGTGGAGACAAGCGCCCCAACGGCGGAATATGCCTTCGCCTTGACGCGGGCAACACCGAGACCTGCGCCCAAGTATGGCGTGATCGTGCTGTCATTCTTGAAGTCGAGCACACCGTTGAGCATGACATCGGTAATGCTGATATAGCCATCGGCCCCTGGCGCGTAGGCAACGACATTATCGCCGTTGTCGATCCATGGGATGTTCTGGTTGAAAGCCTGGTCGGGTTCGAGCTCGCCCTGGCGGTTCCCGACAACACCTTCCAACCGGAAGCCATTGCCGAACTCATAACCGGCGCCAAGACCCAGTCCGAGGAGACCATCGCCAAGGTCGGCGTCGCCTGCAATGGACCCGATCACGACATCCTGGACATCATAATCTGCCACACCATCGAAGGCGTAGCCGACATCAC
>JBCBKE010000091.1:0-9358 GCA_038522375.1 Pseudomonadota bacterium
GGCCAGATAGATGCTGCCGCGAAGTTGTTCCTTGCCAGCGGTTTCGAAATCAAAGTCTTCGACTTGGCCTTTCGACATGATGATGAGGATTTCGCCGCGCAAATCGTCTCGCGCCTTGATGACGCCCAATCTGGGGGCGCTGTCACCCTGGCGCCGCCGCCCGGGACGCCGAAGGCGTTGTCGCTGCGGATTGCCGGATATGATGGTCTCATCGCCCACCGTCTCCATGCCAATATTGTCGCCTATGCCTATGGCGTCCCTCATGTGGGATTGGGCTGGGACGCCAAGATGCCAGCCTTCTTCGCCTCGGTTGATCGCAGTGCCTATGTCCTCGGCGGGTCCGACCAGACGCCCGGCACCATCGCCTCTGCGCTGGCTGATGCCCTTGAAAATCCGATTTCCGATCAGGCCCGCGCCCAGGTGGCCGAGGCGGCCGATGCCGAGATCGCAGCCCTCGCCGAACGCCTGGGCCAAACCACAACGGGACCAGATAGCGCCGATGGTGCGCGGGCCTTGCATGATGCCTAGCGCGCGCTGTCTGCCCACGCCCCTGACCGCTTAGACCCAGGACCGCCGAAAGAGAAACGATTGTGGCGCCGACCGAAACGACCCTTCTGGCGATGATCCTCATCCTCATTCCGATGTGGCTGGGCCCCGAACGCGGGATATGGGCGCTCATGGTGTCGATCCCGCTTGGTGTGGCGGCTGCGTTCAACCTTCCCGCCCTTGGAAACGCCTCTGTGATGGTTGCCGATTTCGTGGCCGCCGCCGTCGCAGGTCTTGTCCTGCTGCGGCTTCTGGTTGTGGAGCGCGCCCTGGAAGCGCCCTTGCAGCCATTTGCCTGGTGGATCCTGGCGATGATCGTTTTCTGCGTCTTCATCACGGTTCTCGGGCCGAGGCTCTACGAAAACCAGATCGAGGTTTTCACCATGGGGCAGACCAGAGACCAGGAATTCATCGTCCGCACGAAACTGGAACCCAACTCCAAGAATATCTCGCAACTGTTCCGCTTCGGCATTTCCCTGTCGATCGGCCTTGCGATCATGATCGCCTCGCCACGCAAGATATCGCAGAGCTTCCTGCCAGCGGTGATCGCAATGACGGCTGTTCACATGGTCTTGTCGCTCCTCGACTATGCGACCTTTGCGATTGGTCGGCCTGACCTGCTCGACGTCATTCGCAACGCCAACTATTCGGTGCTCTACAATCACCAGATCCAGGGGATGAAACGGATCATTGGCGGGTTTGCTGAAGCGGCAGCGGCGGGGAATTTCTCGCTGGGCCTGTTTGGGTTCTGGTTCATGTACTGGCTCCAGGGGGGGACATCGCGCTTCGGGCTCGCCTTTGCTGTCCTGACGTTCTTGACCGTTCTGGCATCGGGGTCTTCGGCAGCCTTTGTCGGACTGGCGCTCTTTCTCTCGATCGCGGGCACCAGCACCCTGTTTCAAGGGCACAGCAAACTCGTGACCCGGCGGAACTGGCTCTTGTTCACGGTCTTTGCGGCGCTGCCGACGCTGGCAGTCGGCATCTGGATCGTTGCGGCAACGAATGAGACATTCAGCGCGTATTTTGACCAACTCCTCTTTTCGAAACTGGAAAGCGATTCCGGGGTCGAGCGCATGGAGTGGAACATGCACGCCCTGGAAGCGGCGTTTGAGGCGAACCTGACGGGCCTGGGTCTCGGCAGTATCCGTTCATCCAACTTCATCATTGCCTGCCTCGCGACGCTGGGAGCCATCGGCTCGGCGATTTACCTTGGCTTGCTGACGACGCTGGCTGTCAGCCGTCCGATCGGTCCGCCAACCTCGGAGCGGGTCATCATCTCCCATGCCTGCCGCGGCGGCTGTCTCGCTCTGCTTTGCAAGGCAATCATCACCAAATCCTCGCCAGACCTTGAAGTGATCTTCTTCGTGTTCGCTGCGGCTGCTGTGCTGTTGCGCTGGCCGATCCGGGAAGCCGTGACGGCCGCGATCAAGGACCGGGGTGGATCATCGAACCGGTTCGGGCGGCGGCGCTCCCTTGCCTTTGGGCGTTGAGCGTTGTGGTGCCAATCGGGGCGCAGGTGCCGTCTCGCAAGGCACACTTCCTGCAACCCCCTATCGCAACCTGAACGGATCGAAATCTTGCCTAACAGGCGAAAAAATGCGTCAAAACTCCCCTGGACGGTTACGCAAATGTTGAAACTTATCAAATCCACAGCCCTCAGCCTGACGGTTGCCCTTGCCCTGGGCTGGCAAGGTGTATCGGCCAGCCTCGTCCTGCCCGGCGACGAGGCGGAGGCGGCGCGGAGCGAGCTGTCCGATGGCGATCCAAGCTGCCCGTCCAGCACGCTTGATATCTATTTCCCGGCCTTTGAAAGCGATGTGTCGGAGGAAGCGGCGGCGATGCTGATGCGGGTGGCGCTGCTCTATCTCCGCTGCGATGTGGACCGGATCGAGGTGAGCGGATTGGCGGTCTCCAGTGTGGCGCCGGATTCGACGCGGGACATCGCGGCGGCGCGGGGCGAGAGTGTTGCAGGCCTGCTGCGCGTGTTTTTCCTCGGGCGGGCGGATGTCGTCGTTGGCATTGAGGAAACCGATACCGCGTTCGGACCCGAAACGCGTCGCGCGAAGGTCAGGCTGCTGACTTGATGGCAGGGAGGGGCGGCGCCCCTACCATTCCATCCCCATCTGCTTTTTCATCCAGTCCGAAAACGTGGCAGGTTTTTCGAGCGACTTCGGATCGAGGGTGCCGTAGGCCAGAAGCGGGCCGTCCTTGGTTTCCAATCGGACACCGCCAACCCGCTCATCACTCCAGTCATTTTCGCGCGGATCAATGATGAACATGACCTGCTCGCCACCAGAGCCATCGGGCGCCCTGCCGAAAACGAGGCCGTAAACCTTCTCTCGCCCCCAGAGGCCGGAACTATGGGCCTGGCGCTTGCCGTTCAGCAGCACCGCATCCCAGAAGAGCGTGCGGCGCCACTGCAGGACATGCATCTGGCCGTTGATCAGGATCTTGATGTCGATCTCGCTGCGCGTGAGGCGAACAATGTCGGCGTGCATCATCTCTCGTCCCTATTTTTATTGATTAACAATAAGATTGACCATTGGCCACGTCAAGGGTTTACGCCCTTTGGAGGGGCGCTCGATGGATTCGGCTCGGCATGAATTGAGATGGGAACAGGCACGGGCGGCGGATCGGACAGATCCCTGATCCGGGCCGGCGGCGTGTCGGGGTTGAAGGGCAAGGCCCGACGAGCACGCTTCGCCGTGGCCACGGAAGGATCTCCCCGCCGGCGGCGGAGGATACGGGCCAGGCGGCGAATGGCGTTGGATGGATTTTCCACGGTCATCACCAGGGCGACATAGCGGGTCCACTCGCGGTGTGTGGGCAGCTGGAGCAGGCCGTAGGGATCGGAGGGTGTGGGGCGTGGCTTGGCGGCACGGTCCCGATGAGCGCTTGGCGGGGTCTCGTGGAGCCGGAAGCGAGGGAGCGCCTGGCTGTCGGCCTTAGCCTTGGCGGGCGGTACGCTCGTATCGGTTATCGCCGGGCTGGGCCGTAGGGGCGGCAGGGCCGACACCGCAGCGTCCGCGGCCAGCAGGAGCGCGCGGCGGAGGGTGTGTTCGATATGGCGCAGGGCGCTGCGGATCCGCTGCCGCAAGCGGAGGAAGACGGGCGCACCATCAGGCGCACAGGGCGCGATCAGCACGGCCAGCGCCTCGATGAGCGCCGCCAGCATGGGCCACGCTGGCGCAAGCAGAGGATCATCGAGGGGGTGGGGCCGGGTCATGCCGACCAGTTTCCCCCCGCGGGAAGCCGGTCGGATAAGTTTCAGGATAGGGGCCGCCCGTTACTCAGGGGCGTCCATCAATTGGCGGGCGAGGTAGGTGTATTGGAGGGCGGTGCGCTTGGCGAGTTCGGTCTGGTTCGCCGCTGCCGAATGGCCGCCATCGATGTTCTCGTAGTAGAGGAAAGGCAGGCCTGCATCCTCGAACAGTTTCGCCATCTTCCGGGCATGGCCCGGGTGGACCCGGTCGTCCTTGGTTGACGTCACGAAGAAGGGCGTCGGATAGGGCTTGGCCGGATCGAAATTGTGATAGGGCGAAATTGTCTCGAGGAAGGCCCGCTCTTCGGGGATGTCGGGGGAGCCGTACTCATCGACCCAGGACGCGCCGGCGAGCAGCTTGTGGTAGCGCAGCATATCGAGCAGGGGCACAGCCACGATGGAAGCGTTCCAGAGCTCTGGCCGCTGGTTCAGCATCACACCCATGAGCAAGCCACCATTGGACCCGCCGAAGATGCCGAGGGTTTCGGGCGTCGCCAGGCCATCGGCGATCACGTCTTCGCCGACGGCGATGAAGTCGTCATAGATGCGCTGGCGATTGGTCTTGAGGCCAGCCTGGTGCCAGGAGGGGCCGAACTCGCCGCCGCCTCGGATGTTGGCGAGGACGTAAGCGCCGCCCTGCTCCAGCCAGAGCTTGCCGATGGTGCCGGAATAGGATGGCCGCATGGAGATGTCGAAACCGCCATAGCCATAGAGCAAGGTAGGGACCGGGCCATCGGTCTCCAGCGCGGCCTTCCGAACGACGAAATAGGGGATCTGGGTGCCATCGGTCGAGGTGGCGAACTTCTGCTCGACGGTCATGCCATCGCTGTCAAATTTCGCCGGCAGGCTCTTGAGCGTGGTGATGCCCCCGTCGCCGGGCGCGTATTCGAGCAGGGAGTCCGGCGTGAGGAAGCCCTCGTAATTCAGGAAGATCGCCTCTTCCCGCGGGTTTGCGAAGGCGATGCCGACCTGGCCCTGTCCGGGCAGGTTCACATCGGCGATCACCCATGTCCCCTCGGCGTGGTGCAGGCTGAGCACGCGGGAAGCGACATTGTCGTTGATCGACAGGAGCGCGCGGGACTTGGCGATGGCGACACCGTTGACCGCCTGGGTCTCTGACGGGCTGAAGACCAGGCTCACCTCCGGCAGGGCGCGGGTGTCGAGGAAATCAGCGATGGGGAAGGAGACGAGGTCGCCAGAGGCAAAGCGGTCCCAATCCTGTTCGAGTTTGACCAGGAGCTGGCCATCGAAAAGGCCCTGGATCTCAGCCCTGGGCGGAAGCGGCATCCTGACGGGCGCCTCCCCGACCTCCGGGATCCACCAGTAGGTGCGGGTGAAGAAGGTGTCGGATTCCTGCACCATGGTCAGAATGGTGCCGTCGCCAAGTTCCAGTGAGATGGGCCAGACGGCAACATCGGTCTTGTCGCCGGCATAGACGGTTTCGGCATCATCAAGGGTGGTGCCCCGGCGCCAGATCCTCACTTCGGATGGATACCCGGATTCCGTGAGGGTGGTGCCGTCGCCGCCCCAATCGGTGCCGATGAGCAGGGTGTCGGGGTCGAGCCAGGCCGTGGCCTGCTTGGCCTCGAAGGTTTCGAACCCGCCATCGACAAAGGTCCTAGTATCAAGATCGAATTCGCGCTCGACAACGGCATCCTTGCCGCCATCGGACAAGGACACCATGCAGCGTGTCTTGTCGCCATCCATGGGGCGGAAGCAATCCACGCCCTTGAACACCCAGTTTGCGTCCTCTGCCGCGGCGAGGGCGTCGAAATCGAGCACGGTTTCCCAATCGGGGTCACTGGTGCGGTAGCTGTCGAGCGGGGTACGCCGCCAGAGGCCGCGAACATGGGTTTCATCCTGCCAGAAATTATAGACCATCCCATCGCGGACGCTGCCGTAAGGAATGCGGGCATCGGACGTGGCGATGGCGAGGGCTTCGGCTTCGAACGGGGCGTAGCGCGGGTCGGCCTGGAGGATCGCCAGGGATCGTTCGTTCTGGGCGCGGACCCAGACGAGGGCATCGTCGCCTTCGACCGCTTCCAGCCAAAGGTAGGGATCGGTGTCTGTCATTTCGGTGTCCGGTGCGGCCTCGGGTGTTTCCGCGGCCATGGCTGGTTCTGCGGCGGGGTCGGCGTCTGCCAGCGCTTCAACGCCCGGTGCGGGGCCATTGGCAGTGCAACTGGCGAGGATGGCGGCGGCGGAGATGGCTGACAGCCAGCGGAAGGTGCCCATTGATGTATCTCATGTTGCGAAATCGTGACCGCCTTTGTTGACCACCGCGGGGGCGATGGCAAGGCGCGCGCCTGTCACGCGGCAGACCGTTTGAGCGCCAGGAGGGCCTGGTCCATCACCGGCCGGGACGCGGCGCAGACAAGCTGTCCGCCGGGCCCGTTCAGTGTGGCAGGTTGGCCGCGCCAGTCCAGGGCGAGACCGCCGGCGCCCCGCACCACCGGGATGAGGGCGGCCATGTCCCAGGATTTCAGGCCGCTTTCGGCCACCAGATCCATCGTGCCAGCGGCGAGCCGGGCGTAGGCATAGGCGTCCAGCCCGTAGCGGACGAGCCGGGCGGTGTGGCGGAGATGGGTCCACGCGCCTTCCTCGGCGGGGGTGAAGATGAAAGGGTCTGTGGTGGCGATAACGGCCTCGCGCAGGTCGCGGCACGCCGACACTCCGATCGCACCGTCGCCGCTGCCGTTCTCAAGGGCTGCACCACCGGGCCAGCCGAGATAGGTTTCGCCGAGGAACGGCTGGGCGATGCACCCGAAAACCGGTGTGCCGGTGCGGTCAGCCAGGCCAATCAGCGTTGCCCAACTGGTGAGGCCGGCCACGAAGGCGCGGGTGCCGTCCACCGGATCCAGGTACCAGGTCCAGCCACTGGACCCCGGTGCCGCAGGATACTCCTCACCGATGATCGCGTCTTCAGGGGCCTGCTCGGCAAGAATGGCGCGCATGGCCCGCTCGCCCGCCCGGTCGGCTTCGGTGACCGGATCGAACGCGCCGGGGCCCTTGTCATCGATGACTGTGCCAGCCCTGAAATGGGGAAGAATCGCAGATGCGGCAGCCCCAGCGAGCTGCCGCATCAAGGCGACCGTATCGTCGATGTTGCGCATGTCAGTCATGCCCCAAGGGGACCGACAGCGGCGATTACGTCAAGCCGCGCCGTCCTTGGCCGCATCCACCGCGTCGCTTTCAAGGGCCTTTGCAAGCTCGAGCAGGCGCTTGCGGGGACGCTCGCTCAGCCGGTAGTAGGCGCGAACCAGTTCCAGGGTCTCTTTCTGGGAGAGGATGTCGCCCTCAAGGCGCTCGGCATCGTTGGCAACGGTCACCATGGCGTCCGATGGCGCGAGGCCGTCGAAGAAGTACTGGACCGACACGTTCAGGGCCTTGGAAAGGTCGAACAGGCGGGACGAGGTGATGCGGTTGGCGCCACACTCATACTTCTGGATCTGTTGGAAACGAACACCGACCTGGCCGGCGAGATCCTGTTGGGTCATGCCGAGCAAGCGGCGGCGGCGACGCAGGCGTTTGCCCACGTGGAGGTCAATATCGTCAGCCATCATATACTCCGTTCGTCGTGATGGGGGACGGCCTCGTCCCGTTTCAGGATGGTCGAAGCGGGAGGAGCAAAGTATGTGCCGCATCGGTCCCGAAGCGCGTCAGACGCCCCTCGGAACGCCCCTCGCCGATGACTGCGGCGCCGTTCATGGGGTAAGGTTCAGGGGCGATCTGAGCAGAAATGCATAACGGCTCTGCCGGATCGCTTCGCAACCGCCGCATTTTTAGGTTGCGATTTTTGCATTGCACAATAGTATCAGATCAGCACTTCGGTGCTGACGCCTCTTGGCGTTTCCTCCCTTACCTTAAAACGCCGGGCCTTCATGGTCCGGCATTTTTTTTGGATCAGGGCGTAGCCTACCGTCAGTTCAGGCTGGTGCGATCGTCCACATGGGCGGCCAAGTCGTTGCAAACGCTGAAAATATCAGCTTGCAGGCTTGAAAAACCGGCCGTTTTCTTGACCAGCGTCTCATCCATGTAGAGGTCACGGCGAATCTCGATTTGCAGGACGTGGATCCCCCGCCGCGGCCGGCCATACTGGCGCGTCGTGTAGCCCCCGGCATAGGGTGCGTTCCGCGCGACCCGGTAGCCGAGCCGCCGGAATGCCCGTTCGACAGCGGAGGTCAACCGACCGCAACAGCTCGAACCAAACCGGTCGCCAAGGACGATTTCGGCCAGCCCGCGCCGGCCCGGCTGAACCGACGGCATGGAATGGCAATCGATCAGGAAGGCGGCGCCGAACCGGCTGCGCAGGGCCTGCAATTCGCCCTTGAGGCGCGCGTGATAGGCATCGTGCACGTCGGTCAGCCGGCTTTCCCCTTCCGCACGGCTCAACCTGTGGGCGTAGATGTTCCGGCCACTTGCCCCCACACGGGGCAGGCTGCCGAGGCCCGCCTGCACCCGCGCCCCCGGCACACCGCACGGGCGCGGGGTTCCATCGGCAAACATGCCGGGATCCAGTTCGGCCGCATCACGGTTGAGATCGACAAAAGCCCGGGCGTAGCGGGCCGCGAGCACCTGTCCGCCCAGGCGCGTCACAGGCCGGAACATCTCGTCAATAAAGGCATCCTCGGTCCGCTTGAGGTCGATGAGCGGAACGGTCAGCGCCGCGCGCATGGCCGTCGGGTAGAGTTTGCCCGAATGGGGCGATGCGAACAGAAGGGGGCGAGCGCCACCATCGGCGACGAAAAGATCGTAGGGGCGACCGTCATCGACCGGCTCTGGCGGCGCTACGGCCGGTGTCTGCAAATCAGAAAGGCGCATCGGTATGTATGGTTTGCTTGTTGACCCACTAGTCAAGGGAAATGCTGTCACCGTTTATCGGAGATTTACCGACTGCACGCTAACTGCAATACTGTTGAGGGTGAAAAGGTGTGAGAGTGTGATGAGCAAGCTCCTTCTGGCCGAGGATGATGACTCCATGCGCAGCTTCCTGGCTGCCGCCCTTCGCCGGGCCGGTCATGACGTGCACGATTTCGCCGATGGAGAAAGTGCGCTTGAAGCCCTCGAGCGCGAAGTCTTCGACCTCCTGCTGACCGATATCGTCATGCCGGGGCTCGACGGGATCGAATTGGCCCGCCGGGGAGCGGAGCTGGACCCGGCGATGAAGATCGTTTTCATCACCGGATTTGCCGCCGTTGCCCTGTCATCGGGCGCGCAGACACCGGCGGGTGCGAAGGTGCTCTCCAAACCTTTCCATTTGCGGGAAATCGTCGATGAGGTCGACCGGGTGATGGCGGCCTGACAGACAGTTTGCCGAGCCGACAAGACGGGCCAGAAAAGGCGCATCCTTGTGCTTGACTCCTGCCAGCAGATACGCCAGTACCCTCCTCCCGGTCATGACCGGATGTGGGCAGTTAGCTCAGTTGGTTAGAGCGCGTCGTTGACATCGACGAGGCCGAAAGTTCGAGTATTCTACCGCCCACCATTGTTAGAAGAGTTTTTCTCACAGGAGCGATGCGAGGATGATGGGGTTTGGCAAAGTAGAAATCG